>QWOS01000101.1 GCA_003669555.1 Planctomycetota bacterium
TCATCAGATGAGCCAGTGCAGCCGCCAGGCTCACGGCGTAATCGAATTTGGTCATTTCCTGGCGGAATGTCCAGCCCATGCTGGCGCTGGAGTCCACAACCAGCCACCCTTGCATGGTGGTTTCGGCCTTGAACTTCTTGACATAGTATTTTTCGGTTTTTGCGTAGACATTCCAGTCGATGTCCTTGATGTCATCGCCCGGGGTGTACCGTCGATGCTCCGAGAATTCCACCGAGAAACCTTGAAATGGGCTGCCGTGCAGCCCGCTGAGGAACCCTTCCACAATAAACCGCGCCCGCAGGTCCAGCCGCTGCACCTGCTGCACCACATCGGGGCGGAGATAACTCTCCACGCTGCGGGGCTGTTTGCCTTTGGGGGGCGTGGGGGGGAGCTTGTCGGCCATACTCAGAACTCCCTCAACAACAAAGTGCCATCGGCGGACGATAGTCCCTCGTCATCCGATTGCCAGATACCGTCCAGACAGGTTGCCAGGTGGCGACATATGCCTGAGCAAAGCCGCTCCACGCCCGATTCGTCCGGTGTGTCAAGGCTCCGGCGCATCGTGATGAATTGCTGTGACTGAATAATCCGCTCCATCAGGGCGGGGGCCTCATCGCAGTAGTCGCAGGTCTCTACCCACGCGGCCCAGGTGTTCAGGTCATGGCGGATACCTTCCTCCTGCACCCCGTACCGGTCGAGCAGGATCGGCCCGCCTGTGGGTGGTCGCATCTCCAGGGAAAACCATCCATTACCGTCTGCCCCAAAATGGCAAGTGGTCCCGGGTAGCAATTTACTGACCAGCTCGGCAAGCGAAACCGGGTTGGGCGTAGCCTCGGAAAGAGCAAAGACGCGCATCCACAATCCCATCGCTGCCTCGGTTCATGGCAAAAGGCAAGCGCCCAATGGCGCAGAAAAAAACAGGCGACAGGAAATTCCCGCCGCCTGGGTATCGTCGCAGATTTTCAAGACATAGTCACCGGCGGATAGGCCGGATCAAGGGTTGGATAAAATAGCGGGTGCGGGATCTCCCTGTAGAGCGCGCAGGAAAAGCACCAAATCCTTCTTTTCCTCGGGGGTGAGCAGCAGCTTGCGGGGTATTACTGCGGTTTGACCGTTGATGGCTGCTTCGCGCTCGGCAGGCTCATCGCGCATTTTGATGCTCAGGTGGGGATTGAGGTTGCCGCCCCGGTTGTACAGGTCGATTACTCCTTCCAGGGTGGCCTCGCTACCATCGTGCAGGTAGGGCGCCGTGGCAACGAGTTGGCGCAATCCTGGGGTTTTGTATGCGCCAACCAGGCTGGGATTTTTGTGCCCGGTCGCCTGTGCCCCAAATCGGCCCAGATCACCATCGGCTGGCCATTGGCCGTCTTTGGCCCCCACGCCCAGATTATGAAAGGCACCGTCGGAGTAGTTGTCGCCCACATGGCAAGTATTACAGCGGGCTTTGTTGCTGAACAACACTTTGCCCCGTTGAATGGCCGCAGCAATTTCAGTCACTTTTTCAAGGCCTTTGCCCTCCTGGCTATCCAGTCCAAGTGCGCCAAGGACTTCCCTGTCCTTGGCTGCGAAAGCTTCTTTTAGCACCTTGGAGAAGTCGGCGGCGCTGGTTTCCAGTTTACCTTCGCCTTCCTCCTCCACACGGGTGCGCATTGCCAACTCGGCCCGGTCGACAATGGAATTGCCGGTTAGCACCAGACGCTCGTAGGCAGCGATGGCCTTGGCTGTGGCATCGCGGGTTGGCAGTGTGCCGAAAACCTTGGCGAATGCCTCGACATATTCGGGGTTGGCCCGAAGGCGGGTTACCACCTGATACCAGGGTATTCCCTTCCCGTCATGCATTTCGACAGGATTTTGGGGGGGGCCCTGGGCCTGGTTTTCCAAGGTGTCGGCACGGCCATTCCAGAAATGCAAAGGATGGAAGGCGCTGTTGTAAACAGTGGGTGCGTTCATGCCACCCTTCTGGTCAAAAATCCCGGTGGAAGTCTTCAGGTTATCCGTGAAACCCAAGGCCGGGTTGTGGCACGAGGCACACGAAACCTTGTTGTTCGAAGAGATAACGGTATCAAAGTAGAGCCTCTTGCCGAGCAGGACCTTTTCTTTGGTAAGCGGATTTTCGACCGGGATGGTCGGGGCGGTGTTCAGGCCTAGAGGGACTTTGATATACACTGCTGTGCGGGTGATTTTAGCACCCGTCGCCGGATCGACCGATTCGATGGGAGCCTCATTCCAGAAGTCCTTCAGCTTGGTCCAGGTTTCAGGTTTGCGTGGATCCCGGGTGACCAGCACCACGGGGATCTGTCGGGCAAACGGTGTGATCTTAGCCAAGTCGGGCAGGGCAGCTTCTGTTTCCGCCACCTGGGCCGCAGTGGGGGCATTATCGGCTGCCAAAGCCCTCAAGCCGGTGAGAAGGGCCAAGGCACAGGCAAGCCCGTGAAAAACATGCGCTAGAAAGCGTGGGGACAACCAGGATAAAAACAGGCGATAACGCACAGTCAACCTCCTTTGGGAAGCTTTCAGGAAAGCAATGATTTCAAGAGATTAAACCAGAAACTTCAATTCCGCCAACGCTTAGTTGTAGGGGAGAGCAGAGCCAATTCTCAAACGGTTCGGCTCCAGTCTAGCGTCTTGCCCCTTTCGCATAGCGACCCACTTCGGGTTCGGGGATGGTTTCAAGTAGCTTAGTGATAATATCTTCGGCTTTCTTTCCTTCGGCCTGGGCCTGGAAGTTCACGCCAATACGATGGCGAAGAACCGGTTCGGCGGCCTTGCGGATATCGTCGAGCGAAACGCTATAGCGGCCGTCCATGGCGGCGAAAGCCTGCCCCGCCTTGACCAGGTTTTGGCCAGCGCGTGGGCCAGCGCCAAAATCGAGCCACCGGCTACAGAAGTCGGGCGCACCTTCGGTGTTGGGGCGTGTTGCGCGCACCAGGCGAGCCACATAATCCAGCACATAATCGCCTACAGGCACACTCAGAACCAATTTTTGCAGGTTGCTGATAGCCTTGTTTGAGAGGATTTTGTCCAGCTTTTCCTTTTCACCCGATCGGGTAGTGGTCTGCAGGATTTTCTTCTCTTCGTCGAGGCTGGGGTAATCGACCCGGACTGTGAACATGAAACGGTCAAGCTGGGCTTCCGGTAGAGGATAGGTGCCCTCCTGCTCGATAGGGTTTTGCGTGGCAATAACGAAGAAGGGGTCGGGTAGCTTGTGGGTATCCTGACCCACTGTCACCTCGCGCTCACCCATAGCCTGTAGAAGAGCGGCCTGGGTTTTTGGGGGAGTGCGGTTGATTTCATCAGCCAGCAAGATATTTGTGAAGACCGGACCTTGCACAAACCGGAATTCTCGACGACCCGAGGACTCATCGAGAATCATGGTGCCGGTGATGTCGGTTGGCATCAGGTCGGGCGTGAACTGGATTCGCTTGAAAGATAGCTCCATGATTTCGGAAAGGCTGCTTACCAGCAGCGTCTTGGCCAACCCCGGCACGCCGATAAGCAGGCAATGTCCGCGGGTGAAGATCCCCGCCAGTATCTGCTCGATAACCATGGTCTGACCAACGATAACCTTGCGCAACTGCTCAAGCATTTGTTGTCGGGTGGCAGCGAACTGTTGCAAATACTCGCCGATACGGTCCTGGCTCACGCGGGGCGTTCCTCGAATGAAGGGGCGGAATCCTGAAGTCGGACAAGTCGCCTGCAGGTAGTCATTCTATCATGAATACTGTATGGGAGCACTCCAAAAGTGGCGGAACCGCTGGTAGATTCCCGAATGGGCTATGGCGTCCCAATAGGCTGGGCCATAAATTTTTACCTCGGAGACCAGGCAGATGTCAGGCCAAAGCAACAAGCCTCCTGGTAGTTGGCAAGTCTGGCGCTTCAATCCCCGCTTCTATCGGTCAAGCGGGAAGGGTGGGGTGTTTGCGGAGATTTACTGGGTGTTTGGTTTCGAATTCCTCGCCATGCTGGCCTTGGGTGTGGGGATCTATTTTGGCAGTATTCGTCCCGGGCTGCAGCAAAAGCGCCGTGACATGGAAATTTACCAGCGTCTCAGGCAGCTTGAAAAAGAGAAACCGGGCGAAATAGGGGTAGTTGGTGCCCCGCCCAAAGCACAGGAGTGACGGATGATAGCCTTCCGGAAACTGGTGATACTACTGGGCTTTTTTTGCCTGGCAACTTCGAACCTGATGGCACAGAGCCGGGATCCGGTGTTGGTCTCTGCCTTGGGCCTGTACGACCGGGTGCAAACCCATCGCCTGGAGAATGGCTTGCGAGTGGCCTTGGTGCCGATGCCAGGGGCCGCCACGGTGACCACCATGCTGGTTTTCAATGTGGGGGCTGCTGATGAGGACCTGGACCAGACAGGCTTGTCGCACTACCTCGAGCACCTGATGTTCAAGGGCACCGACCGCCTGATGCCTGGCGATATCGATCGCATCACGCTGAAAAATGGCGGTGCCAACAATGCGTTTACCTCGGAAGATGTGACGGCCTATCACTTCGATTTCGCCGCCGACCGCTGGGAAAAAGCCCTGGAGATCGAAGCCGATCGCATCCGTAACCTGCGCATCGACTCCCGGCATGAATTCCAGCAGGAAAAAGGGGCGGTGATTGAAGAGCTGAAGCGCAACGAGGACGAACCCTGGGATCTGGAAAGCAAGGTCTTGCTGCCGCTGTTATTTGGCCCGAAAGGTCCGTATGGGCACCCGGTAATCGGCGAGGCAGCGCATGTGCGCGCCGCCCAGGCAGATGGCATCCTCAATCACTACCGTCGATGGTACCACCCCAACAACGCGCTGCTGGTAGTTGCGGGCGGGTTTGAGACCGAAACCGCCATGACCAAAATCAAAAAACACCTGGGGAATATCGCCGCAGCCAAACTGCCGGCCCGTCGGGAACTGCCGACGGAGCCGGTCAAGTTGCCGGTCCGCGTGTCCATGCCCTCGAAGTTTGAAGTGGCCAGAATCCTTATCGGCTATCCATCGATGAAGCGCAACGATCCGGCAGAACCAGCTCTGGATCTGGCTGCGAGCCTGTTGGCAGATGGCAAAAGTTCGCGATTGTACCGCCGGCTGGTGGAGAGAGAGGAAATAGCCAGCGCGGTAAGCGCCTCCAACGACACCGGCAAATATCCCGGCTGGTTTGGTGTGCAGGTGGAGTTGGTGGCCGGGGCTGACCTGGCCAAGGCCGAGAAGATCATCGATGAGGAGATCGCTCTGCTGGTCGCCAGGGAAGTTGATCCCCGGGAACTCGACCGCGTGCGCCGCCAGTTGCTGGCTCAATCGATTTATGCTCGTGACACGGTGCACGGACTGGCGCAAAGCGTAGCGATGAGCCTGGCGCACAGCGAAGTTGGCCAGGCCAAGGCTTATCTGGAAGGTATAGGTCGGGTCACTTCAGCCCAGGTACAGCAGGTTGCCGCCCGGTTTCTATCAGAAAACAACCGCGCTAAAGTGGTGTCGATCCCGAAGATGGGAGCGGGCGGAGGGGGTGAAGCGGCAGGGAAAGCCAAGGCCAATCCGAGCCGCCGCCGGCTGGATCGCTCCGAATCCGAATTGGCATCGGGGAGCGCCATCAATCCATTGGCAGGCGCCAGGCGGGTGCAACTGCCCTCCGGCACCACCGTATGGTTGCTGGAGCGCCGCGAACAGCCCGTGGTAAACCTGGCGGCTCGCTGGCGGGAGGCAAGGATTCACGAGCCTGCCGACAAGGCCGGGCTGGCCCAGTTGACCGGTTCATTGCTGGAGGAGGGATTCGGCCAGGGTGACAGGAAGATGGATGGCAAGGCCTTTTCGGAGGAACTGGAGTCGATGGGGGCCCAGTGGTCGATCGACTCGCGGGGAGCTGGTTTACGTGTGCTTACCCCCCAGGCAGACCGGTCCCTGGAGCTGATCCTTTCGGCTCTGGCCTATCCGGTCATTCCGACTGACGCCTTCGACCGGAACCGGAAGTTGCAGATTTCCGAAATAGCAGAGGGTGAAAAGCAGTCGATGCAGCGTGCCCGCGAGGCTTTGGCCCGTGTGATCTATGGCGCAGCCCATCCGATGGGGCGCGCCGGGGCTGGCAAACGCCAAACCGTTGAAAAACTCACGGTTGAGGATGCCAGGGCTTTTCACGGGAGGGTATTCACGCCGGGCAATCTGGTGTTGTCGCTGGTTGGTGATTTTGATGGCGCCGCAATGGAGCAGACATTACGGAAGCTGACCGCCGCCTGGCCAGCCAGGCCAGCCCCGGCCCTGCCAGAACTGCCTGCTCTTCCCACAGGAGCACCCGTCAGTGAGGTGATCAGTATGCCCGAAACGGTGCAACTGCAATTCCTGATGGGGCATGTGGGCATCCGCCGCACCGATCCTGATTTCCATGCCTTGCTGGTAATGGATCATGTGCTGGGGACCGGGCCGGGTTTCACCGACAGGCTTTCCAGCGGCTTGCGTGACCGTGAAGGTCTGGCTTACACCGTGAACGCACAGATCTGTTCTTCCGCTGACCTGCGGCCGGGCATCTTTTTATGCTATATCGGCACTGATCCTGCCAATTTCGCCCGGGTGGAAAAGCGTTTCCGGGAAGAAATCACCCGTATCCGCGCCGAGGACGCAACGCTTGCTGAGGTGGAAGATGCCAAAAGCTATCTAGTAGGTAGCCTGGCTTTCCAGTTTGATGGAGGGGCGGCCCTGGCAGAGCGGCTTCAGGCTGTGGAAAGGCACAACCTGGGACTTGACTTCCTGAACCGTTTTCGTGCTGAGGTGGGTAAGGTCACGGTTGGGCGTGTGCGTGAGGTTGCCGAAAAACACCTCCACCCTGATCGGCTCAACCGCGTCGCTGCCGGGCCAATCGATGCCCAGGGGAAGGTGCTGAAGGCGGAAAAGTAAATCTCAGGCGGTTTTGTTCGGGGAAAGGCGGTCCCTAAGGACCGCCTTTCTTGAGGCTCTTTACTGGAAATTGGTTCACGCCTGTCAATACACAGCATTTTTGGGAGCGGTTCCGGTCTGATTCATCCACATGTGTCTGTAACAGGCCCGTATCCGGGATTAGCTGAGGAACCGAATAGTATTTTTGCCAGGCAAGACCTTCCCTTTGTCTCAGGGATCAATTATTTCTATCGTTGGTTCCCGACCTCGCAAGGGCACCAGTGAGATGATCAGGGCATAGAGCCGATCGTCCGGCATTTCGTTGGCCTGCAGCCGACAGTAGAGGTGGTTTTCATCGGCCCTGCGGAAGCGCTGGCTGGTTTTTGCCAATTCCTCCAGCCGAACGGGCTGGCGACCGACCAGCACCAGATCCACTGGGCCATATTCGCCCTGGGAGCGGTCGAACTGGATAGTGCTAATCTTCCAGCTGTCGCAACGCACGCGCACTTCCACCAGGCGGAACAGCCATTCCACAGTGGGGTGGATGGAGCCGAACCGGTCTTGCATCTCCTGGCGAAAATCGCGCAGGGTGTCAAGCGTACGCACCCGCCCCAGACGGCGGTAGACTTCGATGCGGGCCTTCTGGCCAGGGATGAAGTCACGCGGCAGGTAGGCTGGCCAGCCCAGGTCAACATGCACTTCCAGGGGTTCGGCCAGTGGTTGGTTGCGCATCTGGCGCACGGCATTATCAAGCAACTGGCAATAAAGCTCATAGCCAACAGCCGAGATATGGCCAGATTGCTGCGTGCCCAGAAGATTGCCGGCACCCCTGATCTCCAGGTCGCGAAGGGCGATCTTGAAGCCAGAACCCAGGGCGGTGAACTCTTCGATCGCCTTCAATCGGCGGGCTGCGCCGCCATCCATGCCCCGGCTGGCCTTGGCTGGGTCGAGCAGCATGTAGGCATAGGCGCGGGTTTTAGAGCGCCCCACGCGGCCACGCAGCTGGTGCAGTTCGGCCAGGCCGTAGTGATCGGCCTCGTTGATGAAAATGGTGTTGGCGGATGGAATATCAAGCCCGCTCTCGATGATGGTGGTGGAGACGAGGATGTCAGCCTTGCGGTTGAGGAAGCGAACCATCGCATCCTCCAGTTCGTCGCCGTGCATCTGGCCATGCGCCACCACCATGCGGGCCTCCGGCACGATTTTGCGCAGCCGTTCAGCGAGCTGGTGGATGTCTTGCACCCGGGTGTGGACGAAGAAAACCTGCCCATCACGGTTAAGCTCGCGGAGTACCGCGTGGCGGATCAGGCTTTCGTCGAAGCGTAACACCCGGGTCTCCACCGGTTGCCTGTCAGGCGGGGGAGTCTCCAGATTGGAGATGTCGCGGATGCCCAAAAGTGCCTGATGGAGTGTGCGGGGTATTGGCGTGGCTGTCATGGTCAGGACATCCACTTTCTCACGCAACATTTTCAATCTTTCCTTGTGCTCGACCCCAAATCGTTGCTCCTCATCGATAACCACCAGCCCCAGATCTTTGAAGCGTATATCCTTGCTTACCAGCCGGTGCGTTCCCACCACAATGTCCACCGTGCCTTCGGCGAGTCCCTTGAGGATGCGGTGCTGTTCGGCATGGCCCCGGAAACGGTTTAGGCAGGCGATAGTGAATGGGTATTCTGCCATGCGGGATGTGAATGTGCGGAAATGCTGCTCCGCCAGCACCGTAGTAGGAACCAGCACGGCCACCTGCCCGCCGGCATCAGCCACCTTGAAGGCTGCACGCAGGGCCAGTTCGGTCTTGCCGAAGCCCACATCGCCGCAAATGAGCCGATCCATGGGCCTGGGACGCTCTAGGTCTGCCTTGATCTCGCGCATCCCGGCCAATTGATCCTCGGTCTCCCGAAAGGGAAAGGATGCCTCGAATTCGCGCTGCCATTCGCTGTCTTGTGGCCAGGCCCGACCCGGATTGGCTGCCCGTGCGGCCTGGAGGGTGATCATGTCGGCGGCGAGATCAATGACAGCTGCAGCCGCCTTTTCCTTCTTTTTTTGCCAGGCAGCTGAGCCAAAGCGCGACAGCTCCACCCCCTCACCTGAGGCACCGACATATTTTTGCACCAGATGAATCCGCGACACGGGCACAAATACGCGCACACCCTCACGGAATTCGAGCACAAGGTGCTCCTCGGCACGGCCTGCCCGGGCAGCCTCCTCTGCCTCCTCAATGGGTCGTGAGCCGGAACTGCCCGTGATGGCGGTGGCTGCCAGCCTGTCCAGCAATTCCATTCCCAGGTAGCGGGCAATGCCATGCGCTACATGCACCACCAAGTCACCTGGCGTCAGCTCAAGGAAGGAATCGATGGCGCGGGATTCCACCCGTCGTTTGCCTCTGGTCTGCCCGGCGTCTGGCAGGGCCATGCCACCTACCACCTCGCGGTGAAACAATTCCTGGCTACCAAGCAGGACCCAGCCCTCGGTAGCGCTTACCTCGCCTGTCTGGCCAGGAATGAGCCGAAAACCAGCTCGCAGGCAGCCCCGGACAATACGCAACCGGTCGCCTTGGGCGACTTGACCGGCCGCAAGCACTTCACCGAGCCGGACCACCTCCCCATCGCTACCACAGGCCACCAGCACCCGATCCCGACGCGCCACCTCGTCGAGTTCGTCACGCACCCGCTGGATATTGCCCGAGAGTCGTTCCACCGACTCCACCAACAGGTGGCAGGTCTCCTCGACGCTGGTTGCTGGCATCGCTGAGAGGGCGATACTGGGCCTGCTGGCCAGGGCCTGTTGCATCTGGTCGACGCTGAAGAGGCCACCCAGCTTGCCGGATCGGTCACAAAGGTTGGTAGCCTGCTCGCGCAATTCGCGTGGCTCCACCCAGACCACCCACGACCCCTTGGGTAGATGCTCCACCAGATGAGCGGCTGCTCCTTCCATCAGTTTGCCGGTGGCGGCGGAAACGCTGTCTCCATCTGATTTCACCCGCAGGAGATCCGCCCATTCCACCTGACCCAGGCTGCGCTGGGTATCCCCGGCAAAGTGTCGAATTGATTCCACATCATCGCCAAAAAATTCAAGCCTGGCTGGATGCGGAGACTCCGGCGACCAGACATCCACCAAACCCCCGCGCCGAGCGAATTCGCACGGAAATTCTACAGCATCGGATGTCCGGTAACCTGCTTCTACCAGCCAGGTGATCAGCTCTTCCTGGTCCAGGATTTGACCACGATCGATACGGCGACGGCGCGCGTCCAGAGACTGGGGGCTGGCCACTGGCTGTAACAGCGTATGCACATTGGCAAGCAAAATTCCCGGCCGTTCGCCCACCCCCGCCAACGCTCCCAGCACTCGCAAGCGGGCCGGGGTGGCTGGGTCCACCCGTTCTTCCTCACCCGGGAGGCAGGAAAGGGCAGGAAATATCAGAGTTGGGCGACCAGTGAAACTTTCCAGCTCCAGCCGCCATGGATCGAGATCCCGCTGCTGTGACACCGCCACCAGGAGCACCCCGGGGCAGCGGCTGGCCAAAGCACCCACTGCCAGGCCCGCAGCGGAACCCCAAGCTCCATCAATGGTAGCGCTACGGCCTGCCAGCAAGGCTTCGAAGACCGAGTGCATTAAGGGCTGACTGGCAAGCTCGTTGGCAAAATCAGCTAGATTTTGCGGGTTGAATGTGGGAACGAGAAATTCAGGTTGCACGCCTGAGCCCGCAGCCGGATCAATCTTTTCTTTTTTCACCCGCTTTGCCATTAAGGCACCCAATACACACTGAAAAAACGACAATGCAGGCCGACCCGTCAGGGCCGGGGGAAATCAATCAAGCCCCTCAGGATCACATCCCGGGGGACTTGAAACAGGTTAGCACAAAAAACAAGAAAGCCAGCCGGGTGAATCTTGACCGTCAGTAGGCTATGGCTTGGCTGGCCATGGTCTTTTCCATTTCCATTTCCTGGGCTTGCATGAGGCGGTTTTCCTCGCGCATGGCATCGAGCGGCAGAATGATGGCGTCGACGCTGTCTTTGAACAAATCGCCAATCAGCAAGTCGATGAGGTGCCGCTTCATATCCGGGTGCTTGCGGATGAATGTGCCGAAATTGAACCCTTCGTAAAAAGCATGCACCAGTCGCTTCATGCGGTCCATTCCCCGCAGGAACAATGGTCCCCAAGCTCCCAGCCTTGCGCCGGAAAAATCGTTGGCCTGGAAAGCAGAACGGATGGCATCAGCAGCCATTTCCCCGCTTTTCAAGGCGAGGAAAACGCCTGAACTGTAAACTGGATCGAGAAAACCAAAGGCATCACCCACCAGCACCCAACCATCGCCAGCCACCTGGCTTGATTTGTAGCTGAAATCTTTGGTGGTAAAAAACTCCCCCAGACGCTGCCCGGGTTCCACGCGTTGCTTCGCCCCTGGACACCGCTCGAGTTCTTCATTGAAAATAGCTTCGGCACCACCGCGGCCTTTCAAGAGGTAATCGATGGGCCCAACCACCCCCACCGAAACTATATCGTTGGCTAGTGGAATATACCAGAACCAGCCTTTTTTCTTCTGGATAGCCAGTATCAAAGTGGCACCCTCATCCAGCCCCCCCTCGCGGGAAGCTCCCTTGTAATAGGTCCAGATGCTGGCGTTACGCAATAAGGGATCCGAAACACGCAGGTTGAGTTTGTTAGCAATAAGAGCCGATTGGCCGGTGGCATCTACCACGACATCGGCAAATATATCAAACTCGCCAACTCCTTGCTGACGCACCCTGGCACCAATTACTTTACCTGGGTTGCCTGGATCGGTGATTACATCCAGGGCGTGTGTTCCTTGATAGACTTCCACTCCATGGAAAGAAGCATTGTCAACCAGCATGGCATCGAATTCGCTACGAATCACCTGCCAGGTTTGCGCACACTCGTGGGGGTTGTTCTCAAAGAAGTAGAAAGGTTGCGATTCCTTGCCAGTTTCGGTGACAAACTGGACGGAGTATTTTCGGGTGTGAAGACTGGTCTGCAATTTTTCAAGAACACCCAAGCGCTTGAGTGTGAAGTAGGTGTCTGGCATAAGAGATTCCCCGACATGAAAGCGGGGGCCTTTTTCTCTTTCAAGCAGCATGGTTTTCAGGCCTGCCTGGGCGCAAAATGCGGCGGAGCTGGCCCCTGCGGGCCCAGCTCCCAGGACTAGGACTTGGGTGTGTCGCGTGGCACAGGCTATTGGTTGAACCATGACATACTCCGTGAACAGATTCTTGTTGAAACAATGTTCCTGAAAATTAATAGCACCGCTATGGGCGTGGGTCAAGCAGCGGCTACCCGAAATTGGAAGCTATGCGGCATTTTTCCGGGCCGATGCTTTCAATAACGAATCGCGCTACAACTGCTTTCCCTGAGACTATCCATCCGGGGTACCGTATTCTGGAGGATGGGGGTTGTCCCAGGCGGGGCATTAGCGACAAAAACCGGAAAAACCCAATGGCAGACGCTTTTTCAAAGGATAATCCCGGCAATTCGGTCACTGTCAAATGCCCGGCGTGTCAGCATGTGGTGGTGGTTCCATCTGCCTGGTTAGGCAAACCATTCCGCTGCACCCAATGTGGGAAGAATCTTCAGGTGCGGGCGCCCCGGACTGGGCCGGTGCCTGTTGTAAGTCCTCCCCCCATTGCTCCTCGCCAAGCTGGTGGGGAAAACCAGGTGCCGCAGGAATTTGCCGTGCCACGGCAAGAAAATCCTGCGCCCCGCAAGCGCAGACCCAAGGCCAGCGTTGTCCATTGGCTCATGCTGGCTCTGATTTGGCTTCTTGCTGCAGGTATGTTGGTATCTGCCTTCATCACCTCGCGGATGGTGAAACAAAATGAGCCAGTGTCCCCGGATATTCGAGCCGAATTGTCTGAGGCAGGCAATCAGCCCGAAGACTCATCGCAGCAAACCGGTAAATCAGGTGCCACAAAAGGGGTGAATGCCCGTTCTCCCACGGCACATTTTCCCCGTCGGGCCCTATTGATTGCCATCAACGAATATCTGTATGCCAATCCGTTACAGCAGGGGGCTGCCAACTCCTGGAAGGGGCTCGACAAACTGGGGCGGGCCTTGCAGGTGGGGCTCCGCTACCCTTCTTCCCAGATAGCCCATATCTCCGATGCCATTCCCGGCGGCCCCATACCGCTGAAAAAGAATCTGGAGAAAGCGATTGAAGAATTCCTGAGTTTGAGCCGGAAGCAGGATTCAGCCCTGGTCTGGTTCACTGGTCATGGCGCGGTGATTGAAGGCAAAGCCTATTTAGCGCCACTGGAGGGGGATTTGTCGCAACCATCCACCCTGATACCACTTGACTGGGTGATGGAAAAACTGAAATCCAGTCCAGCCAGGCAAAAGGTGCTGGTTCTGGATGTATTCCGGTTCAATCCGGTTATTGGTCAAGAGCGTCCGGGTAGCGACCCGATGCCCGA
Organism: Planctomycetota bacterium; assembly: GCA_003669555.1. Taxonomy (GTDB): domain Bacteria; phylum Planctomycetota; class Planctomycetia; order Gemmatales; family Gemmataceae; genus UBA6894. The sequence goes on from QWOS01000101.1 coordinate 13,271, forward strand.
GAATTTTGAAAAACTGGCGATAAGTCCTCCTGCGGGTGTGGAGGTGGTACTGGGCTGTGGCAAGGGTCAGAATTCGTTTGAGATAGATGAGGCCCCGATGGGCCTGCTCCCGCTGGCACTGTATGAGGTGCTGAACCAGATTATCAGCATGGATTCGGAGCCGCAAAATCCTGTCGACTGGGGCCGGCTTCTGGTGCAGGTTAATCAAGGTATGAACGCTAACGCGCGCCGGGCAATTCCGCCCCTGGCGGAAAGGCTTGAAAGCACCAAGCGGGACGGAAAAAGTGTTGAAATGTTGGTCCAGCACGCAGGCAAACCTGCTGAAAACGGGGTTGCCTACGACCCGGCTGAGCCGGCAGCGCCCATGCCTGATCTGGCCAGGGGAAAAACCGGTGAAAAAATGGGATTTGAGCTGAATGGACAGGTGTTGAGGGAACTGGATCTGCCACCAGTCAAGCGTGGCCGCATGGGTGGCACCTTGCATGCCGACACCTTGCCAGTGTTGGATGCCAAGGCCGTGGCGGCCTTTATCGAGAAAGGGGATGAGGGCACACCACTTCGCAAGGCGATGCTTCAATCCCAGGTGGATTTATGGGCCCTTTCGGGGCTAGAACCGCCCATGGCGCTCAAGGAGGGGGTGATGCGGGTCCGGCAGGATAAGAAAATAACGCTTGAGACCCTGGTTGATTTCTACGGAAAACCTGCGAATGAAACGCGTTTCAAGGAGGATGTGGAACGCAACCAGAAGCAGGTGGCCACCATCTTTGCCCTGGTGGAAGGTGATCTGGAAACCCTGAAGGAGTTGGCTGATGGCCTGGAGAAAGAGCCTCTTCGGTATCAGGCGCATTTTCAGTTTTTGAAAGCCCGTCTGGAGGCGCAAATCGCCTACCTGTATGAGTACCAGTCAGCCTTGGGTTCCATTCGCAAGGAGTTGCCGGCTCTGGAAAAAGGACATTCCGGTTGGCGGTTGGCTAGCAGCACCAAATTACGCGGCGACCGGGCTGGCAAACAAATGGAAAAGGACCGCAATGCTGACCTGAAGAAGCTGGTGGACAAATATCCCAACAGCCCATGGGCCGTGTTGGCCCGCCGCGACATGCTGACTTCACTGGGCCTGGAATGGCAAAGCGCCGTAAAACGTGAGTGAGTTAAGCCACACCTTCCAGCCCTACCTGACGGAATAGGCGGGCAGGCATGGGGGTAGCTAGCTTCCAGACGATACTGATAGGTTTCGACCCGGTGTGCCGTAGATAGTGGCATGGCCCGAGGAAATAATAGGGGGCCCTTCGGCCTGAGGATGTGGTATTTTTTTCCCGGACGAAAAGCAGAGGGGAATAACCGTTTTCATGGTGGCGGAGATAGCGCTGCCCGGTCTCTGATTGAACGGAAGTCTGACTCTGCGTCTGCCAGTGGAATTCGCAGGGCGATAAGGCGAAATCCTCGTACAAGGTGGTGGGGGAATAGTCTTTTTCCGTTTTCTGCAGGGTGACAAAGAAGATATCCATTTTTTTTTCAGGAAGGTGAAGGACACCCTCGCGAAATGACGGACGATTGGTGAAGGTCCATCTACCCAGCCCAAGGAGGATTTCATCGCGGGTGTATTGGCAGTGCAGGGTCAGCGGTATATTAAGATTGGCAAAAGGTTGCGTGCCAGGATGGGCCAGCGGGAGCAGTGCCTGAACCAGGGCCTTGGCACTTTCGCGGATTGGTTCGTACTGGCGAACCAATGTGTCGGCGTCCGCAAATGTGAGAGATTCACCAGTCTTGCCCAAAACCGTGGCCAGGAACTGGTGAAGCATGACTTTTTTCAGTGGCAAGTTGCAGGATACCGGGCCCTGCTCCAGATAGACCAGAATCGTGCGCAAGAATTCCGGATCATCCCAGTGGCTGGCTCGATGGAGCCCATCGGAGAAAATGCCCTCAATTTTTTCTGGCAAAACAAAAGCCGGAACCAGGCGGGCTTCCGCAAGCAAGCGGGTCCAGAGACCGCGCTTGCATAATATGGCCAGGTCGGTGGCAAGGAAGTCTGCGGCCTGGAGCATACCAGGAGGGCGACCATGGATAGAGAAATAGTCCTTGATGCCCAGAATAATCGATCGGGTGGAGTTTGCGAGGCTTTGGGTGATGTTCTCCAGTACCCTCTCACGGGCGACGCGTTCCAGGCGGATAATGCATCCTGCTGGCAGGCAGGTGAAATCGTCCTCAAGCTGGTCTCTCAGGCTGGCGGTGCGGTCTGTGATCATCGCTCGAAATCGGGCGGCAAACCGATATTCGCGCCGGTGTGCCGCAATGAAATCCAGCACAGTGAGGCATTGCTTGCCTTTGAATTTACGCAGTCCACGCCCTAACTGCTGCAGAAAAACAGTCAGGCTTTCTGTGGGCCGCAGAAAGAGCACTGTGTCAATCGCCGGGATGTCAACGCCTTCATTGTAAAGATCAACAACAAACAAGAAATTGATTTCTTTATTGACAAGACGCTGCTGGATGGTTCGGCGCGCTTCAGCAGAGCTTTGGGACGACAAGCTAGCCGCTTTGAAACCACAACGAATAAACTGTTCAGCCATGTATTTCGCATGTTCAATACTGACGCAAAAACCGAGTGCCCTGGCCTCGAAGGGATCAAGCAGCAGTTCGTTTACCTTGTCGATTACCAGGCCAGCTCTGGAGCTATTGCTGGAAAGGATATGATCCAGTTCCGCCAGCTTGTACCCGCCATGCTGCCAATCAAGAGTGCTCAGGTCGACCGAGTCACTCACACCAAAATACTGAAACGACACCAGCAGGTCCCGGTTAATTGCATCAGGCAGGCGAATCTCCGCGCTTGGTCGGCCACCAAACCACTGGAGGATATCAAGATTGTCAGTGCGCTCGGGTGTGGCGGTCAGGCCAAGCAGGACCCTGGGTTTCACATGCTGAAGGAGAGCCTGGTAGCTGGAGGCTGCCGCATGGTGGAATTCGTCCACCACCACATAGTCGAATTTTTCAGCAGCAAGCAGGAGCATGCTGCGGCTATGGAAGCTCTGGATGGAACAGAAAAGGTGGGGCCTGCTAGTTTCATTACTGCCACCAACCACCAGGTCGCCAAAATTTTGATCCCGAAGCACTACCCGGAAGGTGTTGAGTGCCTGACACAAAATTTCTTCCCGATGGGCAATAAAAAGTAACGATGGCCTTGGATTGTTACCCTCGCAAAAATTCTGGTAATCAAAAGCGGCAATCATGGTTTTGCCGGTGCCGGTTGCGGCAACTACCAGATGCTGGTTCTTCCCAAGGGTTCTTTCGGCTAACAGGATGTCCAGTATCTCTTGCTGGAATGGGTAAGGGGCTACATCAATGAATGTGAGCAATTGGTTGTCGGCCAACTGTCCGCATTTTTCCGCCGCCAGCACTTTTTCCAGCGTGGGTAAATCAGTTTGCGTCAGCAACTGGAATTCCGCGTCTAGCCAATAGGCATCAAAAGTGTGTGTGATTTTGCTCCAGAGATGGGGCAACTCGTACTGGCTGATCTTGGTGGTCCACTCCAGGCCTTCGGACAAGGCTGACTTGGAGAGATTGGCCGACCCGATGTAAGCCGACCCGAATCCTGTGGGGCGATGGATCAGGTACGCTTTGGCATGCAAACGCCCGTGCTTGGTGTCATAATTGACACGAATCAGGGTCCTGGGCAGTTCCAGGAGTGTTTTTACTGCCTTGATTTCTGTATGACCCATGTAGCTGGTGGTGATGATACGGAGACGGGGCTGATTATTGGGTAGGGGAGGCCGGCCGGTCAATTCCCTGAGTGCATCGAGAACAACCCTAAGGCCGCTCCAGAGAATGAACGAGCACAAAATATCCACGCTTTCAGCCGAACGGATCTCATGCGCTAATTCAGTGCCTAGTTTCAACTCGGACCGGGCGCCTGTGATGAGCGTCGAGCGGGCCAAAGGACTGTTCGGGCGCGGAGGTTGAACGGGTATGCTGTGGATTGCCAGCAAACGCTGCAGGGGCGATGCAATACTGAGGGGGGTGTCATTGGTATTGCCTAATTCGCTATGTAGCAAGTCAAGAATTTTCTGCGCCACGGTAAGTTGTTGCCTGGCTTTTTCTGTGCCTCGGTAATTTGACAAGCCACGCAGAATCAATCTCTCCAGGTATTGAGCCAGAACCGAATGGGATTCACCAGGGTCAACGTTTCCAAAAAGTGCGCGCAAACGAGGATCTTCTGGCGTTGGTAAATGGGCTTGAGTCAGACTGTCAAGGATTTGGTCATAAAGTCCCTCACCAAGACGGACCGTGCTGGATTTCGTGACAGATTTGTCAGCGGGACTGGTCATGAGGAAACCATTAGGCCATCAGGGAGTTTACCCCTGGTGTATGGCTTGTCGGTGCCGTGCCTAGGTCAAAGCAGATAAAAAAAGGCGAGGTAATGACACAATAGCTACTTCTTCGCATCCATCCCCAATGTCTTATGCTTCTTGGCCAAGTCTGGTTCACCCAGGCCCTCGTAGCATTCCATCAAGGTGTTGTGGATGGACCGCCTCTGGCCCAGGATGGTCAGTGACTGTTCCAGATCGGTGATCGCCTCACGGAACTGTCCCATGCGGGCGTAGATCTGGCCCCGGGTCTCGATGAAGCTGCCGTTGGTGGATTGCTTCTCAATTGCCGAGTTCACCAGGGCGATGGCCCGGTCAAAATCCCTCGGGCTGTAATGCGCCAGATACCAGGCCAGGTTGTTTGCCACGCCTATATCGTTAGGGTTGGCACGGTAAGCGAGGTCGAAGTGCAATCTGGCCATCTGGTCCCGGCGCGCCACATGGTAGTCTGCAGCCAGAAGTAGATGAATGATGTCCGGAGACACGCCTTTAGCCAGCATGGCCTCAAGCCTTTCACGGGCCAATTTTCTGGAAGACTCCAACTTCTCTTTGGCTGTGGCATCATCAGGCAGTGGAGCAGAAGCTGCGAAGTCAGCCAGCTTCACCAGGCGTTGAAGGATTGGGCGGGAGCGGGGTTCCACATCGAGGCCGCTTTTGATCAGGGCGGTGATTGCGCCGTAATCGCGAGTGGGCGCGTTCCAGAGTTGATCGATCCTTTCTATGTGCATCTGGATCAGGCGGGATGTCCCCTCATTCTTTCGTAGTTCTGTAGTAGCATTTTCGCGTAGCAGGCTCCAGGTTGTTACCGCGCCAACCAGATCGCCGCGCACCATCTGTGTATCCGCCATCGCTCGCTGTAAACGCAGGTTACCTGGATCCTTCTTGCCCTCGTTGATCAGCTTTTCACCCTGTGCCGTAAGCATTTCCTGAGCTTTGAACTTGTCCTTGGGGAAAATCAGGGCAGCGAGGCGGCTCTTGATCTGAGGCGTTCGACCTGATTCAGGCACAGCTTCCAAAAAAGCCTGGGCCTCCTGGGATTTGTTTTCTGCCAGGAGCAGGTCTGCGAGCATGATTGACAGTTCAGGGTCGCCGGGACGGGCACGCAGGCCCTGGCGGATATGTAAATCCACCAGGCGGTAGACATTTAGCTGGCTGGTTTGGTCGGGTGGGGGATTCCTGACCAGCCGTTCCAGGATGCGTCTGGCATGTTCGGTTTGCGCCGGAGCGTAGCCGGGCTTGTCGGGCGGGGCCAAGGCTACCCAGAGTACCGCTGCTTTTTCATTTTTTTCGAGTTGTTCAAGAACATACGCCAGCTCCAGCATCCACTGGCTATTATCGGGTTCCAGCCGGTTCAAGGTTTCCAGGCAGAGCCTTTGGCCATCCAGGTTGCCTTCCTGTTGTGCCTTCACGGATTGGGTGCGGTAGAAGGCGGTTTCCGGGGGACCAATGCGATCCAGAGTCACGGCGGAAGCACCCAGCAAAGCCACCCCTACCGCCGGAGTAGCCGCGAGCAAATTCCAGATCAACGGCATGAGGCTTGGGGGAAACGGGCGTTTGCCGGGTTTGGTCTGCGATGGGCGGGCCATAAGGATCAGTTTCTCGCTGGCCAGAGGTGCGGAGTCAGGATGGACCGGACCTCCTCAAAGAGTTGGACGACGTCACGAATAGCAGAGCCATTCAGCGGGAAGGGTGATTCCACAAAAATCTGAACCTGCCTGGTCAGGCTTTCGGTACCGCCAATATGCGCACCTAGCCAAACCCCTTTCATGTGGTTGATAAAAGTGATCCAGTATCGGTTGAAAAATTCTGGCTTGCCTATCCAGTCACCGTCTTGGCTAAGAAGGCCAAACACCAGGAACCCGTTTTCATCAAGTGATTTCTGATAGAAAGCGATATGCCGAGTGCCTTCTTTGGCATCGTCCTGCGTAGCACCAAGCCGTTTCCAGCCTGAGAAATCGTAGCAGTCCATCAAGGGGTGCCAGCCGGGGAAGTGGTCGTCCATGCTGACGATCGCTTTCATGGTTCCCTTGCTGAACAGCCATTGCTGTGACTTCACATCGAGGGCCATCATACCTCGTGATTGTTCGAGGCGAGGCCCCAGTTCATTGGTCCAGCCCGCCAACTGTTTGGGGAGTACCCCTTCTAGGGGGGGGAGGTGGGCTTCGGCCTTCCAGACCATCCGGTCGTTGAGTAGTGTCATCCCAAAAGCCGTTGCTTGCAGGATCAGAAGGGCCCACAGGGCGGCTACCTGGGCTGGCCCCCAGGTTGCTTTACCCGCCTTTGGCCACAGGGTGGGGCCGTAGTCGCCCTGGTTGCCAGCGAGGGCACCAAGAGGTTTTCGCCGTTCGGGCAGAAGTGAACGCACGATGCTTCGTACCAGGCCCAATAGCGCATCAGTGGAGCCAATCAGAGCCACGCCAGCCACAAACATCGCCAAACCGATGGCGGTATGGGGCCAGCCGTTGAGCAAATCGATATCGCGTGTGGCAGCGATAGTGATTACCACGATGCGCATGGCATTGAGTACCAGCACCCAGCCCAGGGTAAGCCCTACCAGCAGAAAGCCATGAATCCAGCCCCGTTTCAGGAAAAGGGACCAGACCGAGGAGAATGCCCCCAGCGTCACCAGTGAACGCACCCCGCTACATGCTTCTGAAACGAAAAGCGATTGATCAGGCAAGTAGATGGTCTGCCCCTGGACGCCATGCAGGATACCTCGCAGCATGAGCAGATGGTGGGAGGCGCGCACCGCCAGCCCCTGCAGTTTTTGCACCAGGATATCGAGCAAGCCAAATGGGGGCGGAACAACCCAGAGCACAAGAAGCGCGCACGGCCACCAAGCCCTGATCAGCGGCCAGCCTCCAACTCGCCAAGCTACTAAAAGCAAGCCAACGAGTCCCATCAGGAAACTGGCCCGGTCGAGGACAAGGACCGTGGTGACGATGGCTGCCAGCCACCACAGGCTCAGGAGCACCTGGAATTTACGACTGTTTCGGGGGACGAGGACGCCAAGTTCCCTTGAACGAGTCACCATTAACAGGATAACAGCAGCCAGATGCAAGGGAAAAAATTCGTAATCGGCCCGGTTGAGTAGCCCCATCATGAAAATGGAGGATAAAGGTAAAAAGGCCAAAACCGGTAGCCAGACAGTTAGCCAGGGTAGCACCCAGGGTTTTTGGTTTGGCGAGGAAGCCGCCATTGCCGGTAACAGATTGGTAAGCTGGGACACAGCCGGCTCCGGGGCGAAATGACAGAAAGTCGACCAGCAAAAAAGGTTCTGAACCGTTTCAATAATAGCTGATTTTTCCTGCCAGCGCCAAATCGGCCAATGCCAGGTGTGCATTGGGCTGGGGTGATAAGGCCTGGATCTGCCTTTTCCAGGGCCCCCATGCCTCTCATTTTTCCGGTTGCCCGGCAGGTTTGCCTTGAGTTTGTCCCAGTCGGGTCCGGTATCCGGGCCCGACCCGTTTGGTTTTCTGGTTATGGTTTACCGGTGTCAGGGGGCCTGGTTGAAACTCAGACCGGAGCTCGGCGCTTGCGTGGATGGCGCCTGGTGGTTGCCCCCCTTCATGACGGAGTCAAGCGGCTGCAAGCGCCCTATGAACCCCTTCAGGCAAGGGTCGTTGCAAACCGGGTCAAGCCGCAGTTTGCGGACACAGACATCCCGCTCCACACATACAGGAACCCGTTTAGTAACCGTACAAGGTATCTGCTCGCAGTATGTCACGGGCACCTGCACACAGACCGTGTACGGTACCATTTCGGTCACCTTTTCCTTCACCTGGCGGGTGACGCTGCACGGCACCATGGAAGTGACGGTATAGGGGACGCGCTGGATCTTTTTCTCACACACCATGTCTGTCACCTTGCAGGAGACCATTTTGGTGCGGGTCTGGGGCACCATATTGCAAACAGTGTAAGGCACTTGTTTGACGTGGGTTTCCCGCACAGTTGTCATGGTGGTGCATGGAATTTCTTTACAGATTGTTTCCCGCACCATCCGCTGGTTGACGCACGTGAGGGTCTTGCGCCAGCAGGCACCTTCCACAAAGGAACGATTCGGGGCGGCACATGCATGGCCCTCGCCAGCCTCATCGACATAAGCGCCGCGCACTTTGCGTTTGGTGTTGATCACCACCTGGCGGGTTGTAGTCTCCGGCACCATGCGACGAACTGTGACAGGAACCTGTCGGGTGCAAATGTCCTGTTCGATACGCGTCACCTTGACCGGTACCTGTTTGCAGACTTTCACTTGCACCTTGCGGCAGACGGTGTAAGGGACTTCGTCTTCCACCATTTCGCAGTGGTATTTTGTGACCGGCACCACCTCGCAAGTGGTAGAGCACCGAAGCACCCGACGGCAGCGAATCTCGTCTGGGCACTGTTTCTCGCACTTTACCATCCGAACCGGATCGCATGAACCCTTCATCGTGCAGGGATCAAGGCCCAGGTCTGCGGCTTCCCAGCGCCAGGAGACCACTTTTCGGCCTGGCACACAGTACTGTTCGGTTACCCATTCCAGGCACTTGCGTTCCACCGTCTTGCAAGTGGTCACAGGCACACGCACCAGACGGCGAACTGTCTTGCAGCGGGTTTCTGTCTCGGTTCGCCATTCGCTGCAGACCACTTCTTTCAACACTTCATCCACCACCTTGCGGCGAACCACATACTGGCATTCCTTGACCAATGTTTCACAGACAGGCACGCACCGGGTTTCGGTGATATCCCGCACATCCTGCTCGCAGATCAAGCCGTTCACTTGTCCACTGATGACGCGGGTAGTCACATCACAAACCGGGCGATGGATGGTCTGGGTTATCTGGCGGGTGGATGTGACGGGAACCTTTTTGCAAACGGTGTATTCGCAATCCTTGTAACGGACCTCTGGAACAGCCACCGTGAAGGTCTCGGTCACCGGTTTTTCAACAGTTCGGCAGACAGGCCGGGTGATGGTGTACTCGCATTCCTTGATGCAGGTGGTTTGTACGGGACGCAGGATTGTGTCTTCCACGGTGCGGCACACCACCCGGGTACGGGGACGCATGCAGACGCGTTCCTCGGTTTGGTAGCAGGTGCGTTGCACATCTTTCAGAACCGTTTCGGTGACAGTCTGATAGCAGGTATGCCAGCGTTTTTCCACCACCGTATCCCACACCATCTGATAGCGTGGGCGAAAAATCATGCAGACCCGGCTGAATGTGCATGGATCGCCACAAACTTCGGGGCAAGCCGAATAGCTGCCGGCTCCGCAATGCGAGGCGTCGGCCGGGGCAGCAAAAAGTAGGGCGATGCTCAAGGTAAGCACCTTGATGCAAGCCCTGGGGTGAAGCCTCATGGTGACGATCCTCTGGTGGTGCTCCAGTCCATCTGGTTTCCCGGATGGTTGTGAAGCGGCGCATGTCTGCTATCGGTGTGACTTGCCTGGGTGGATAACGCTGGTGCCTGGCAGGAAGGCTGAATGTGTCCTTCCCTGTGTAGGTGATAAGGCAACTTCCGTGAATGCGGGGAGGGGGGAGCTTGACGGCTTTACCGGGTCTGGTATCACTTCGGGCAAGGTCAGCCTTGCCGTCAGAAGCTGGGTAATCAAAACAGTTAGCCCGACCGGCGCACCAGGGAGACGAAAGCCCCGCATTCTCGAGCCTTCCCATTAGAGTCCACTTGATTTTGGGGACTGCGGCTGGTGACCCAGTTCGAATTCAGGCGCATTCCTGCTGGCTCAGGCAATGCAGCGTGCCAAGGCCCCAAACCAAGTCTACAGCATGTATTCCCACCACTTTCCGACCAGGAAATTGTTCTGCCAAAATACCCAGGGCCAAACAGTCGGCCGGGTCGTTGAAAGTGGGGACCAGCACCAGCCCGTTGGCAATGTAGAAATTGGCATAGCTGGCGGGTAGCCTGGTGCCATCAAAGAAGAGAGGCGAGGGCATAGGCAGGTCCACCACCTCCAGCCTACGGCCGCAAGCATCGGTGAAGGTGCGCAATCGACGGTGATTTTCTTCAAGAATGGCATGGTTGGGATCGGCCAGGTTGCTTTCCCGAACGCAGGCTACCCTGCCCGGAGCAATAAACCGCGCCAGATCGTCCACATGTCCGTGGGTATCGTCTCCGATAATCCCCTTGTCGAGCCAGAGGGTGTGGGTGGCTCCGAGGTACCGATGGAATGCCTGCTCGTACTCAGCTTTGCCCAAGCCGCGGTTGCGCTGCTGAATGTTGCTGAGCAGACATTCCTCGGTGGTGAGCAGGGTTCCCTGCCCGTCGGAATCGATCGCACCCCCCTCAAGTACCATTCTGCCAGCCAGGGAAACAGGTTGAACCAGATGCAAGGCCAGGTGCGAGGCCATACAGTCGCCCACCAAGGCATCTTTCCGATGGTTCCGGTATTTTGCCCAGGCTGTGAATTTCCAGTTGATCAGGGCGCGCCCCCCACCTGCCATCCGCACGGTTTGGCCCCCAGAATCGCGCAGCCAGACCCGGTCGGTAGGCAAATCGAGAAGCTCAACACAGGTGAGATCGGCATGGGACTGTTTGAGCATGCCCCGAACGGTTTCTGCGGCACCCGGGGGGACAATCAGGCGGACTGTCTCAACCTGAGAAAGCCAGCGGACAATTTCGCACCAAACCCAAGGGATGGGCTGAAACTTGCCAGGCCAATCGGCTTTTTGATGGGGCCAAGCCAGCCAAGTGGCGGAATGGGGCTCCCATTCTGCTGGCCACAAGAGCGTATCTTCAAGCATAGCCGACACTTGCGTCACAGCGATCCACTCCGCCTAGTGCTGGGTTCGGGTAATCGTTTAAAATTACTTACAGTTCAGGATAGGAACAAAAGCGATCCCGGTGTTGGCCGCGGGGGGAAACTTGGACACACGCAGGGTGGGGCCGGCAAAAGGCCCTGCCAACTTCAAAACACCCTGGTATCTGCGCAATGGTCATGTGCAGACCCTTGTCGGATATTTCATAAGCGGCAACTTGCCGGCATTGGTAACTACTACCCTCCCTGTTGATTTAGGGGACGGGGATAGGCTGTTGTTGCACATTACCCAGCCCCAGAACTGGCTTCCGGAGCAACCTAGCGTCCTGTTGGTCCACGGGCTGACCGGCTCGCATCGGTCCTCCCATGTGGTTCGGGTCGCTTCCATGCTTGAACGGATGGGGTGGCGGGTAGCCCGGGCGGATCTACGTGGAGCCGGGGAAGGCTTTGGTTTGGCTCGCAAGCTATATCATGTAGGGCAGTCTGGCGATCTTTTGTTGGCTGCCAGGGCGTTCATGGCCAATGCCCCCGATTCTCCGCTCGCGGTGGTGGGATTCTCGCTGGGAGGCAATATTGTCCTCAAACTGGCTCTCGAGGCGACAGGTAGTATGCTGGCCCAGATGGCGGCAGTGGTGGCCATCTGTCCCCCCGTAGACCCGGAGGCCTGCGTTGGTCGCATCACTTCGGGCAAGTTCAGGGTCTACGATCGGGTTTTTTATGCAGGGTTGAAGCGGGATTGGGAGGCACGCCGCGAGCTTTTTCCTGACTTACCCAGTATTCATCTGCCCCGGCGAGGCTCGCTACGCGATTACGATGAGTTGATCACCGCCCCCCTGAATGGCTATGGGAGCGCCGCTGAGTACTACCGGGACAATACCACTGCCCACCGCCTGACAGGATTGACCCTCCCCACATTCATTGTAGCGGCGGCCGATGACCCCGTGGTCACCTTGAAACCATTGGAGGATCTGGCGGCGAGGGATGACCTGCCTGCGAATATTCGCCTGGAGCTGACAGCCCGTGGTGGGCATTTGGGTTTCATGGACAACGGACCCACGTCAGCCCGTTGGGCGGAGCGGCGTGTGGTGGAGTGGTTAGCTGGCATCCTTGGTGGCTAGTTTCAGGTGGCGCAAACAATTGATGGGCTTGAGTTTTATTTTTGCCTCATGGGTTTGATTTACCAATCCTCCGGCGCTGTGTAATCGTCGTTGTAAAGAAGCTGGTTAACGGGGTAACCACCGTTTTCGCTACCCGTCAAGAGGCTTCGAGGTCCCTGAAAAGCTGTGTCATGGCAAGGTTATGCCGAGCTGTTCGCTTGGATAGGCCGTCTGAGGATGGAAATGGAGTGGGAAAATAATACGGACTATCGATTGACTAAAAGAGCTAGCTGCTTGGCGGCACCCATTTCTGGTTTTTTCTGTTGCCACTTGATGTAGTTTTGGGTGTTAAGACTGCTTTGAACCGCTTCTTCATTCAGGTTTTTCAATATGGACAGAAAACACGACTCGGCAGGGGGTGGACTGGTTGAAGTTCACTGCCTGGGTACTTTCCGGATTTTCGGCTTGGAGGCGCATAATTTCCGTCCTGCATTCCAGCGGCAGCCGAAGCGCGTGGGGCGGAAACCTTGCCTGGGTTGAATTGAAAGGCAGATTTTATGAGATTTTCAATCTGGAAATAGGCCAGTGGCACCCTGGGCCAAGCCAACAACTTGCAAAGGGCCAAAAGGGTAATCATTTTGCTTATTTGCCAGGTTTGTCCGCCGCCTTTTTTCCTTCCTCCCGTTCTACTCTCAAGTACTTGTCGAACCAAAGGGCAAATTGTGCCACATCCTTCTCCATTCCAAGCCAACCATGGCCAGCACCATCCTTGATGATCAACTCGCAAGGGATGTTTGCCTTTTTCATCGCATCGGCGAAAATATCAGCCTGGTATTGTGGTACCAACAAATCTTTGGTGCCTTGCACCAGGTAAACGGGAGCCGATTGAAGGCCTACATGGCTGACGGGTGAAATTGCTCGGCCAATCTTCTCACGCTCGGCCTCATCGGTGATGGTAATGAATTGACCTGTTTTCGGGTCTTGCTTGTGGAAGTCGAAAGCGGGAGGGATGTTTGGCAGGATATGCGGTTTTCCCAGCATTACCTCGCCTGGTTTACTCCAATTCAGAAAGTCAGTGGGCGGGAAAAAACAACCCACGGCCTGCACTCCGGAAGGCTGACGATCCACTGGGTCTTTTGCTTTGGGGTCCCCGGGACGGTGTACCATACCCAGCATCAGGGACAGATGGCCCCCCGCAGAGCCGCCGCAAATACCCAAGTTGTCAGGATCGATCTGAAAGCGCTTGGCGTTGGCACGGATCCAACGGGTGGCCCGGTGCATGTCATCGAGGATCTCGGGGATGGTGAAACGCGGTTGACTACCATGCGCCACTGCGAAAACCTGATAGCCGGCCTTGCAGAAAGGTTTCACATAGTCGAGCGGCAGAGCCTCGGGTGTACTGAACCAGCCACCCGAGATAACGAATACCACCGCCTTTCCGTTGGGGTTGCGCGGCACAAAGCGGTCCATAGTGAGCGATAGCCCATATTTGCGACCGTAAATCAGGTCGCGGTCGCGCTGCGCTATAGGGTCTTGCTCTGGAATAATGGCTAACGTGGTCAGAAATAAAAGCAGGGATGTCATCGGAATCCTTCCGCATAGAAAGTCGGGGAGAGATCACTTGATGCGGACGATACGGGCTTTGGGGTCGATGAGCAAGCGTCCGGCGGTGGCGCGCATTTCAGCCACCATGACAACCTCCTGGTTTTCATTGGCCACCGTGAAATCGTGAGTGGCCAACTTCCAGTCGGAATTGCCAGCTAATTTATTGGTGCGTTTGGCTCCGGAGATACGGATGCCTGCCCCTTCATCGGCACTGACCAGCCCCTCGGGCTTCAGGCGGGTTTCGAGGCGGTAATTTCCCTTGGGCAGTAGTACCGGGGCACGCCAGGAGGCGATGCAATTCTTGGAAGGACCGACAGCTATTTCCAATGAATCTCCATTTTCCGCAGGCAGAACCCGGGCATCGGCTGTGGCCTTTTGGGGCATCCAGTCTGTTATTTTCAGGGTTGCCACGCCAGTGGTATCAAATGTCGGGGGGACGGCTATAAAGGGAATTTCCTTGATCAAACGGTCCAGAACTGTAGCCCGTTCCTTCAGCCTGTTTTTCATCTGATTGCCCAGCTCGGTGTGTTGACGGAGGGCGTTATCACCTCCTTGGGCTTTAGCGGCCGGCCCCAGGCGTGTGAGGGCGCGGTCGATGATGGCATCGGTGTTTTTTGCGTCAAACAAGGGGCGCAACTTGACCAATCGCTCGCCGTAGGCTTTGCGCCATTTGGGGAAACCCATGACGGTGGCCGGCACCAAGGCTGGCGCATGCCCCCAGACGGGATAATTGATATCGCCCAGGAGCTGGTCCATGCCATGGGGTAAAAAACGCATTTGGTTGGCTTTTTTCGGGTCAAAGTAGACGCGGTAATTGTTTTTGTTGCCAGTATAACCATCCCAATGGCACAGCATCAGCTCCATGGCCATGAAGGTGAATAGAGAATCGATATCGACAAGCTTCTCCAGAGCTGCCTGGCGCTTGGCAGCATCTGGCTCGCGGCAAGCAGTCACCACGGCTTTCAGGTCGGCACGGGGCGGGTTGGCATTTTTTGAGTCGGCACCTTCATCCAGCTCGAGGGCGGCGTCAATCTCTTGACAAAAACCACCGTCGTACAGGTTTCCCGAGGGATCGGGAAATTGTCTTTTGAGGAAATTCTGGTCCAGGCCTTCTTTAAGTACATAGATCCCCATATCCCGGCCATCGAGCTTTAACCTGGCCCAACCAACTTTGGCTACGGGGCAGCCGGCCTGAGTGAACAAAGCCGAGCCAATATATTCGTGCAAAAGGGTGCCATCCTGTGCCGAGTTGTTCAGGTGGAACTTGCGCATGCCGTGGAATTCCCGACCCTTGATATAGCGGCCTGAATTCAGGGTGATGGCTGGGCGGTCGTCCAGGCCTCTGAAGCTGCCGGCGGCCCCTTTCAGTTTGATGGCGAATTCCTGCAGGGGCGCACCACCATTTTCAACCAAGGTACAAACGGTGTATTCCCTTTGTTTTTCCCGAAGTGATTTTTTTGCAGCCTCCGAAAGGGTGATACGGATTTCTGGCACCCCAGTGGTGGTGAAATAGGCATCATCGGCCCTCGATGATCCGTTAGGCAGGGTTGAAAGGAGGAAACACAAGGCGGCGGTTCTGGGTAACATACGGGACATCGGGGCCATCCTTGGGAGTAACGGGAACACACCTGACCCATATCCTGACCTTTTGGCGAGTGCCGATCAACCCTGGATGGTTTCTAATGGCCTGCATATCTTTTTCCTGTGCAGCCACTTGGTGTGGGTGTAATTTTTTCCTTTTCCGAAAATTGCCATGAAGCAGAGTAGCGATGTCAGAAAAAATGGGTGGTTGAATCGAGTAGGCCCGGCATGCGGGAATGCCGGGCCTGGATTTAGGATTTAGAGGGGATCAGACTGTTTTTATCGGCCCGTGATTGTCGCAATGATCGCCATGTGGATGGTGAAGGTGGCCAGCCACCAGATAATCGACATGGTCGCCATGGGGTACAGCCTCGTGGCCGCAGAATTCACCATGCTTGTGGGCGTGGTCGTGGCCGTCGCAAGCGTGGCCGGTAGTGCAATCGGCGGGGTTTTCGCTGGTCACTTCAATCGCATGATCCACCACGCCGACTTCGGTCTGGTGGTGCAGA
Organism: Planctomycetota bacterium; assembly: GCA_003669555.1. Lineage (GTDB taxonomy): Bacteria > Planctomycetota > Planctomycetia > Gemmatales > Gemmataceae > UBA6894. The sequence continues at coordinate 29,166 of QWOS01000101.1, forward strand.
TGCCCATTGTGGAGGTAATCCACATGGTCACAGTGCTTCACAGCGGTATGGCCGCAAGAATTGCCGTGTTGATGGGTATGGTTGTCGCAAGGCATGGCTGGTAACTCCCAATAAAAAGGGAAAGGGAAAATCACTCAGGGGAACCATCCGGGGATTCGGGGAAAGGCCCCTGGGGGCCAGCGGCCAATTCAGCGGCATGGTCGAAGGCGTTGCGCAGCAGCACCGAAACATGCGTGTCCGCCAAGGCATAATGCAGGTGATTACCATCGCGACGACGCACCACCAGCCCTTCCACCCGCAGTAGTCGAAGCCGCTGGGAGACAGTTGAAAACTTTTCGCCCAAAACTTCGACCAATTCACCCACGCAAAGTTCGCCTGCCTCAAGCAGCACCAACAGTCGAAGCCTGGACGGATCGCCCAGGGCGAAAAACAGGCGGGCTGCCCGGTCAAGGGCCTGAGGCTGGGCTGCCAGCCGGGCCAACTCGCCCAGGCGGGCAGGCTCATGCCCCTGGCAAATTGCCTTGGGCTCAGCGTCAGTAATAACAGGGGCAGCTTCCATGGCCCTTGCCTGGGAGGACTGCTGGGTAGTTTTGTGTTTCATCAAATGACATAATGGCTAAATGGTTGGCCCAAGTCAAGCAGGTCGCACGCCAACTGCTTTTTTCTCATTGGCATTCCGGCTAGAGTGGGAGAACATGACTGTGTTTATTGGAGTCAAGCCCATGCCGCTTTTTCTTGCACTATCCTGGATTTGTCTGGGGGCTGAGCCTGTGCCGTTGCAAAAAACCGCTGATTTGCCCTCTTTTTCCGGGTATCCCGAGGCGTTGGTCTGCATGGATGGTTCCCGTGTGGAATCACAGTTGGCATGGCGCGCCAAACGACGGGGTGAACTGATCCGCCTGATCCAGCATTATGAGTATGGTGATCAACCCGTCACCCGTGTGAACCCAGTGGCGATGCCCATTTATGAGAACAAGGTAGCCTTGGGTGGTAAAGCCTGGTTGCGCGAGTTTGCCGTTCGTTTGGCACCTGGGGCACCCGCCTTGCATTTACTGTTGATCCTGCCAGCCCAAGCAGACAAACCAGTGCCGGTGTTCCTTGGAATCAGCTTTACCGGAAACCAGAGCATTACCGCGGACCCGGGGGTGCTGGTGGCTACTTGCTGGCAGTATCCCAAATATCCCGGTGTGGAAGCGAACAAGGCTACAGAGGCAAGCCGGGGTACAGCGGCTGGGGTGTGGAACCCGGAACTGATCATCGACGCAGGCTATGGGCTGGCAATTTTTCAGGCCAATCAGGCTGATCCCGATCGTGCCGATGAGCGCGGCGGGTTGCAACCCTGGTTGCGTAGCCAGGAAGAATATTTGCCTGAGAAGTGGGGCTGTGTTTCGCTGTGGGCCTGGACCATGAGCCGCATGGTGGATGTGCTGGAGCGCGAAAAATCAGTCGATGCCAAACGCCTTATTGGTGTGGGCCATTCACGGCTCGGCAAAACGGCTTATCTGGCGGGAGCCCTGGATGAGCGCTTTACTCTGGTCATTCCGCACCAGGCCGGCTGCGGCGGCACAGCCCCGGCGCGAGGTACAGTGGGCGAATCGGTCAAGCGTATCAATACATCCTTTCCCCATTGGTTCAATAGCCGGTTCAAGGAGTTCAATGAGCGTGTGGCGGCCTTGCCTTTTGACCAGCATGCCCTGGCGGCGCTGATCGCGCCCCGCCCCGTGCTGTTTAGCAATGCCCTGGAGGACCAGTGGGCCAATCCCGATGGTCAATTCAATATGCTTCAGGCTGCTGACCCTGTCTACAAGCTGCTGGGTGTGGAAGGACTGGCGGCCCGGACCAAGCCGTCGCTGAATCAGCTTTCCGCTGGCCGTCTTGGTTACTGGGAACGCCCCGGCAAACACGAGATGAACCGCACCGATTGGAAAGCATTCCTCGAATACACCAGGAAACATCTGGGATCCTGATGAAATTCAGGCTGGTGAGCCGGCGACACACCATGATGGTGTGAAGTACCCGGTAGAAGTGAAAGTTAACCAGGCGAAGTACGGTTATTCTGGTGGTTGTTGGGCAACTATATCTATGTTGTTAGTATGAAATGTGGGGAAAACTGCCATGCTGAAATCACTGTTGGTGGGCCTGGATGGTTCCGAGTTTTCCAGGATGGGTTTACGCTTGGCCTTGGAATGGGCAAAACCCCGGCAGGCAATCGTGGGTGGTTTGGCTATTGTCGACCTGCCAGGAATTTTTCAGGCCGAAGCCGTTCCCTTGGGGGGGGAGGAAGCAAAACAGAACATCGACCAGGCGCGACTGGCTGATGCGCGCAAGCATATCGACCAGTTTCTTGCGGATTGTGCGTTGCAGGCAGCTCAAGCGGGGGTTCCCTGCAAACTCATCGAATCGAATGGTGCGCCGGAAGAGCAAATTGTTCTGGAAAGTCAGCGCTTTGACATGCTGGTTTTAGGCAGGCAGACCCAGTTTCACTTCGAGACCGAGCCTCGCGACTCAAGGCTATTGACCGCGGTACTTCGTGGATGTACTCGCCCGGTGGTGGTGGTCCCCAGCGGACCGGTTCGCAATGGGGAGTGTGTTCTTCTTGCCACTGACGGTGGGGCCGGGTCGGCCCGAGCCGCCTGGGCTTTTGTGCAGAGTGGTCTTTTTAGGGACTTGCCTGTCCACCTTGTCTGCGCCCTGTCTGACCCCTGCGAGGCGGGGCATGCAGTGGACCGCCTCGGTGAGATGTTGCGCTGGCACGGGCGTCTGGTGGAAGAGCATGCACTTGAACCGGCAGGCACGGTGGCCGAAATCCTGCTGGCCCAAGTGGCGGAGCGGCGCCCAGCCATGCTGGTAATGGGAGCTCATGGAAGATCTCCACTGGCTGAATTTCTCTTTGGTTCCACCACCCGGGCGGTTCTGGATGGGTGCCCGGTTCCAGTTTTGCTCAGCCACTGAGTCTGACTGCCGCGAATGAATCCATGCCGTAGTGTGTGAAGGGTGTGTGTCAGCCATGGCCCGAAGACCATTGCCAACCGGCCCAGCTGATTGGCTGGTCTTGCTGGTCACCCCGGCTCTTTTGATGGTTATGGTGAGCAGCCTGCTTTTTTTTGTTTTGGCCATTTTTCTCCGTGACGGCCCTTTCAACGAGCGTCTGCACTGGATCCTGTTCGCCTGTGTGGCTGGCATGGTGCTGATTGGGCGCATCACCCTCATCGATGAAATCGCCAAAAGGGCCTCCACCTACACCGCTATCCTGGGAGTGCTGGTGTTGATTGCCTTGTTGCGATTTGTGCCTCCACCAGCTGGGTGGGGGAATTTGGCCCATGGCGCCTTTTGTTTGGCACTGGTGATTGGCGGATTCTGGGTGACGCGGGTTCTAGTTGTAGACACCACCGATATCCATTCCGAATCCGAGGTGAGTGGCGAGGGGCTATTGCGTGCCGCCGGCCTGGAAGATGATCCCTCGGTGCGGCTGCGCAAGCAGGTGGAGCGCAGTGTCAAAGGGGGGAGTAAATCAGCCAGAAAGGAGATTGATGCCACCGCTGGTGAAGAGGATGACGATGCGGAAGCAGGTATGCCAGTGCGTGGCAACAAGCGTCGTCCGCCCGGCGTGAGTGTGGTCTGGTTTGCCGCCTTGGCTTTACCCCTGTTCGGGCTGGGGCAGGCTTTCATCCCTGCCGAAGACCTGAAAACGCGCTGGTATACCTTAACTCTTCTCATGGTCTACCTCGCATGCTCTTTCCTGTTGTTGCTGACTTCGAGTTTTCTCGGTTTCAGGCGCTATCTGGCCAGGCGAGGCCTGCGTATGCCTGCCACCATGGCGGCGGTGTGGATTGTCGGTGGAATGTTGTTGGTTGGTTGCGTTTTGCTGGTGACTCTGGTCATTCCTCGACCCTCCGACATCGGCCCAGCGAACACTATCGCCCAGTTGCTGGGCCGCCCGATTCATCCTGAAAAAGCCAAGGTCGAAGGCAAACAGGGGCAGGGTGCCACCCAGCCGATGGGTATGCAGGCCAATGATAAACGCGATGACGATCAAGGGAGACAGCAGGTGGATCCCAACGCCAAGGCCCAGGGAATGGCTGGTGCCAAGGGCGATGCCCAGGGAGGTGATAAAGCCGGTAAAGGGAAGCAAGGTGGTGGCAAAGCCGGGGGTCAGCCTGGTCCCGGGCAGCAACAAGGTGGCAAAACTGTTGGCAACAAGGATGAAGCGGGCAAAGGAGGTGCAGGAAAAAAGGATGAAGGCAAGGAAAAGGGCGGAAATGGTGCAGGAAAGCCCGTGAAAGAGGGAGACGGAAACAAGGCAGGGGAGAAGCTGAAGGACGGGGAAAAAAAATTCGGCGAACCAGCTCAGCCCCCGCCACCTTCTTCAGGTGGTGTCGGCCAAGTTCTGGAATCACTGCGCAAGCTGTTTCTTTTTGTGATTGTGGGAGTGGTGTTGGGAGTGGTGGCGATATTTTTTTTCACCTGCCTTTCCCAGGGGTGGTCACCGGCTGAGACACTGAATCGCTGGCTTGCCTGGCTACAGGGGCTATTCAATCGTGATCGTGATCCAACGACCAAAAATGTTGGGCCGGTAGAGGCTATCGGGGAAATGGAGGCGGATGGGCGAGGGTTCAGCGATTTTTCCGACCCCTTCCAGGCTAAACGGAAAATACCCGAAAGGGAATTGGTGCGGGTCACTTTTCAGGCGGTGCAGGCATGGGGCCGCGACCAGCATTATCCCATGCAGGATGGGGAAACACCCAACGAATATTTCCGCAGGCTGGGAGAAGAGCACCCGGGGCTTGAAGAGGGGCTGGGTACGTTTTCCCAATGGCATGACCTGGCAGAATATGCCCAGGGTGAACCCTTGGAGGGCTGCCATGAACCCCTGCGGATTTTGTGGCAGGAATTGCGATTGCGGGCCAGGGGAGAGCACCGCAACGGTGTTGCCAGTTCTTGAGCGATTGACCCATAGGTAAATAAAGTGAGGCAGAAGACTGGGTGGCTGGTCCGTTGGCGTATTGCGGCGCTCATTATTTCGAATAGAATCTATAGCCTTTTGGAGAATTGGCCCATGTCTGATCCGGATGCCTTGGCGGAGATTTCCGGCAAGAGGGCGCATGTGGCCTTGGGCGGTGCTTTGCTAACTGGTTATTTCGGGCGCACTACTTTCTCATTGCTTTCTGATCGGCTAGTGGTGGTTTCCACAGCCATCCTGCAGGAATCCCGCATCGAAATAGCCGTCGATTCAATCACAGCCTGCAGGCTCTGCGCGCGTGGCAGTTGGTTGCTATTGGGTATGGGATTGTTGTTATTGCCGGTTTTCGGAATCGGTTTGCTATTTCTCCTCTGGTACCTGCTGAGCCGGATCAGATTTCTGGTTGTGAGTTCTGAGGGTAATACCTGTGCCTTGCGCTTCAAAGGCGAAGACAGCAGCTATCAGGAGTTTGCCACTATGCTGGTGAGGCATGGGGTTGCAACCCGAAGCTGCCGCGCGGAGTCAGTGCCAGGGACCTTTTCCAGGGTGCCAGCCATTGGGAAACCGGTGGTCCGGGCTTTGGGCCAAAATCCGGAAACGATGGTCACTTGCAGCGGTTGCAGTACAAATTACCGTTTGCCGCCCGATTCGAAGGGCCAACTGTTTCGCTGCCAGTGCTGCCGTATGGTTGTGGAGGTGGAATAGCCCGGGTCTATTTTCAAGCCTTTGGCTGCACTACCTGTTTGCTACACTAGGACTTTGATCCAGGTGGTCGTTTTTAGCCCTGTTGAAGTCGGGAAACTGTTATGCTGCCTATCGTATTGCATCCTCACCCCGCCTTGCGATTCAAGGCCCGCCCGCTGACCCGGGTGACCGATTTATTGCATCTGCAAGTGGCGCAGATGTTCGGGAGCATGTACGAAGCGGAAGGGGTTGGCTTGGCCGCCCCCCAGGTTGCGCTGCCATACCAGCTTTTCATCCTCAATACTTCTGCCGATCCAGACCAAAAAGATCTTGAAAAAGTAGTCATCAACCCGGAGATCCTGGAGAAGCAGGGATCGGTGGAGGGAAGTGAAGGCTGTCTCAGCCTGCCAGAACTGTTCCAGAAAGTGCGTCGTGCCAAAACTGTCACGGTTCGTTACCAAACACTGACGGGGGAATCAGTGGAGGAAACCCTCAGTGGCCTGGCTGGCAAAGCTTTCCAGCACGAATACGACCACTTGCACGGAATTCTATTCATCGACAAGCTGGGGACGATCGGCAAGATTTCGGCGCGTGGCGCCATCGCCGCTTTTGAGCGTGAGTATGCCATCGCCCAGAAAAAAGGCGACCTTCCTTCCAATTCGGAGCTGATCGCCAGGCTCGAGGAACTGGCCGCCCAGGCCTGAGGTAAGGGTCCATGCGACTTGTTTTAATGGGAACGGGAACTTTTGCCGAACCAGCATTCCAGGCCTTGCTGGCCGGTCCACACACGGTGGCATGCCTGGTGACGCAACCTGAGCGGAAAAAAGGTTCAGAACGCGGCAGCACCCGTCAGATTGGCGTTGGCATGGGGGTCCTGGCTCTGCGCGCCGGCGTGCCCATCTGGAAGCCCGAAAGTATCAACACGCCCGAGGCTGTGGCGCAACTGGGCTCATACCAAGCCGATTTGCTGGTGGTGGCCGCCTATGGGCAGATACTCAAGCCCGCCGCTTTGGCGACCACCCGGTTGGGAGGTATTAACCTGCACGCTTCACTATTGCCCCGGCATCGGGGTGCTGCCCCGGTGGCTTGGGCCATCATGGCGGGTGATAAGGTTACTGGGGTGAGCGTGCTCCGAATGACCCCACAGCTGGATGCGGGTGATCTGGTCGGTGTAGTGACGACGCCGATTGATCCTGCGGAAACCGCAGGGGATCTGGAGTTTCGTCTGGCGGCCATCGCTGCGCAAATGGGTGTCGAAGTGGTGGACGCCATGACGGCCGGTCCGGTGGCGGGAGAAGTGCAGGACTCCGCCCTGGTGACCAGGGCCCCCAAACTAAACAAGGAAATGGGGGATCTGGACTGGCGGCAACCAGCGGATACCTTGGCATTGCTGGTGCGGGGTCTCCAACCCTGGCCCACTGCTTTCACTCACTGGGTGCGACCGGGAGAGGGCAAACCCCCGATTCGTCTGCAAATCACTCGTGTCAGATCCTTGCCGGATGAGGTGCACCATGCCCAGCCGGGTGACCTGTTATCGCCGCCCGACGACCTGTCGTGCCTGCGTGTAGCCACCGGGGCGGGTATTTTGGAGATTCTTTCGGTGCAGCCAGCCGGCAAAGCGGTGATGGACTCAGCCGCATTTCTGCGCGGCCGCCGGTATGTCCTGGGAGACAAGCTGGAAAGGGTGGGTTGATGTGCCATCCGGCAAGCGGAGGCTAACGGGGTCGTGAAAGGCAATGCCATACACCAGGCGATGTGTACAATACAAAATAAAAACCCTAGCCTTTTGGGGGCGAGGGTTGGGACTGACTGGCAAGCTGTTTTATGGCCAACAGGGGCTCCTTATCATTTGCCTTTGCGGCTGAGGTATTCGCCGGTTCGGGTATCGATTTGGATGATCTCGCCCACCGCGATGAATGGAGGAACCGTCACTCTCAGGCCGGTTTCCAGCAGGGCGGGTTTGAACTGCGCCTGGGCCGTGGCACCCTTCATGTTGGGATCGGTTTCCATCACTTTCAGCTCAATCATTGGGGGAAGTTCCAGGCTGATTGGCTTGCCCTCGAACAGAACGACATGGCAGTTGTCGTTCACCTTCAGGTACTGGATCAGGTCGCCTACCCAATCCTTGTGCAGGTTATATTGCTCGAAAGTCTCCATGTCAGTGAAGACATAGTCATCACCTTCCTGGTAGACATATTGCATTTCGCGCTTGTCGAGGTAGGCCTGTTCCACCTTGTCTTCCGGGCGGAAGCGGTTTTGCACCACCGAGCCGGTTTTAAGGTTCTTGAGCTTGAGATTGAGGATGGCGCGCCAGTTGCCTGGGGTGTTCAGGTCCCGGTCGATAACAGCATAAAGCTGCTTGTCCTCCCCTACGATAACCATGCCCTTGCGCACCTGACTGTATTCGAGCTGTGCCACAACAATTCTCCCCCGTTAGCGGCCTGGCGCTTGCCCAGCCACGGTTTCGTTACCGGATAGTTCAAGAAACGGATCCATCTGGCTCAACTGTCAACCTAGGGAACCAACCCAAGTGGGAAAAGGCGGTTCTTGCTTTTCCACTCCATAAGCGGTTGTGCATCCCTTATACTTCGTTCCAGACTCAAGGAGAAACAACATGCTGCAGTGCTTCATTCTGGTATTGAGCCAGGTGTCTTTCGGGCAAACCGTGCAAAAAACCGGGCCCCAGCCGAAAGTGAATCTGGTCCTGATTGTTGCTGACGACCTGGGGGCCAGGGACCTCGGGTTTGCTGGCAGCAGTTACCATAAAACTCCGGCTCTCGACCAACTGGCAAAAGACGGAGCCCAGTTTAGCCAGGCCTACGCTGCCTGCCCGGTCTGTTCCCCCAGTCGGGCTGGGATTCTCACCGGGAAGCACCCCGCGCGCTTTGGCCTCACCGACTGGCTTCCCGGCCGGGCTGATCTACCGCAACAGAGGCTGGCGCGTCCCCCCTTGCCAGCCGGACTGCCCCTCGAAGCCGTCACCCTCGCCGAAATGCTGGCACCTGGCGGTTACGCCACGGGTCACATTGGCAAATGGCACCTGGGTGGCAAGGGACTAATGCCCACCGATCAGGGTTTCGCAGTGAATATTGGGGGGGATCACTCAGGAACCGCCAAAGGCTATTTTGCACCATATAAAGACAAGGCGGGCGAGGTAATGCCTGGCCTGGAAAATGGCCCGGCGGGGGAATACCTGACTGATCGGTTAACCACCGAAGCCGAGAAATTCATTGAGCGCAATGCTGACAAACCTTTTTTTCTTCACTTGGCACATTATGCGCCGCATACGCCACTTGCCGCAAAAAAGGAATGGGTAGAGAAGTTTTCGGCAACGCGCAAACCTGGGGTCCAGGACAATCCGGTCTATGCTGCCATGCTGGCCAGTCTGGATGAGAGTGTAGGTCGTGTGCGTGCCGCGCTGCGCAAGGCAGGCGTGGCGGAGCGCACTGTGCTTGTCTTCACTTCCGACAATGGTGGCCTCGCCACGCTGGAAGGGATGCAGCGACCTGCCACCACCAACGCGCCGCTGCGTGAGGGGAAAGGCTGGCTGCATGAGGGGGGCGTACGGGTTCCCCTGGTTATCGCCGGACCGGGTATCCCTCAGGGGGTCGCCATCACCCGGCCGGTTTGGGGGCTGGATATTGCTCCTACCCTGGTATCGATGGCCGGGGCCAAGCCGCCCGAGGGGCTGGATGGAGTGGATCTGACCGAGTGGATCACCCCCCCCATGGCGGCCGGAAAACCGGCTCCGGAGCGGGCGCTATGGTGGCATTACCCCCACTACAGCAACCAGATGGGGCGTCCTGGAGCCTCAATCCGGAAAGGCCGCTGGAAATACATCACCTGGTTTGAGAAGCCGGGAATGGAAAATGGTGAATTGTACGATCTTCAGGGTGATCCGGGTGAGAACAGCAACAGGATTCTGGGCGAGCGTGGCATTGCCGAAAAAATGGACAGGGAGTTGCAGGACCTGCAAAAGGCAGCCGAGGCCCGTTTCATGCGCCCCAATCCGATTTATCGCCCCGGCGCACCCAACCAGAATGGGGTGATTGTACTACCTGCCAGTGATGCCATGGTGGACGGTGTGCAATTGCGCTTTGAACCTTTGCCACACAAAAACACGCTGGGTTTTTGGGTGCGCAAAGAAGACAGCGCCCGTTGGGAGTTCACAGTGGAAAAGGCTGGTAACTATAAGCTGGAGATACTTCAAGGGTGTGGTACAGGTTCGGACGGTGCCGATGTGGCCTTTGCGGTGGGTGACCAGGAGCTGGTCTGGAAGGTGCAAGACACTGGGCATTTCCAGAATTTTGTTCTGCGTAGCCCGGGCGAATTGAAGCTGGTACCTGGCCGGCATACCCTTACAGTCCGGGCAAAAACCAAGCCCGGTGGTGCCGTGATGGATCTGCGCGAGGTACGCCTTCTTCCGGTGGAATGAATAGTTTTCCGATGCCGGGGCAGGTCAGTGCCGGTTGCAAGGCCTGAGTTGCTCCATGACTGGGAGAGTGGGCGGGACCAATTGGCAGGAGGGGGACGGAAAAAAGTTCTCAAAACCAGAAAGGGTCAATCGACTGTACCTGCCGATTGTCGTGTTTTATAAAAGAAGTGTCTTTATTGTTTAGATTTTTTTCGGAATTTCCAGCCAGCAAATGCCAAGATTCGCAGGGAAAAACAGACAGTTTCCTTGCGAGCAATTGTTTTGAATTAAAAGGGGATGCGCAATGGGGTTGAAGAGTAGCGGGTGGCTGGTGTTTTTTGCTTTTGCCATTTTTGACTACTTGGGGGGCTTTGTCTGGCGGGCCTCCTGTATTCATGCCGCACAAACCCCGGACGAAGTTGTGAAGCCTGCAATCGCCTTGCCCCTTCAGCGACCAAAATTCAATGGAAAGATCGGCAATACCTACAAGGAATCAGTCCCTGACTGGAAGCCTGTCCAGCCAATCCAGCCTCCAGAAAATGCCCCCAATATCGTCCTTGTTGTGCTGGATGATGTCGGATTTGGTCACCTTAGTTGCTACGGCGGTGCGATCCCGACGCCCAACCTTGACAAACTGGCTAAAAAAGGTTTGCGTTATAACAACTTTCACACAACCGCGCTCTGCTCGCCATCGCGGGCCTGCTTGCTTACCGGTCGGAATCCACACTCCATCGGGATGGCCAGTCTCACTGAAGCTGCTACTGGTTTCCCGGCGGGTTATGGTCAGATTCCCCGCGGTGCTGGCACAATTGCCCAAATCCTGAAACCACAGGGATACAACACGGGGGCATTCGGTAAATGGCACCTGGCGCCCTATACCTCTTATACCGCTGCCGGGCCGTTTGATCATTGGCCGTTAGGGATGGGTTTTGAGCGATTTTATGGTTTTCTTGGTGGTGAAACCGATCAGTTTGCCCCTTTGCTGGTTCAGGATAACTCTTTCATTCCCATTCCCGGCAAAGAGGGCTATCACCTGACCGAAGACCTGGTTGACAAAACCGTATCGTACATACGCGATCAACAGCAGGCAAATACCGGCAGGCCATTCTTCACCTACCTGGCCCTGGGTGCTTGTCATGCTCCATTTCATGCTCCCAGGGAGTTTCTGGAAAAGCAGCGCGGCAAATTTGACGCCGGCTGGGACAAGGAGCGGGATGCGACATTTGCCAGGCAAAAACAACTGGGTATCATTCCCGTCGATTCCATCCTGCCACCGCGCAACAAGGAAGTACAGCCATGGAGCGAACTCGACGAAACCCAGCGAAAAGTGTATTGCCGATTACAGGAAGCCTTTGCGGCTTATCTGGATCATGCGGATCACCACCTGGGCCGCCTGTTCGCTGCCCTGGACCAGATGGAAATCAGTGACAACACGATGATTGTGGTGGTTTCAGATAACGGCGCTTCGCAAGAGGGGCTTCAGCATGGCGCCACCAATACCGATCGATACCGAAATTTCTTTCCCGAGACACCAGGGGAGATGCTTCAGCACCTTGACCGGATTGGTAGCCGCCAGTCTGATTGCCATTATCCCATGGGCTGGGCCATGGTTGGCAATACTCCGTTCAAACGCTGGAAACAAAACACACACCGTGGTGGAAATTCGGATCCTATGATCGTTTCCTGGCCAGTAAAAATCAAGGAAGCAGGCGCCATCCGGGGGCAGTTTCATCACATTGCTGATATTGCGCCTACCTTGCTGGAAGTGATTGGCACTTCTGCACCCGATACCATAGACGGTGTACGGCAAATGCCCATGGCGGGGACCAGCATGGCGTACTCCTTCAGTGACGGGCTTGCTCCCACCCGGAAAAAAGTGCAGTACTTCGAGATGATGGGAAGCCGTGCCCTGTGGGCGGATGGCTGGAGCGCTGTTTCATGGCATATCAAGGGCACTGATTGGGAAAAAAATGCCTGGGAGCTTTATCATAACGAGAAAGATTTCACCCAGTCCACCGATCTGGCGGCAACGCATCCAGAAAAATTGAAAGAAATGCAAGACCTGTGGTGGGCCGAGGCAAAGAAGTACGGCGTACTGCCTCTGGATGATCGGCTATACGAGCGTGCCTCTGATCCAACCCGTCCGGTCGCATCCATATCGAAACCCAGGTATGTCTACTATCCCGGAACAGTAATCGTCCACCCTCTGGCTGCCCCGCAATTGATGGGACACAACCACTCCATCACTGCCGAAGTGGATATTCCGGCAAAGGGAGCCGAGGGGGTTCTTGCTTGCGCCGGCGGTGAATTGGGGGGCTGGTCGTTTTTCATCAAGGACGGCAAGCTTCACTATGTTCATAATCACTTGCAATTAAAAGAATATGGTATTAATTCTGATAAACCGGTCGCACCGGGTAAACACAAACTGGGTATTGCATTCAGGTTCACCGCCGAGTCGAAAATACCAACATTCTATACCGGTGATGTGACTATATTGGTTGACGGAAAGAAAGTTGGCGAAATCAAGGATGTGCAAACTGCTCGTGCGTATTCTGCCATGACAGGCTACGGCTTGCAGATTGGGCGCAACGAAGGAACCCCTGTCAGTCATGAGTATTTGGTCCCGTTCAGGTACACCGGACCACTGGACCGGGTGGTGATCGAGGTGGGGAAAAAATAAGTCGCACCAGTGCTGGTTGTCAGGGGCTTTGGCCTGGTAACCGGGGCCTGATCAGCGTCACGCCTTTCGCAAGACGATAGCATGCTCCTGCCTGGGGCGCTGGCGAAAAGCCACGCTACTGGGCCCATGGAAATGCGGCCGGGCCTGGGAGGCCCGTGCGGCGGGTTTGAAGCCGCTGGCGCGGGCCGCCTCTGCAACGAGTTCATCGGCTCGCAGGGCCACCTGGCCCAAGGCGGAATCGGCCATCATCAGCACCAAAGGGGAACCGGGTTTGAGGACACCACACATCGCCCGCAAAAAACCCGTCAATTCCCCCACCCATTCCTTGCCAGCGATCTGGGGGTTCATGCGGTTATAACGCGACCTGGCCCCCAGCTCCCCATGCTCCAGGGCCGCGGTGTCGAGACCCAGCCAGCGGAGCCGCAAGGCATGGTGCTCGATGTAGTCGTAGGTGGCCGCATAGGGGGGCGAAGTGACCACGGCATCGAAGGGCCCGGCAGGGACTTCTGCTGGTAGGGTGGCGTTTCCCTGTTTGACCTTGGCAGGTGGCACAGCTGCCGATGGCAAAAGACCACGAAACTCGGCCAGCCGCCGGGCCAACTCGCGGGCTTTTCCCAAAAATTGCCGTGTGGCGTGCCCGGCTGCCAGGCGACGGGTACCCACAGCCTTGGAGGTGTCGGCCTGGAGAAGGGAGAGCTTGACCAGCAGCGAAGACAGTACCAGTTCAAGATCTGTCCGGGCCGGATCCCTGCCCAAACTTCGGATACCCTCAAGGAGGGAATCCAGTTCGAGTAGCACATGGGGTTCAAAGAGGGCCACATCTTCGGCCCCAAAGCGGCGGCTGGCACCTGCCTTGGTTTTGCGCCGGTCATCCGCAAAGGCGGCGCATTCTGAAGCCTGACCAACCATGTGGTTCAGTTCACCATCGGTACGGGGGGTGGTTTTACAGCGCGCCAAGCGTACCGCCAGCGGATTAAGGTCGAAACCCGTCGGTTTCAGGCCCAACAACATGGATTCCACCAGTACTGTTCCCGAACCGCAAAATGGATCGAGCAGACGGCCACCCATAGGTGTGAAGCCACGGGCCAGCCGGTGTGCCGTCACCGGGTGCATACGGGCGGGATAAGAGTGGAAACCATGGACATGGGCGCGGGTGAGATCGTCCTCCTGATCTGTGGAAGGTCGGACCTGGAGGGCGAATTCCAGTTTCTGAATGTCTGCAGGGTCGCCCTCTGTCTCAACCGCTCCACCCACATGGGTGAGGGAGCGCCTGGTGCGAATGGGGGGCTGCCCGTGTTGCCCCGGCCCTTTGCCAGAAGAGTTTGGGTGTCGTTCGTCCCTGGATTGAGCCATCTGTCTGCCGTTTCGCCCCCTTTGGGGAGGTAAGTCGCCGTCAAAAACCAACCCGTATAATACACCATGACACAAAACCCGCTCCACAGTCCTTGGCAGGTGTGGAAATCCACGCTATAAATAAAAAAGCAGGCCGAAGTGGCGGAACAGGCAGACGCGCTGGACTCAAAATCCAGTTCCCCAAAAGGAGTGTGGGTTCGACTCCCACCTTCGGCACTAAGCAACAAAATAAGCCCAGCCTGAAAGGCCGGGCTTATTTTGTTACTAATAACAAGGCACAAAAGATTGCATGTTATTGCAGGGGCAAACAGAGTAGTTCGTCCACACCCCGCAGCAATAGTTTGCCAGTGCCCAAATCCGGGGTACTCCAGTGCAGGTCACCGAAATCAGATTTGCCAAGCAGTCTAAAAGTGGCTTCATTGGCTACTCGAAAGAGCTTGCCGGATTCGTCCAGCACAGAAACGGAGTCGCCTAGCGCCCAGGCAGATGCTGCAACGCTTTTTGCCCCAGGGAGACGTTCCTTCCAGATCTGCTGGCCTGTCGAGGCGTCCAAGCAAGTAAGGGTGTTGTTGTTGGCAACAAACAGCCTTCCTTTTGTCAGTACTGGGGATCCCAGGCCTGGGCCACCTCCGGATTTGGCCCAAGCGATGGCCGGGCCAGCTTCAGCACCTTTGGTGGGGGTGAGGTCGCCATTGTGGCCAGCGCGTATGGCGACGAACTGGCCTGAGTTGGTTGGGTCACTTTTACAAGCAAGGAGCAGGTTTTGATCTGCTGAGGGGGAGGTGGCAAAACCACCTCGGATGGCGGTGTAGCGCCACAACTCCTTGCCTGTGGCCGGATCATACGAGGCCACCAGGCTGTCGCCGCAGAGAACCAGTTCCGTACGCTGGGCGTTTTTCCAAACCAGTGGGGTGGACCAAGAGGTCTTCACCTGGCGCTTCTGTCGCCAGAGTTCCGCCCCTGTATTTAGACTGAATGCGGCAACAAACGAGTCTTTCTCATTATCACACTGGACAAAAACGCGCTCGCCATCTGCTGCCGGGGAGCTGCCAGTGCCAAACCCGGTGGCCCGGGCCTGGACGCCCAAGTCTTTTTTCCAGAGGATATTGCCGGATTCCGTATCCAGACAGACCAGTTGGCCGCAGGAGCCGACCCAGCAAACCACTCGTTTGCCGAGGGTGACAGGTGTTTCGGTGGCATATGTGTTGGACGGGTGATGGGCTATCTGGGGGGCGCCGACAAAAAGCTGGGTAGTCCAGAGTGATTTGCCGTTGGAGGTATCCAGGGCTGTGAGGGTCCAGGTGTGCGGGGCCTTGGGGGGTTTTGCCCCACCCAGGAAAGATCTCATGTCCGCCACCCCGCCCGAGAAATTGGCAGGTTTGGGAATTTTGGCCGAATTGGCTGCTAGCAGGAATACCTTACCCCCGCCGCTTACCGGTGCGGCCCAGCCAAAACCTTCAGGTTTATGCCGCCAAAGGGCTTTGGACGCTTCAGCCGGAATCGATGCAGCTTCTCCGGGCCAAACGCCATTGCCCGTAGGGCCTCGGAATCCATTGGCGGCTTCCCCTGCAAAGCCATTCCAAGGCGTACTTACCATCAACAGACCAAGGAAGGAAAATCTGACAGACCGCAGCATACAAAAACCCCCGTCCCGGATCACAAAGGGCTCAGGAAAACCTGGGCCAAAAGCTTAGCCACTTCTTTGGAAAGCGAGCTTTCTGAAACCAGTGTAGGCACACTATCCCGCAGATGGCGCTATGCTCAAAAAGTAGCATGGACAGAGATTGGAAACAAGGAGCGAACGCCCATGAAAGCAGCCTGCGTGGAAACCCAGGGACCACCTGAAAACCTTCATATTGCAGATTTTCCCCAACCCGTTCCCGGTCCGGGCCAGGTGCTTGTCCGGGTGAGTTGTTCGGCGCTCAATCCCATCGATATCTACCTCCGTGCTGGCTCCATTCCCATGCCGGTACCCAAACCATTCATTCCTGGTTGCGATTTTGCGGGTGTAGTGGAATCGTTGGGGGAGGGTGTGGACCAGTTCAGGCTGGGAGAGCGGGTCTGGGGCTCCAATCAGGGGTTGTTAGGGCGCCAGGGGACGCTCGCGGAGTTTGTCTGCAGCGATGAATGCTGGGTTTATCCCTCCCCGGCTGAAGTTCCTGATGAAACTCTGGCGGCGGCGGCGCTCACCGGAATCACTGCCCACCTGGCCTTGTTTGAATCGGGAAAGCTGGAGGCTGGCCAACGGTTGTTCATTCCGGGTGGTACAGGAGGGGTGGGGGCGCTTCTCGTGCAAATGGGAGCCATTCTGGGTGCTGAGGTAATCACCACCGCCGAGTCCCCCGAAAA
>QWOS01000115.1 GCA_003669555.1 Planctomycetota bacterium
CGGTTTCGCTGGTGGCAATCGGGGCCCCGACCAGCACCTCCAGGGCCTTCTTCGGGTCACCGCTTTCCAGTTGCTGGCAGAGGTCCAGGGTAGCCTGGGCACTTTGCAGCCCGGCTGGCCACTGCAGCGTTGCCGCTGGCAGTTCCTTGCCACTCAGTGCCTGCCAGCGCCGACATAACTCGCCGACATGGTCGCGGCAGGCCCACGCCACCGCCCGGGCTTTTTTCTGCAATTCATCCTGCAACCCGGTGACAGCCTGCGCCGTCAGGCCCACCGCCTGCCGGGCGCTGGCCAGGCCAAAGATCACCCCGGCCCGCCGCTGCGCCTCCCGCCACACCACCTCGGTGGGCAGGACGACTGCCGTGAGCAGCTCTTGAGCCGCCTGCTGCGCTGCTTTCAGCGTGTCTGCCAGGTCCGTTCCCTGGTTGTCCCGGCTCAGGGCCTGGCGGACTTGTTCCAGCAGATGCTGGCCGGCCTCTTGGCGCGCATCGCGCAGTTTGCCGGCCGCCTCAATCTGGTCCCAACGGGTGGTACGCAGCACCGTCGCCCATTCCCCCGCCCGGCTGACACACGCACCCATGGCGGTTTCGCTGGTGGCAATCGGGGCCCCGACCAGCACCTCCAGGGCCTTCTTCGGGTCACCGCTTTCCAGTTGCTGGCAGAGGTCCAGGGTAGCCTGGGCACTTTGCAGCCCGGCTGGCAACTGTAGCGTTGCCGTTGGCAGTTCCTCGCCACTCAGTGTCTGCCAGCGTAGACGCAACTCGCCGACATGGTCGCGGCAGGCCCACGCCACCGCCCGGGCTTTTTTCTGCAATTCATCCTGCAACCCGGTGACAGTCTGCGCCGTCAGGCCCACCGCCTGCCGGGCGCTGGCCAGGCCAAAGATCACCCCGGCCCGCCGCTGCGCCTCCCGCCACACCACCTCGGTGGGCAGGACGATAACCGGTTTCTCTTTCCATGTAATCTGCTTCAAAGCCTCTTTCTGAGCCATCTGCAGTGTGGGGGCCAGGTCGATCGCCTGGTTGTCCAGGCTCAGGGCCTGGCGGACCTGCTGCAGCAGCCGCTGGCCGGCCTCTTGCCGCGCATCGCTCAGCTTGCCGGCCGCTTCAATCAGGTCCCAACTGGTGGTGCGCAGCACCGCTGCCCATTCCCCCGCCTGGCTGACACACGAACCCATGGCGGTTTCGCTGCTGCAGACCCGGGCCCGCACCAGCTCCTCCAGGGTCTCCTCCTGGCTGCAACCCGCCAGTTGCTGGCAGAGATCCAGGGTGGCCTGGGCACTTTGCAGCCTGACCGGCCACTGCGGCGTTGCCGCTGGCAGTTCCGCACCACTCTGGGCCAGCCAGCGCAATCGCAACTCGCTGGCATAGTCGCGGCAGGTCACCACCGCCGCCCGGGCTTTTTTCTGCAACTCATCCCGCAACCAGGTGACAGCCCGCGCCGTCAGACCCACCGTCTGCCGATCGCTGGCCAGGCCAAAGATTGCCCCGGCCCGGCGCTGCGCCTCCAGCCACAAAGCCTCGGTGGGCAGGCGGAAACTCTGCAGCACGCAGTCATCGGCGAGGTTTTTCAAACCCTCTGCCGGCACCCCATGGCGCATGACAATACGGTTGGTCTGGTCGGCAAACAGCCTGATGATCAGGTTCTGCGTGTCGGTATCCAGCCCCATCTTTTTTGGCTCATCCATCCAGCCGCGCAACTCGCGCACCCCCGGGGCGATGCCCGGTGCGATCTTCCGCTCAAACTTGCCCCGCCAGTAATCACCCTGCACAAACATGTTGCTGTCCATGTTCATTTCGCCCAGCTTCAGCGGGTTGGCGATGTCGTGCAGCAGCTTGCGGTCACTCTTCTCGATGGGCTGCCGCCCATCGGGCCGCTGGGTAGCGGGCTGGATCAGTTCATACACCTTGCGGATTACCGCCGGCTTCACATCGGTGAGGAAATCGGGGGCGGCCGGGAACTCGAACTCCATCGCCTGGTACAACAGCGCCAGCAGCGCCCCGCCCAGATTGGCGGCGCTCGGCACCCGCAACTCAAAGCCCGGGTACAGCGACTGGAAGTGGTCCGCCGGCTCCAGCAGGGTCATCGAATCGAGCACGCCCGTATCTGGCTTGCCCAGGCCATAGGCCGCCAGCAGATGCCCACCGATGCGCTTCTCGAGGTTGTTCCGCTGCCCCTCCAGCTGCTCCCGGGCCACCAGCCGGTCTTGCACCGACAGATGCGTGGCCAGGCTCTCGAACTTGTCGCCGCTGGCCAGAATGTTGCGCAGCCGCACCAGCGTGCCCAGCTCCTGCAAGGCTTGCACCCCCAGAAACGAAGGCATCCAGCACAGGGTGCGCGCGCCACTCTTATGCTGGTCGAGGAACTGCCGCATCACCCGCTTGTCTTCATCGGGGGTGTGGCCCTCCTCATCGAAGGGGAAATCGATGATCACCTTCCAGTCTGGCTCGCTGTTCTCCAGCGAACTGGGCGGCAGCTCGCGAATGTTGCGAAACAGCAGGGTTGCCTGCCGCGCGGTGTGCCGGTACCAGAAGGGATGGGTCAGCTCCTGCTCACCCTCCTGCCGCACATTCAGCCCCTCGATCAGCAGGGTCCGCACCAGCCGCAGGCGGTTGCCGTGGTTGTCCTCATTCTGCACCTGGTCGAGAATGCTTTGCGTGTCGACCCCCGAGATGCGGATGCCGATGCGGGGATTGGGCCCCTCCTGCACCGTGATCTCCGCCACCTGGGCCGCCCAGGCCCGCACCCGGGTCAGCGCCATCTGCGCCTCCCGACCCGGGATGGGCGCGCGGATGCTGCCATAGTTCAGCGTCACCAGCCGCTCGGCGGTGAGGTCTTTCAGCACCCGCACCTCGGGCACCAGGGCCGACAGCAGCAGCGTTTTCACCAGCCGGTCATCGGCCACAAAACCGCTGCGCCTGGGGTCACCCTGGGGCAGGAGCAGCGCCTCCTCGCGCCGGATGGCATGATTCTGCTCCAGCATGGGTAGCAATTTGCCCACATACAGCTTGTTGGCGTTCTCGAAACGCCGGGCCATCGCCGGCATCAGCGCAGTGGTGCCATCGTTCACTTCGTCCAGCAGGTCGCCCACCGGGATGAACTGACCCAGCTCCAGCGTGTCACGCTGCTTGTACAGCAGGTTCAGCAACACCCGCAGGGCGGTGCGCTCGCGCTGCAAGACACTGGATATCGCTATCAGCGCTTCGATCAGCGCCGGGCTGAAGGGGTAAAGCTTGCGAAACGCCTGCAGGTCGAAATCCTGCGTGATGAGGATGTCTTTCTCATGCTGCTTCAGTTGCCGCTGCGCCTGGCTGAAAGCCTGATCCATCTGCGCCACGGCGGCGGCGTCTTTGGCGATCAGCACCCGTTTCTCGACAATGGCCGGCAGATTGCGGTCTTCCAGCGTGATGGTGGTGAAGCGCCCCTGCTGCCAGTCGAGCGACTGGGCAAACGACAGTTGCTCCGCGCCGGTCACCTGCTCGCCCACCAGTTCGCGCAGGTCGCGCTGCCGGGCCACAAACGATATCAGAGGGATGGGCCGGTCGGCGCTCTGGGCCTCCACCAGGTTGGTCAGTTTCGAGGCCTGCTCGTGCACAAAGCTCGATTCCGCCGACCGCGAGGCCAGCCAGAGAATCAGCTCATCGAGGAACAGCACCACCGCATCGTAGCCCAGGCTCTGGGCATGACGGCTGATCTCGCTCAGACCCACATCCAGGTTGACATACTGACCCTGCCGCCTGGCCATGCTGTCGATCTGGCCCTGGGCCACCGTCTCCAGCAGCCGTGTCACCAGGGCGGTGTGGGCCACGCTGCCGGCACCCGACTGGGCGGCGCGCGCAAACGAGGTGGCGTTGTACGCACCGTCCGCATCCTCGGCACCCTGCACCTGCCCCCAGCCCGGGCCAGCGGTGGTGTCGGCCACCTTGCGGTTCAGCCGTTTGAAAAACGCTGCATCCCCATACTCTTCCCGTTCTTTTTGCACGTTGATCAGCAGCGGCCCCAGTTGGCTGACGGCGGGCGGCGGTGCCTCGGGATGCAACTGGCGCAGATGGTTCACATACTGGCCCAGAATGCCGCTCTCGATATCGGCCATGCCGATCATGTGGTACGGCACCAGCAAAAACTTCTTGCCCTGCAGCCAGCCCGCGTGCTTCTGGATCACCGCCGCCAGTTCGGGGATGCTCCGGGCCTGCGGATTGCCATGCAATATCAGATGCAAAATGGCCATGAAATGGCTTTTGCCGCTGCCAAAGCTGCCATGCAGGTAGGTTGCCTTGCTGGTGCGGCCGGTCACTGCGCTTTGCACCAGCCCCAGGGCCTGGTCGAAGCACAGGGCCAGCTCGGGGGTTACCACATAACTGTCGAGCGTTTCCTGCGCCTTGCCCACCCCCTCCGTCAGCTTGAGGACGAAGTCACCCTGGTACACTCCGTCGGGGATATGAAGCAGTTCTTTCAGCAGCATGGTTCACCTGGCGATTTTCTGGACATCTTCCCTGCCTGTCATGTCAGCGACTTCCGACGCTGGTCTTTCAGACCCTGACCGTGTAGTACACACCGGGCCCTTTGGTACCCACCTTCTCCAGGGGGCCGGCGGCCCCGCTCAGCTCTTTCAGCAGCAGCGACACCAGGGCAGTGTTGCCCGTGGTTGCCTCCAGACCCAAACCCTCCAGGCACGACCGGTTGCTCAGCCGCCCGGCGCTTTGCGCCAGCTCCACCACCCGGGCTTTTTGTGCCGCACGGTCGCCAGCCCCGGCGCGCGGCTGACGAGCTTTGGGTTCCTTGGCCGGTTTCTCGCTTGCATCTGATGCGTCCGCATCGCCTGCATCCCGTGCTTTGGCAGGGGCTTTGGCAATGCGCGGCTGGCGGGTTTTAGCGGCAGCTCCACGGGCAGGTGGTTGCCACTGGCGCACTTGCTCCACGGTTTTGCCCAGGCGACGGGCTTCTTCATCCAGAAAGCCGGCGAAGTAGTCGCCCATGCCCTGGCCGAAGGTGGGATCGATGTCGTTATGCCACTGTTTCAACCACGGGATCTGCTGGTCCAGGCAAGCCAGCAGCGGTTCCAGCCGGGGATCAGCGGTGCCGCCTTCCTGCTCCTGCACTTGCACGAAGTAGCCGCTGATGGCCTGCGCCAGTTGCAAATGATTGTAGCCAGCCCAGGCGACCACCGGAGTACCATCGCTGGCGGTCACGCCGGGGAAACCGACCCAGCGCTCCTTGGGCACATCCAGCTTGCCGCGCAGCCGCCAGTAGTCGGCATCCTGAAAATCGCCATTGGTGTACTTGGGCGGCACCGGGATTTTGCCCACCGGCTCGCCGCGGTCCTCGGCCCGTTGCAGTTCCCAGGTGCGTTCCCACACGGCGCGTTTGGTTAGACCCTCGCCCTTGTAGCGGCACACGGGCAAGGCGGGCACGGTTTCAGCCTCAACCAGCTCACGCACCAGGGCCAGCACATCGAACGCCGGGTCGTTGCGGTACAGGCCGCCCATCTGCAAGAAGTCTGCATCCTGACCCGCCACTTGCGCCAGCCGCGCCAGAGACACCAGTTGGGGGTCTTGGAACTCTTGAAGCGAAGGCGTTTCGGGCGTGGGAGCCATGCGTCCATCCAGATCCAAGTACCGCTCCAGGCGCAGCAGCAGCCAGTCGCGCAGGGCTTGCTGTTCCTGCTCCTGCCACGGCTGCTGGTTCCAGCGTCGTTTGGAATTTAGTTTCTCAATAACCCCAATGTCAGCGTGGTGGGCGATCAGTTCCAGGCGCTGGCGCACCACATGCTGGTAATCTGCCGGCCACTCGGCCGGCACCGCGGTGATGGGAGTGGAGCCATGGCGGTTGAACCATTCGGTTTCCACCTCGCCGGCCGCCACCTGCCGGGCCAGAGCTATCTCAAAAGCCCGCTGGCCCAAAGCGAGGGGCTGGCACAACGCGGCGTTGGCCAGCCAGCCGGTGGCCAGATCGTTGGTGGGGATCAACCCGTAGGCGGCGTAGCTGGCCCAGTCGAGTTCCTCCTGCCAGAAGACCATTTGGTGGAACAAGTCCTGGCTCTGCTGGCGGGCCTGATCCAGCTCAAGGCGGGTGCGGGGCTGTTGGCACAGACTGGCGGGTGCCAGTTGGCCCCGCTGCCGGGCCAAGCCATCCAGACGCTGGGCCAGGGCCAGCACCTGCACGGCCATCGGACAGGCCCAGTAATCCGCCTCCCAAGGGATGGGCAGTTCTTTCAGCTTCGTCCCGTCGTGTTCAAAAAAATCATGCCATTTTTCATCTTTAGATGAACCGCCACCCGGGCCGCCTTTATTATGAAACACCTGCTGCATCCAGAATCCCGCCGCCGAACTGTTCAGCAGCCCCAGCAAAACCAGGTGGTCGTCTTCCGTGGCGCCGGCGGGCAGCTTGATGACCGGGGCGGACCGGTTGAACACCTTGCCGCCGCGGTCCAGCACGAAGTGGTTGTGGGTGGCTACGAAGGCGAAGGTGATTGAGAGGGGGGTACGGTAGCGTGCAGGAAAAAACATCGAGTGATCAAACCATCTTAGGCCCCGTTGCTCAGGCGTGTTACCGAAATCAAGTCGGGATCGCAAAGAAGTTTTAAACTTCCAAAAATGATGTTCGAGGGCGGTTGAAACTAAAGCTTGCACACCAGTTAAAATATCATAAGGAAAAATGACATTGTCGCTGGGGATGGCTGTGTAATCTCTAACGCTTTGGCCTATCACTAAAGGAACAGTTTCTAAAAATATTCCGTTTGTTTTTGCAGATGTTTGTGGGATTAGGAATGCATCATCTTCTCCAGTATGGGTCGATCTTCCGATCTCTTGGATAAATAGTTGGAGATTGTTTTTCTGATTGTCTAAACGGTTCTTTAATTCAGCCGCTCCGCCCCCGCCAATACTCCAGGGATGGGCATGAAACTTCTCCCGTTCCATATCGAGCGCGCTGATGAAGCGGCTTTGGCTGCCGGGCTGATCCACCTGGTTCAGGATGGCGGTCCACACCAGCCCCTGGGCCGGATCGGCCGGCGTGCTGGGCTCCCCTTGAATACCCAAAACCGCCCGCACCACCGGGAGAACAGCCGGCCTGTTTCGACCGAACAGGATGACGGTCGGCGTGCCATGACCAGGTATGTACGCACCGCTGGTGTGGATGACATGGGTCAAATCCACTTTGGGGAAAAAGCTTTCGATCAACTTGCTGCCGAATTCCCGCTTCATGAAGCTGTCGGCGGTGATCTGACCGGTGAAGTAGCCCGGGGCAGCGAGTTGGAACAACCGTTCCGTGAAGGGAACCCCCAGCGAATATTGACGATGACAGGTGCTGTACTTGGCGCGGATCGCCTCGTTGAGCGCCTTGTCCTTGACGGTGATGTAGGGCGGGTTGGCCACCACGGCGTGGTAGCGACCGGGCACCAGAATGGCCCGCAGCGCCGGCAGGTCTTCCGGCTGGTAGAAGTGCGCCATCTCCACGAAGTCTTGCTGCACCTTGTCGTCTGCCCCATGCAGCAGCGAGTCACCGCAGGCCAGGTGGAACTGGAAGCTGGGCGCGCCCCGCAGCCGCTCGATGCCGCAGGCCCGTAGCGTCGCCACCAGCAGTCGGAACCGGCTGATGGCCACCGCAAACGGGTTCACATCCACCCCCTGCACGCTGTCGAGCGCCCGCTGCACCAGGGCGCGCACCGGCGTGGCCGGTTCCAGCCGCTGCCAGTGGTTCAAAAGGCGGTGGAAGGTGCCCAGCAAAAAGTGGCCCGAGCCGCACGCCGGGTCGATCAGGCGAAAGACACCGCCCGGCCGGCCCCGGGCCAGCCACTCGTCCCAGGCCGGCTCCAGAGTGCGGTCGAGGATGAACTGCTCGACAAAATCGGGCGTTTGCAGCAGCGCGAACCGCTTGCGGGCATCTTCTGACAGGTCCTGGTACAGGTCGCCCAGAAAGCGGGTCTCCTCGCGCTGCCCGGCCGCCGAATCGGGGTGGCGGGCACTGGCGGGCGGGCTGGTGAAATCCAGCTCAAGCTGGCCCGTGGCCGCCTCCAGCCGGCGAAAGTGGTCGCGGATCTCGTGCGCCGCATCATTCGACAGCCAGGTGGGGTGGTCGAGCAGCGGGTTATGCTGGCCAAACAGGTCGGCCAGGGCCGGCAATGCCGCCTGGGTCGCGAACAGGAACAGCAGGTAGTCGCGATCGGACTGGTCGCGGTGCGTCACAAAGTACTGCTCGTAGTGCTCGCGCGAGGCCAGCCAGCGGTCGTTGGCGTCGCCCGGATGGTCGCCCGGCGGGCCGCTGAGCAGGGGTTCCAGAAAACGGTTGTCCTCGAGAAAACGCAGGAAGACCGTGGTCACCACCCAGGCCGCCGCATGCTGGGTGATCATCTCCTGCCGCCAGGTTTCATAGGCGTGGCCGGTGCGCTGGTTGGCGAACGCCTCCTGGTATTCTTGTTGCAGCTTCTCACCCACGGCGGGCACATCCGCCGACTGGCTGCGCTCCAGCAGGTCGATTTCCAGCCGCTTTTGCAGCTTCTGGCACTTTTCCAGCAACCGTTTCGCATCGATCATGACAATTCCCCGGTCTTGTGGCAATCGGTTGGCTGATGGGCGGCCCGATGACGATTTTCCAGCCACTCCAGCGGCACCCTGACCTGCAAACCCGCATGGATCAATGGCACTGCCTGCCCGTCGATCAGGGCGCGGTCCCCGGCCAGCAGCAACCACACCGCAGGCAGCCCCCCGCGCCGGCCCGCCTGGTCGACCAGCTTGTCGAGCTGGTCCATCAGGCCATAGCGCGCCAGCAGGCCGGGCTGCACCAGCAGCAGGGCCTTGTCGGTCTGGTCAGGGCCGCGTGGTGCGGCCTGCCGGCAGGCTGCCATCAGCCGCTCTTCAAAGTCGGGTGCCGCGCGCCGCACCAGGGCCATCAGGTTCATCCACTCCTGGGGCAAGCGATGGCTATCCGCCCGCAAGACCAGTTCCCATTCCACGCCCAGCGCGGTGGCGGTGTGGCGCAGCGCCGCGAGAAAAAACCCTTCCAGATCAATGATCTCCGCCTGAAACCGTTGCACCAGCGCCGCCCTGGCCTTGCCATAGCCGCGCGGTTCCACCAGCAGGGTCAGGAAGTTGGGCTGGCGCCGCGAGCGGCTGAGCCGGTCTTCGAAATGCAGGGCCGTTTCCAGACCGGGCGCCAGAGTACGGCTGGGTGTCCCGGTTTGCCGGGTGGACCAACGCCCCACACTGCTGCTGGCACTGCTAAGCGACAACGCCCCCCGGGGCCCCATGTAGCCGCCCTGGCCCTGGTTGGCTGATTCGTCCCAGGTGAGGGCGATGCCCGCCTCGCGCAGCAGGTCGTCGAGCTGCGGCCGGTCCGGCAGGGACTCGGCGGCCGGATAACGGCTGGCCACCCGTTCGCGGATCTGCCCGGCGGACGGATGACGGGTGCCCAGCCAGGCCCCCTGCGCCAGCCGCAAGGCCCGCACCCCCGCCATACCGCGCGGATACAGCTCTTGCCGGGTGGACAGGGCCGCGCCACCCGAAGCCGCCGCCGCCAGCCGCAACAGCCGACCATCGTGCAGCAGGCCCATAGAGGACCAGTCCCCCTTCAGGCCCCGCAGCATTTCGGCGGCGCGCTGCGGGTTGAGCAGCGGATCTTCCAGGGCCAGCTCATCCGCCTTCCGTCCCAGCCTGAAAGCCAGCTTGGCCAGCTCCTCGCTGGTGGCCAGCACCACACGGGCATCGTCGCGCCGCCCGATGAAGCGGGGGTCCATACCGGTGGTCTCCACTTCCATGGCCGCCCGCCCCAGCGCCCTGGCCAGCGGCAGGGCGCGGGCTGGCTCCATCAGGGCCCCCCGCTGCGCGCTGATGGCCTCGGCCAACTCATCGAGCGTCATCACGCCGCCCTGCTTGTCGCTCTGCAACAGCTCGGCCACCTGATTGGCCACCTGGATGAGCACCGGATGGTCTTGCCAGCGCTTGCGCAGGTCGACAACGATCTGGGCCACGCGCCCACTGGAGACGCCCAGTTGCCGGGCAATACTGGCCTGCAGGGGCCAGGGATTGTGGGGATCATCCAGCGCCAGAAACAGGCGGGCGGCCTGGCGGCTGTTGACCGGCACTTTCTGCACGAGCGAGTCGATGGCCTCCTCCAGGGTGCAGGTGTCCGGGTTCAGCTCGCGCCCCTTGCCGGCCCGGGGGGGGCTTGCCAAAGGCGGCGGGCTACCCAGCCGGCCACGCAAGGCCCGGGAGGCGTTGTTGATCTCCTTGCGTGTCTTGGAACCGATGCCCGGCAGGCGCTGCAGCCGGAACACCGGGAAGGCCAGCAGATCGCGCACCTTGAGGATATCGGCGCGGTCGAGCGCGTTGGTCGCCCGGCTGGAGAAACCCAGCTCATGGACGGCCGTCTCCAGACGGGCCTGCTCCAGCAACGGCGACAGCTCGGCCTCGGTCCCGTCATCACCAGTGAAAAAACCGCTGGTGCCGCGGCCAGACAGACACTCCTGCCAGTGCTGCAACATCTCCGGGGCATGATGGTGCCGGTGGGCGATGTCACGCTGGAACGCCTTCTTGAAAAACGGGACCAGCCCTTCACGCAGCGAGCTTTCAAACAGCTCCGGGCTGATCGTCGCCTCGGTGACACCGGTGAGCAGGGTGGGATCGGTCTGCCCATCGCCCCAGACCGGGAAGCAACCCAGCCCGGCCGCCATCTGGTACAGCGTCACGGCCACTGCGTACCGCTCGGCGGCGGTGTCATACACCATGCGCTGTTGCAGCGACAGCATCGGGTCGAGATAGCGCCGGGTGCCGGCGCTGATATTGCGGGCCGGGGTGTCCGCCAGCGAAAAATCAAACAGGGTGAGATGCAGCCGCCGGCCAGCCCCCTGTCCCACGGCAATGTTCTCGGGCTTGATGTCGCGGTGGGTGGTGCCAGAGGCCTCCAGGGCGCACAGGATTTGCAGCAGGTCATCGCTGAACCTTTCCAGCAGGTCCAGGTGCAAGGCCCCATCGCGGGCCAGCCGGTGCCCCAGGGTCTCGATGGTGCTGGCTTCGGTGTCGACAAAAACCGGTTCCAGTTCGATGGCGGTGTGGGCGCCGATCTGCACGCATTCCCGGGCCTGCACCAGACCGGGCAACTCGGCCAGCTTTTTCAGCACCCGGTATTCACCGTTCAGGCGCGCGTTGTGCTGGGGCGAGCTGGCCAGTTTCAGGATCAGCCAGGCGCCCTGCTTGTCCACCAGATAGGCCACTGCGCTGGAGCCCTGGCCCAGCCGCCGCTCCACGGTGTAACCCCCGGGCAGGATCGCCCTGGAGGGCGCCTCGGCGGGGTTGCCCTGGTACTCGTCATCCGGGGTGGCCAGCTCCTGACTGATCCGGTCGATACCCTCGCGGAACTTGTCGACCCCCGTCATGCGTTTATCCAGGTCCCCCTGGGTGCTGTGACAGATCAGGTCGACCAAAGGGCCACGGACACCGTTGAGCACCGCGGTGATCTGCAGGGACTGGTTGTTTTGCAAACGGTGGATGAGGGCGGCGTGGTTTTCAGCCGGAGCCTGGCCCGAGAAAATGTAGTACGCCAGCGCACCCAGGGAAAAAACATCGAGTTGCTGGCTGCCATCGGTGTCTGCCAGCACTTCGGGGGCCAGAAAAGCCATGGCGGCATCATCCACCAGGGCATCGAGATGCGAGGTGGCGCTGATGGTGTGCCCCACGGAAGTGGAGCCAGACCGTGAACCGGCCTGCCAGTTCAGGATGCGGATACCGGGCCTGGGGTCTGCCGGGTTGACCACCAGGATACTGTGCGGCGACAGGGCCCGGTGCACCACCTGCTTGCGGTGGGCAAATTCTACCGCCTCGGTGATCCGTTGCATCAGATGCAGGCGGGTGGTTTCGCTGAGGGTTTCGCCCCGCTGATACAGGAAGTGGTCGAGGCGCAGGGCGTTTTCCGGGTAGTCCAGCAAAATGGCCGGCCCCAGCTCGTGCTGATGCAGGGCATAGCTACGGATGATGCCGGGATGGCTGAGCGATTCCAACAGCTGGAACTCGCGCCGGGCGGCCCTTTCCAGCAGTTCTCGTTGCTCCCGCCCCTGGCTGTTGCCGGCGGAATAAATGCGGACACGCCGTCTGTTGTTGGCCAGGGAAACATGCTCACCCAGCCAGTCTTGCCAGTAGGGCCCCTCGGCGATGGGCTTCACCAGACGGTAGTCGGCGAGTGTGCGGCTATGACGGGCCGGCTGCAGGCCCGCCTGGGCAAAGGCCGCCTGGAACGCCTGGAATTCGGCACTGTCGGCAGGCCCGCTACCCCGGCTGTCGAGACCCGGGCATTCCCGCCGCTGCAGCGCCGCCATGATGCCGGGCCGGTCGTCGCGGTCACGCAGGCAAATCCCGGCCCGGCCGGGCCCGGCGACCTCGAACCGCACCAGTTCATCAGCCAGAAAAACCAGGGATTCGATGCCAGGGAAGGGTATTTTACCGTTCTGGTAGGCCCGTTGGCGGCTCAGCAGTTCTTTCAGGGCTTTGGCCTTGGCGCTGGCGAGTTGGCGGGGGTTATCGCAGGTGAACCGTTTGCCGTCGTACTCGCGGTTCCAGTAGGTGCCGTCACCGGTGATGGTGCCACGCCAGGTTTTGATGTCGATCAGAAACACGCCCTGGGGGCTGAAAACCAGCAGATCGACCGGGCGGATATTGCCGAGATCGTCCGTGAACTCGAAGTTGCTCCAGGCGCACCAGCCGCCAAAAGCGGGCAAGCGCTCGCGCACAAAGTCGAGTGCCTCGCGTTCCCAGGAATAGGGAGACTCGGCGCAGGGTTGCCAGGTGTCGTTCACGCTCAGCGCCGCCTTGTTGCCATCGGGGAGAATGGTTGAAACGCTATCCTAAGGCTTTTTGCGCCAGCCGATGGCACCCACCCAAAAAAGCGCCGGCATTTTAAGCGGGCCAGGCAGCCCCGGGGCGGAGGCGGGAAGCAACCCGGGGCAGGAAGCTCTGGGTATGAGATGCGTAAAACCCGCAAAAAACCCCAGCAGACGATCATTTCCAGGATGTCTTCCCGCTCAGCTGGCCAGATCGGCGCCCCATGCGCCCGCAGCCGATCCCAAAGCGAATCCTGCTCGATATCCGGCCCCGCAACGCCTTGCAGTCCAGACCCCACGCTTTTCTGGCCGGTTTCAGGCAATGGCTGGCGGGGGACCGTTGGGGCAGTCCATCCGGGTCTTTGCCTGGCAGGCTGGAAAGGCTGGGTTGATGCTACAGCGCCGAAGTAGCGGGCAGTCATCTTCTGGCAAACCCCAGGATGTCGTTTGCAGGGATTTTTACGCGAAAAAAACCTTCCCCAGAAAAAGCCTGCATGTTCACCAGGAGTGTCAGCTCTTTGGTTTTTGGCAGGGGGATGACAAATGCCAGCCGGTGCCCCACTTCCTGGCCGGGCAGGATATCGGTTCCGGCAGTCAAAGCGCCCTCTATCCTGTCGATTCCAGGATCAAGGATCCGGATGGCATTTCCAACGTCATCCACCAGCTTGAAACTATTCTGGAACAGGGAATCTTTGTGAAAAGCCTGGACCTTCCTGGGGTCGGTATTCTTGATGCGCATATTGATAATCAGGTATTTTTCTTCTGATGGTCCCTTCCCGCCGAATATCCGGTCCAGGATGATGGAATTGACCTCTGCGCTCAACACACCAGCGGCCAGGGAGCCTGCCTGATGGAAGGAACGCATCGGAATCTCAGGTGCCTGCCCTGGTTCAGGTTCTTGATCCGCCAGATCGCCAAAACCATTTTCCAGGGCGTTTCCCAATCCCATGGGCCCATGCATGAAAGCAGAGCGGAGTTGGTAGCCGAGATGCTCCCTGCCCAGGAAGAAGCCAATGATCAGGCTGATGATGCTGGCACCCGCAGCGATCAGAACCACCGGTTTTTGCTGCGTCGGGTATTGGCCACTTGCTTTCAAGCCCGTTTTTTTGGGTTTTTTGTTCGGTATCCTGGGAAATACTGGAGCCGTTTCCATCTCTTCCACATCGTCGAGGACTTCCAGATCATCGATTGCCGCAGGAGCGGGGCGCTCGTTTTTCTGTTTCCCAGCAGAAGAATCCAGAGAGGGGGGAACTGGATTTTGCCTTGCCGCTGATGCGGTTTTTTTCTCTTCCAGAATCGACCGGATATTGATGCTGCCTTTTTCGTCTTTTGATGGGGCTACAGATGGCATTTCGATGGTCACACCCGTACCGCAATGCGGGCATTTGGCTGTTTTGCCAACATGTTTGATATCCGCCTTGAGGCGTCGCTGGCATTGTGGGCATGCCACGCTGAATATTGTTTCCAAGGGTGTTTCCATTCGCTGAAGGTCAATGTGTCGGGGCATTGGAAAAGACTTCGGGCCGGCTCACCACGCCATAGTGGCCACCCGTCCCCACACTCTTCCTTGCAGCCCAGACAACAAACCTTGCAGCCCGGTTTTAAAAAAACACTGGATTTCCCGATGAATGAACGCCTGTACAGTACAAAAAAGAGAGCGCTTCCATCCGTTTCTCTCCACCCGGCGCGCGGTCAGTTGGTGTGCTTTTGAGGGGCAAAAAACCACCCAGGGAGCGCGGGCTCTGAAGCCTGCCTCCCTGGGGTTGCTGCGGTACGGTCAGCCGGTCAGCGGTTACGGGGGAAGGAATAATCCTGCCCGCCGAAGATGTTCGAGCGACTACTGCCACCGTTGGAGAAATTGAAGCCGCCAAAGATGTTCGGCATGGTGGAGAAGCTGGAACCACCGTTAGGTTTGCTAAAATCCTGGCCGCCGAAGATATTCGAGCGGCTGGTAGTACCGTTCGAGTAGTTCTGGCCGCCAAAGATGTTCGACCGGCTGGTGGTACCGTTCGAGTAATCCTGGCCGCCGAAGATATTCGAGCGGCTGCTAGTGCCGTTTGAGTAGTTCTGGCCGCCGAAGATGTTGGGCGTGGAGGTGACGGTCCGGTTCGTCTGCGCCTGGCCGGCGGTGCCGGCCAGAGCGAGGGTGAGAATAACCATCATGGAGCGAATCATCGGCAAACTCCTGGTGCATTTTCAGGCCGCAACCCGTTGAACAACGAGTCACTCAATCAACCAATCGCTCCAGGTGCCGTTTAAGGGCCAAAAAATTATCCCTGGTTTCAAAAAACCGCTGATGCCAGCCCACCCAGAACAGACACTCTAATCGTTAAGACAAAATATATCTCCCCACTCAGGCAGCCGCCCCTCAGCCCCATTGAGAAACTTTTATTAAAAACCAAATAAATCCCAGAAAATTCCAGAGTTTGGCACGGCGTTTGCTCAGCGCTTCCTGTGCGGTGGAAACAATAAGGGACGAATAGGTAGTATGGGATGATTTATGGCGTAGAGGTGGCGACGGTTCCTTACGCGCTAGCCCAGCTTTCAGCCAGCAGCAACGAACGGGGCCATAATCTCAGGGCCGCTTCCACTTGCCGTCTCAGGGTTTCTGGGCGCGTATGCGTGTACCTGCTGGTCATTCCCAGGCTGCCCTTCATCAGGGGGCTATGGCCCATGACTTGTTGCCTGATGAGGGGATCGACATTGGCGTCCTGAAGGACTGTAGCGAAAGTATGCCTCCATGATTTGGCGCAGGTGCTTTCAGGATGGCCGATCATTTTCATCAGCTTGATGAAGCTAAGCCTGATCAGATCGTTTTTGACATGTCCAGCCTGTTGCCATGCCTTTTGAGCATACTGAGCCTCAACCTTTCGGGTCAATTCGCCCTCGCATTTGCGAATCATGGACTGGATGTCAGACCGCATCAAAATCGCGCTCTGTTCTGGAAGGATGTTGTTGAATTTCAGCCGTAAAAAAACCGGCCCGCCCCGCCGTTTTCCCACGACCTTCTTCAGGACCGAAGCCACCTCTGGAAGCAGCGGGATCAGCCTTTCCTGGCCAGTCTTGATCCGCCAGCCGAGATCTACCTTGTTGGTAACCCTCAGCCATCCCTGCTCCAGATCCAGGTCTTCGATCATCATGTGGCTGAGTTCCCCAACTCTTAGCCCTGTTTTTGCGCCGACAAAATGAATCGGAAACTCCCATTCGCTAGCTTTGGTCAAGCACTGGTACTCCAGCTCTTCGGTGAAAACAAAAATGGGTTTGGCGTCTTCTATCTTCATCCGGTCAACCGGAAGCTCACTAAATGGGTTCCCGACATAGGGTGGAAAATGTCGTTTTTTGAGTCCGTAGTTGAACATCGTACGGCAGGTCTGTAACGCGAAGGCCAGGCCCTTGCCGCTGATTCTTCTTTTGGCGGCGGCGGCATTACCGTTGGAAGCCACTTTTTGACGCCGGAGAAAACCTACAAACTGCTCGGGATTGATTTCGTGTGCTTTCGCAGTAGGGCACACATCCTCAACAAATCGAATAAGATGCAAGGTAACAGATCGATATCTCTCGACTGTTCCGAGTGAGCTCTGCAATATATTTTCATGATATTCTAGAAACTGCTTCCTCAATTCGGGAACAGCGATGGGGGAAAAGCTGAGGAGCGTTGGTTCTCGGGAGGTCACCTGGTGATTGACCTGGGCGGCAGCCTTTTCAGCCTCCCGTTTGTCGCTCCCAAACCGTTTGCGGACGGTTGTCCCAGACTCGCGGTAATAGATCCACCAGCACCCGTGATGCTGGTAAAGAGAGACCTTGCCGATGCGTTGTCTACGAGCTGAAAGACTGCTGCGTTTGCTAGCCATTGCTGTGCGCTTTCTGGTGCATCAGTTTGCACCAAATTTGCACCAATCAGCTACAGCACAGGAGGGAAATCCGTTGTAAGTCTTTGTGGCTTAACGACTTACAACAGAGGGTTTCCCAAAGGGGAGTGAAATGCGGAGAGGGAGGGATTTGAACCCTCGATACCCTTTCAGGCATATCGGTTTTCGAGACCGACGCATTCAGCCGCTCTGCCACCTCTCCGGCTGCAACAGCAAATCGAACTATAGCAGTCAAATCGGCCTTGCCGGAAGGCGGCTTCCGGGCTTTTTCGGCATCTGCCCCCTCTTTCGTGAAGTTGGGGGATCCGGCGCGGCATTCCCTGGTCGTGGGGAATGCCGCGCGAATGCGGCCAGGTAGCAGGGTGATTTCAGGCCAGGGCCCGCTTCAGGTCATCGGGGAGCGGGGATTCCATTTCGATGAGCTGGCCGGTGACCGGGTGGGGGAAGGAGATACGCCAGGAATGCAGGGCGATCCGGCCGCAGAGATCGGTGGTGGCACCATATTGGCCATCGCCGGCCACCGGGCAACCGATATGGGCCAGATGGACCCGGATCTGGTGTTTCCGGCCTGTCAGCAGGCCCAGTTCCAGCAGCGAATGATTGCCATGCCGGGAAAGAACCTTGTAGGTGGTGAGCGAGCGTCGGGCATCAGGGCCCGGGTCACGGACGACGCGCACTTTCAGGTCTTTGCCTTCCTCCAGCAAGGTTTCAATCTCGCCTTCGGGTGACGGGGGGCAGCCCTCGCAAATCGCCAGGTAGGTTTTCCGCACCTCTTCCCAGTTGTGCTGGAGGGCATCGCGGGCATCAGCGGTGCGGGCGAAGACCATCAGGCCGGAGGTTTCTCGGTCGAGGCGGTGCACCACAAAGGGGCGGCCGGCTTTTTGGGTGTTCAGCCAGTCGAACAGCTTGGAAAAGGCCGTGTTGTTCTTGAATGCCCCGTTGGCCACCGACAGCAGTCCGCTGGGTTTGTCCACCACGAGCAGATCCAGATCGCTGTACAAAACCGGAAAAGGTGCCTTGCTGACGCGGCCGGGGGGCTGGTCGGGAGAGGCCGTCCATTCCGGGGGGGGGAGCGTGCCTTCCGGCATGAGCGCCAAGGCGTCTTGCGGGCCCACGGGGTGGTCGTGGCGGGTGACAATGGTGCCGTTGACCAGCACGCGGGCGTGTTGCAGCACCTGCTTCACCCGGGTGCGCTTCATGGGATCCAGAACCTTCACCAGCCACAGCAACAGGGGCTGTTCATTCTTGGGCGAGGGGATGGGGCTACCAACGGGCGGCATGAGGCATTCCGGGCAAGGGTCGAATCTGAAAGCTCCATGTTAGCAGGCGGTGGGGCCTGAGGGGGCAGATGTGGTTCCCGGGGCCGTAATCACCGGCGGGCTATGTCAGAACAGCTCGTCAATCGGCTTGCCCTGCTGCAACACCGGATGCGGGCGCCCGGTGTGATCGAGGGCTGTGGCAGTGGTGTCGATGCCCAGATGGCGGTAGATGGTGGCCAGCACATCATGCACCAGCTTGGGGTTGTCCTTGGGGTGTGCCCCTTTGGCATCGGAGGAGCCCACCACCCGGCCACCCCGAACGCCGCCGCCGGCGAGTGCTGCGGACATCACATAGGGCCAGTGATCGCGGCCGGCATTGGCGTTGACCACGGGGGTGCGGCCAATTTCGCCCCAGGCCACCACCAGGGTGGTATCGAGCACCCCGCGCCGCTCGAGATCGGCCAGGAACGCCGTGTAGGCGCGGTCGAAGCGTGGCAGAAAGCCCAGTTTTTGCGATTCAAAGCCTTTTTTGTGGAAATCCCACCAGCGCAGGTCCACCGTCACCAGCCGCACGCCGGCTTCGACCAGCCGGGCGGCCAGCAGCATGCGCTGGGCCCAGTTGGGGCAACCACATCGCTCGGGATCTTTCGGGTCGAAATCGGGCATGTGGCCATAGGCTTCGCGCAACGAGGCTGGTTCGGCGTTGAGGTCGAACGCCTTGCGGGCCCGGTCACCCCGCAGCAGATCGAGTGCCTGTTGCTGGAAACGGCCAAAGGAATCGGCTTGCGTGGTGGTGGGGGGACGATCGAAAGCGTTCACCAGGGCCTTGCCCTCGTCGGCGGTGGGTGCCCCTGGGCGCGCCGACAGGGTGAGATTGGGCACCTTGAACGGGGTCTTGCCGGCGGGGTCACTTTTGGTCTCGAAGGGACGGCAGGCCGACCCCAGCCAGGCGGCGTCGGCACCCGGCAACAGCTTGGGCACCATGACATAAGCGGGCAGGCCGGGGTCGATGCCGCCCAGAAAACGGGCTGCCCATGAGCCGCAGCTGGGCATGACATTCACATCGGGCTGGGAGCCTGCCTTGTAGCCGGTGAAGCAGATCTGGTCGGCGTCGGAGTGCCCCACATTGCCGTCTTCAGGCCTGTGATGCAGGCTGCGGATCAGCGAGAACTTGTGCATGACCCGGGCGGAAAGGGGCAGATGCTCGGTCAGCCGAACACCCGGCACGCTGGTGGTGATGGAGCCAAACTCGCCGCGGATTTCGGCAGGGGCATCGGGTTTGGGGTCCCACATATCGTGCTGGCTGGGGCCGCCGCGCATCCACAGGATCACCACGGAGGGGGCATCCTGGCGGGGCTTGGCCCGCGCCTCATGCCGGAGGAGGTCGGGCAGGGTCAGACCCACCGAGCCAAGCATGCCTGCCTGGAGGAGTTGTCGCCGGTTTGGGGTGACCGAAGCCATGGGGGTATCTCAGGATTGCATGGGGCTGGCGCAAGTTTACCCCCTCTTTACGGTGAGAGCAATCAGCAAAATGCTGCAGTTCAGCCTTTTCTGGCCGGCTTCGCCTGCCCAGCCAGGGCATCCAGCCCCACCAGGGTGGCGCGGTGGCGGTTTTTTTCCACCACCTCGAGGATCATGCGGATGGTTTCCAGACCGGGATCGATCACACCCAGGCACGAGGGGTGGCCGAGAAAATCGAAGCATTGGCCCTTGTCGATCACGGCTTCCAGGCAGGCCCGGGTGGCCCGGATGAACCAGGGCAGTTTCCAGCGCCCGGTGCGAAAGGCGCCGATATCGCTGATCGGACTCATGGGCACCTCCACCAGGCCATCGGGGTAGGTGAAAGGCTGGGCCTGCTCCTGGGCTGCCACCAGGGCGGCGATGAAGCGGGCATCTGGTTCAATCCCGGCTGCCGCCGCCGGGTGGGTGGGGTACCGGGCGCTCACCCAGGTGAAGCCGGCCTCTTTGAGCCAGCCGCGCACATCGGGCCGGTCTGCCAATCCACCCGGGAATCCACCCGGGGTGCGAAAGCCGGCCGGTTTCACCCCCAGCCGGGTTTCAATAGCAGCGGTCGTCAGGCGGATATTGTCGCGAATCACCTGTTCGGGTGTCTTCCCCTCCACCAGCCAGGGGGCGCGGTTGAACCGGTATTGCAACTCCTCCAGCCGCCTGCCGGTGATATTCACATGGTCGTAGGTGTGATTACCCACCGGGTGGCCCTGGCGAACCAGCCGCAGCAACCAGTCGACATCGGCCTGCTCGAACATGCGCCCCAGGACGAACAGGTGCGCCACTCCGCCGGCGGAACGCACCATGTCGCAGACGGCGGTGGTGCAGCGTTTGCTGGTCTCGTCAAGGTTGCCTTTTTCGTAATCCCAGTGGGTGTCTTCCCAGCGGGGGAAGTTGCGGGACATCTCCAGATCGAGGCTGATGGCGATGCGGGCCATGCCGGATTTCGCGGGTGATTCGAGACCGCTTTGCCAGGCCGCAAAACCACTGGCCCCGGCTGCCAGGGTGGCCAGCAACGCGCGGCGATGGGGTTGGGGGTGACTCACGGAGTGGCTCCCTTGCCGGAGAGTTTCACCCACGATACCTGGGTGATGAGCTGGTTCAGCGCCGCGAACGACAGGGCGGCATTGGTGGCGTGCCGGGGCGATTCATTGGCGGGGAAGGTGGCCATGGAGGCATCACCCACCAGAAAAACATTGAAATCCTTCGACAGGTTCTCGTAACCAGCGGTGGTTTTGCAGTAGCACATATCGGTGGCATAGCCCGTGAGCAGCACATGGCGGACATGGTTTTTTTTCAGGAAATCACGCAAGGGGCCATACCCTTCGGCATCGTAAATCACCACATCGTCATCCTGGTGTCTGATGTCACCACAGATGGGAATGGGCAAATCCCAAAAGCCGGTGCCATTGTAGCCGGCACCGGAGTCCAGCCCGGGGAACTGCCGGAAGTAATCGATCACCGGGCTTCTGGCCGAAAGTTTCAGCGTGGCGGGCAATGGCTTGCCCTGGTAGTTGAAACTGGCCAGCTTCTCCCGCAATTCCCGGGCCCCCTCCACGCGTTGACCGGGGGTGGGTTTGCCGCGGAACGAACGGTAGAGCTTTTTGCGGATGGGATCTTCGGTGCCTGGCAGGCTGAACAGCGTGAGGGCCACCGCGCCTCGCAGGGAGGTCAGGAACGGATCGATTACCTCGCGGGTGTGTCGCGATGCCAGTTTGTTTTTTAGAGGAGTGCAAAAATCGCATACTCCGGCCGGTTCGGGTGTGCGCCAGCCCTGGCCATCGTCAATGCCCCACGGGTGCACCATGATCACGGCGGTGTCTGACGCTTTGAGGTAGTTGGGCATTTCGATAATGCCACGGGAGTTGTAGCTGAATCGCCAGGCGCGCACGGACAGGTTGGCCCCCTCATCCATGACCAGGGGCGGGGCCTCAAAACGCGCCGTTTCGCGCACCGGCGCCAGGAACTCGGGGTGGTCGTTCAGCAGGGGTGCCGGGTTGACAAGCGGTTTCAGGGTGTTGGCATAGACACGATCCTGGGCCGCAACCTGGCCCAGGGCAAAAGCCAGGGAAAGTGCCAGGACCGAAACGGGGTGAATCAGTCGCATCATTTGCCTCCGGTGGCGTGGGGTGCCTGCACATAAGCGAACAGGTCGCGCAATTGCGACGGGCTCAGGTCTTTCAGGAGATTTTCCGGCATCAGTGACACCGGCGATTCGGCCAGCGTGGCGATTTCAGCGGCGGCGATCGTCAGTCGCTCATTTTTGGCATTCACCAGAGTCACCCCTTCGGCACCCTGAGCAACGATGATACCCGAAAGAGTCAGCCCTTTTTTCGTTTCCACCACATGGGTGAGATATTCCTTGCGGATCAGGTTGCCGGGGTCGATGAGGCTGAGGAGCAGGTACTGGGTGTCGGCGCGATTGGCTTGCGTCAGATCAGGCCCGATGGTCAGCCCCTCACCGCCCAGCTTGTGGCAGACCGCGCACTTGCTGGCAAACAAGGCCTTGCCACGGGTGCTGTCTCCTTGTGCCGCACGCAGGTCATTGTTCAGCCGGCGCACCTCAGCCAGGCGTTCCTCGCTGGTGGGCGGCAGGATGGTACCCCACAGTTGGCGGACCCACTGGTCCAGTTGGTCATCCTTGAAAGTGGCGACCACGCGCACCTCTTCGGGAGATAAATCAGCCAACGGGATTTTTTTGTCCTTCACCCGGCCCAGTATTTCACCAGCCCAGTCCTTGCGGCTGAGCAGAACCGCCCGGAGCCGGGCTTGCACAGCCGATGGGGCGCCGGCATATTCCGCCAGCAAGCGCGCGGCGTCGCTGGCCTTGCCCACACGCTGCCAGGCGGAAAGCATCGCCAGGTGCAAAGGTTCGGGCGCATTGGCAAGGCGCAGCAGCAAGGCCCGGACTTCTTCAGGGGGGGCCACACCGGTCACACTCTCCAGGTGGATCAACCGTTCCGGCACAGGTTTTCCGGAATCCGCCACCCAACTGAGCCACTCCCGCAAAGCTTCGGAATCACCCATGCGGGCCAACAGCCGAACGGCTGGCTGATGGCTGCCTGACGGCAACAGTTTAGCGACCGCCTCCCGGAGCAACGGGGTGGCGGGCAGGCCCTTGGCCACCAGCCTTTCCTGCCAGCCTTTTTCCATCCCTTCCAGTGCTGCCGGGGCGCTGGCCAGGGGAATACAGGCGTTGTCACAGGCTGGCGTTCCGGCCGCAATCAACCGTCGCGCCAGGCGTTCCAGCAGGTAGCCGGTCACCGCCAAATCGTCTGGCGTTGTGCCAACCCTGGACTGGATCACCGTCACGGCGGATTCCGGAAGGGCCACGCACGGTTTTTCCATCGCCCACCACAGTAGCCTGGGCATTTGCGGGTCGTTGATGGTCTGTTCATGCCGCAGGATTCCCGCCACAACCATCAGGGCCGCCGCGGCGGGGATCCGCTGCGCGGTGCAGGCCAATTGCCGCTGCACCAGAATGGCTTTTTCACTTCGGGCCAGGGTGATCAGGGCGCTCAGGGTTGCCGGTTGCAAATCCGGGCGGTCACCCAGCAACCGCACAGCCCACAGCCGCACAGGGGCGTAGTCGTGCTCCAGCAATTCTCGCGCATACGCTTCGGGCACACCCCCGCAGACCTGCAAGGCCCACAGGTATTCCAGGGCCAGATCGGTGTTGCCAGCCGCCTGGATTTTTGAGCGTAGTGGCAGGATCATTTGAGGGTCACGCCGGGCTGCCAGAAGGCGGCGGGCGGTGCGCACCCGCCACTGGTTGACATGGGACAGCTCTGCCAGCAACTGCTCCCGGGTGAACTGGCCCATGTCAAGGGGGGACGGAACCGGTGGTTTGCCATACGAGATGCGAAATACCCGGCCATTGCTGCGATCCCACTCGGCATCAGGGTCGGGATGGGCGGTGCGCTGGTCGTGCCAGTCGGCGATATACACACACCCATCGGGTCCGAGGCACACATCACACGGTGCGAACCAGGGGTCGTTGCCCGCTGCCAGCACCCCGCCCAGCCCGGTACGGAAGGAAGAGCCATTGGGCTGGATTTTGTGCCAGAGTACCTCGTGTCCCAGTAGGTCGCCAGCGATGTAAGCCCCGTCAAGGCTGGGTGGGAATTGTCCGCCCCGGTAGACGATACCGCCAGTTGTCACATGGCCACCGCGTGGATTAGCGTGGGGTGCGTGGTCGATATGACCATAGGCGTGGGGATTGTGCAGGGCGCCGTGCTTGCCAAATTGTTTCCAGAAATAACCGCCCTGCGCTGCGTGCAGCAGGATATGTGGCCCGAAGTTGGTGCTGTAAAGCAGGTGGCCGTGGCGGTCGAAATCGAGACCCCACGAGTTGCCGCCGCCCTCGCTGAAAAGTTCGAATCGATGCGTGAGGGGATGGTAACGCCAGACACCCTGCTGGAACTCGATACCGCGTATCCTGGCGGTTACGGTGCTACCCTGACAGCCATAGAGCCATCCATCTGGCCCCCAGGTGAGCGAGTTTGCGACCGAGTGGGCATCTTCCATGCCAAAGCCGGTCAGAAGCACTTCGGGGTCGCTGTCTGGCACATCATCCCGGTTCGCGTCAGGATAAAACAACAGATAAGGAACCTGTAAAACAAAGACACCACCGTGGCCAAAAGCGAAGCCGCTGGCCAGATTGAGTCCATGGACAAAATCCCGGGTGATCCAGGCTCCGGGTCTGGCCGGATCCGGCTCCACGATCGTCAGTTTGTCGGCACCTCGCGGGCCCCTGGGCGGTGGATCGGGTACACGGTCATATTGTGTGCGGGAGTAACGATCCACCCCCACCCGCTTCAGGCCGGCCGGGTTGGGATATTGCAGATACTGCATCACCCACAGCCTGC
This sequence comes from Planctomycetota bacterium, assembly GCA_003669555.1. Lineage (GTDB taxonomy): Bacteria > Planctomycetota > Planctomycetia > Gemmatales > Gemmataceae > UBA6894. The sequence goes on from QWOS01000115.1 coordinate 24,311, forward strand.
CCCGCTCATCAAAATCGATGGCTACAGGCTGGCGTATTTGCGGCTCGCTGGCCACCAGACTCACCTGGAAGCCGTCGGCTGGCTTCATGCGCTGGGCGGACTGGGCCGGGTTAAGGCCCTGGGCAACAAGCTGTCCGGCCAGTGCCAAAACCGTCAGGAGAGCAAAAGTGCTCTTCATGGCTTCACCCTGGCGGCCAGTTGATTGGCCAACCGGATGATGCGCTCTTCCACATCAGGCATGTACGGCCCGCGGTGGCCATACTCCAGCATACCTTCCGTCCCTTCATAGCCTCCCTCACCCAGCACCCGCCGCGACGGCACATAACTCAGCAAGTCGTTGTTGTAGCCTGCCACCCAGGTGGTCTCAAAGCCATGCTCACGCTTCAACCGTAGGGAATAGTCCACCACCGTTTCACCGGTCAGGGCGAAAAGGGTCAGTTTGGGGCCAAATGACCAGACTTGCACAGGATAGGGTACTGCGCCGGGCGGTTCGCCGTTTTCCCATTGTCGCAGGAGATGTTGGGTCGCCCTTTTGGCCAGTCCGCTGGATCGGGGCAGCTCCGCGCGCAATTGCCCGGCGGTTTTGCCTGCTTGCAGGGCCAGGTCGGTCTGCCCCATGGCGGTTTGCAGAGATCCCTCCAGTTCCGTCATGGTGCCTGCCAGCGCCTGGGCCACACCCTCAGCGAGGGTTTTTCCATAGCTGGCAGCCAGGGCCAGGGCCTGGGGACCATCGTTTGTCATGAGACGGGGCAGGGGGTTGGCGTCACCGCCGCAGTTTTGCACAAACAGCGCCAGCGCGCCGGGATGGCGTTTCTCCAGATCGATCTGGGCGTAGCCGGCATAGTCGCCGTTGATGGTGCTGCCCGAGAGGGCGGTGGTGTGGCAACTATAGCCGAACACAATCGCCCTGGGGGTATTGGTCTGGATGTCTCGCACTGCCAGCACTGGCACATCGTGATCCACCGGCCCGGGTAGCGATCTGCCGCCGGGTCTCGACCGGCGGCGATTCACAGCGAATCCTGCCAGGCCCTGTCCAAATGAAAGTTTCGCCGGGGCAAGGTTGGCCAGGGCTTTGCCAATGACCACAGCATAGGCCTGGTACACTTTTTCGGTGTACTCGTTGCGGGCTTTCTCCTCATCCTTCGACAAGTCATAATACAGCCACAGTACATCGGCGGTGACCGGACAACTATGGTTATGGGAGTAATTGAGGATCAGTTGTTCGCGCTGGATACCATGCAGCTTTTTGGCCCGGGCGGCGATCTCCTCCACCATGCGCGGGCTCAGGCCCACCAGGTCGGCGGTGACCAGCACATGCGGCTTGCCCGAGCCCGTGCTCACCGCCAGGGCCTTGAGCCAGATACGGTGCTCCACCCGGCTGGGCAAGCGGGTCTTGCCGCCATAGCCAGCCAGGGGCACCGGACTGCTGGGTGTGATATCCATCGCCGCCACCCCGGCTTGCCAGTCGGCGCGGGTTCCCTGGCATGCAAAGGCGCCGGCCAGAAAAAGCAGGATAATCCGTTTCATGAGGCATCTCGGCGCATTCGCTGGAAAAACATGCCCGATGATGAGCTGGATCGGGGTGGAGTACAAGAGCCAACCTGGATTCGGGCCCTTCACTGCCCCAGCAGCTCCCTGATCCCCAGTCGCTGGAACACCAGTTGGGCCTGACTTCCCTCATAGACAATGCCGATATGATCGTGATCGATGCGGGTCATGCTTGAGTAGCCGGCGCCGGCACCCGCATCCAGCAGGATGTGCCTGGGCTCCGGCCAGGTTTTTCCGTCATCCAGGCTGACCTGGATGGTTTGCCGGGTGCGGGTCTTTTGGGTGTGCGGGTTGGAGAAAAGCAGGGCATGGTTGCCGTTGGCGGTGGTTATCCGCAACAGGCTGGCGTTGCAGTTGGGTTCAATGAGGGCCTTGGCGTGGGTGGGATGCTCCGTCCAGGTTTTGCCAAGGTCGGCGGTGACGGCGACCGCGCGGAAGCGGGCGCGATCGTTGCGCATGTTCAGCATGATCCGGCCATCCGACAACTGCGCGGCCTGGCATTCGTTGCCTTCGCTGTAGGCTGATTCGCCCACCTTCCAGGTGGCGCCATGACTGGTGCTGGTCATGATGGTGGCGAAGGGCACCCCCTTTTCATCGCGGCCCTGCACTGGCATCACCAGGGTGCCATCCGCCAGACTGATGCCTTGCTGGGGTGAGGGTGCCAGTAACACCCATGCTTCTTTCTTGAGGGAGCGAGTCAGGTTTTCGGGCTGCGACCAGGTGAGGCCATCATCCTTCGAGCGTACCACCAGCATCTGGGCCGTCTTGCCAATCGCGTAGCCGGCTTCTGAGCCATCGCCATTCCATTGGTGTTTGCCTGTTTTGCCGTTCATCCAGACAGCAAACACAAAAATTTCGCCAGTTTTTGGATCGACAATAATGCCGGGGTCGCTGCAACCGTTCTGGGCCTGGGGGAGGCCGCCGTATTCACCCATATCCATGATCACCCGTGGCTTTTCCCAGGTGCGCCCGCCATCGGTGCTGCGGCTGAGACCAATGTCGATATCCTCCTGCAGGTCACGGCCCGCACGGCGGCGCAGGTCGTAGACGCACAGAAGCGCCCCTGGGGCACTGGTTGCCAGGGCGGGGATGCGGTGAGTGTGCACACCGTCTTCCCCTGCCCGGCGCAAGGCAACACCCAGCCGCATGGCCTGATTTTTTTTCACTTCGGGCACCAGGCTGCTACTGGTGGTCACCACCTTGACGCAGAGCGCCGACAGGCGGTGGTCGATGTTGGCAGAATCTTTCAGGCGGCCAGCCAGCCAGAATGTCCGGTTTCCTTCCAGCACCAGGTCGCAGGTCAGGCGCAAGGGGCTGGCGGGCGCCTGGGGCGAACCCACGGCTATGGCCTTGCGGAACCCGTCGGTGGCGGTGCCGGTGAGTAGCGTCACCGCAGCCAGATCACCCAAGGGGTTTTCCCCGGACAGCGCAAACTCCAAACCGGTCACCCGGATCGGTGCGGTATTGCCATCGCCGCCCCGGCGTAAATCCACCCGGGCCAGTTCGCCTGTGGGGTTGCGTAGCAGCAAAGGTTGTTCAGGGTGTGCGGATTGGGCGGACCAACCGGGCTCCGCGGCCTGGCTGAGCCGGGTTTGCCCAACAAAGGACAGGGAGGCTGCCAGGCAAAAAAGGTGAAGGGTTGAACGGATCATGAGGATGCACCCGGCGTTGGGGGTTTTTCGGAACGGTCATTCGGTTGGCAATTGGTTACAATGGCTATTGCCGTCACCTGATTATGGCAGGAATTGCCAGTCGGTTTTGACCAGTTATTTCTTTTTTCGGGAGCTTGCTCCGATGATTGCGCTTACTTTTTTGTTGATGGGTTGCCTTGGCGAGGAATTCACCCTTCCTGGTGACCATCCACGCACCCTCCGGGTGGCGGGTGTGGAACGGAGCTACATCGTGCATATCCCCACCGGTTTCCTGCGTGGCAACCCCACCCCGGTGGTGCTGTGCCTGCATGGGGCCGGGATGACGGGCAAGATGATGGCGAATGTGAGCGACCTCAACAAAAAAGCCGACCAGTCGGGGTTTGTAGTTGTCTATCCCAATGGCACTGGTCTGGGGCAGTTCCTCACCTGGAACGCTGGCGGCTTCACCAATGGCATCGGGAGCAGAGCCGATGATGTGGCTTTCATCCGCCAGATTCTGGATGAATTGTCGCGGGAGATCTGGCTGGACAAGCGCAGGGTTTTTGCTTGTGGGCTCAGCAATGGCGGCATGATGTGCTACCGGCTGGCTTCTGAGCTTTCTGACCGCATTGCCGCTATCGGTGTGGTCGCAGGCGTGGTGGCCCTGGCGGAATGCAAGCCTGCCCGTCCCGTGGCCGTGCTGCATTTCCATGGTACAGCTGATGGGGTAGTTTCCTTCCTGATGACCGACAAGAACATGCCGCCTTTCATGAAACTGAAATCGGTGCAGGAATCGATCAAGATCTGGGTGAAGCTGGATGGCTGCCAGGAAGAGCCGGTCGTTGATGTGCTTTCCAAGGCGGATGATCCCCTGAAGGTGACACGCAAACGCCATCCTGGAGGCAGGGATGGCACTGAAGTGGTGCTGGTGGAGGTGGCTGGCGGTGGGCACACCTGGCCAGGGCAAGTACCGGCGCTGCGTTTGCTGGGTAAATCGGCCAGTGTGTCCGCCAATGATTTGCTGTGGGATTTTTTCCAGAAGCACCCGATGCCGTGAAACTGGCTCGTGTTCGCTGGTGCTAAGTTGCAAGGTTAGGCTTGACTAAGCACCAAGCTTAACGCATGCTAATAGGCATGAAAACACTTGAATTGTCGCCCGGGTCTGGCCAAGCAAACCACCGGTCCCCCAGCCGCCTGGCCTTCACCCTGATCGAATTGCTGGTAGTGATTGCCATCATTGCGGTGCTGGTGGGCTTGCTGGTGCCTGCCGTGCAGAAGGTCCGCGAGGCGGCCAACCGGATGTCGTGCAAAAACAACCTGCGGCAGATCGGCTTGGCCCTGCACAACCAGGAAGGCACGCATGGGCAGTTTCCGCCAGGGTATCTTGCCAACCAGAGCGAAAACGATGGGACCGGTCCTGGCTGGGGTTGGGCTGCCCACATCTTGCCGCAACTGGAACAAGAGTCGCTCTACAGACTGATCGACTTCAGCGCAAACATCACCCAGGCCGGCAACCATGCGATTGTTCGGGCCACGGAGGTGAAATTCTTGCGCTGCCCATCCGACAGCCGCAATGACATGATCCATTCCGGTGATTTCGTCAACCCGGCCGGCCTCACCGATCATCTGGCCCGTTCAAATTATGTCGCCTGCTATGGCAACACGCCCTTTCTGGGCCAGTCAGCCACGGTGCTCAGTCGCCATCTGGTGATTGGCGGTATCAGCGGCCGAGGCATATTTTACCGCAACAGCCGGACGCGCATCGCGGATGTCACCGACGGTCTCAGCAACACGCTGATGGTCGCCGAGCGCAGCGCGGCGGCCTCCATGGCCACCTGGGTGGGTGTGTTGCCCGGGGCCACCTGGCGCTCGGTGAATGACGAAGCCAACTACCGAGGCATACCCGCCAACCTGGCGGCGGCGCTGGTGCTGGGCCATGCTTGCCGCGACCATCCCCCCAGTTCAGCGCAGGGCGTGGCTGAGGACTTTTCCTCCCGCCACACCCAGGGTATCAACGCTCTTTTTGGCGATGGGTCGGTGCGCTCGGTGCATAGCGGGGTGGATATGAAGGTTTACCCCTTCACCGCCAGCATCGCCGATGGCCTGGCCACCGGCATCGATTTCTGACGGAATCCAGGTGCCGGATTCCCTGAAAAACCATGACCGGAACAACCAGGCTATTCCTTGGTCAGTTGGGCGGTATCACGGGCGATGGTGGTGCACAGTTGTTCGAGGGGGAGGTCGTTGGGCTCCAGGCCAAAGGGGTCCTCGATCTCTACGCCGGCTTCCTCGATACCCATCATGCCCAAGGCCACCAGGGCGGCGATCGCCGGGGCGGCAAAGCCAACTTTTTCAATCAGGACAAAGGGGAGCGAAAAGACATAGAGGGTGAGGCTCATCTTGATGAGTGAGGCGTAGATGAAGGGCAGCGGAGTCTTGTGGATCTTCTCGCAGCCACCCTGCTGGTCAACCATGAGGTTGAGCAGGTTTTGCATCACTGCGGCGGTCCGGGTGTCGATTTTGCCGATGAGTTGCTTTTCGTGGATCCATTCCTCAATGGCGCGGGCGACCCGGGTGGGGGGATTCCCCACGGAGCAAATCCGTTCATACAGTCGGCCAGGCAGGTAGTGGGCCAACTCCTCCAGATTCATGTCGTCACGGAGAACCTGCTTCACCGCCAGGACATAAGCGGTCACCAACCGGGCCAGGTCATCGGCCGGGCCAGCCCAGACATGGCCAATGCGTACCAAGCTACGGCTCTGGTTGATGAGCATGCCCCAGTGGCTGCGCCCCTCCCAGTAACGGCCATTGGAACTGTTGGTGCGGAAAACAATGAGCATGCCCAGAGCCACACCCAGCACGGTATGACCAATGGGATCGAGGTAGGGGATGTTGATATTGAACTGGAATTTTTCCTCAATCCACGGGAAAGCATCCTGCTTGAGCAGAGTTAAAACCAGGCTAAGCATGGCCACCATGGCCACCCGGCCCAGCACCCGTGGCAAAACGGTGCCATAGTACCGGAAAATGACCTGAAACCAGTTTCGGCGTTGGTAAGTAATCATGTGCTATCTGGTAGAAGGTGAGAAAGATCTCGCATCAGGGACGGGATCAAGGTGCCCCTGTCGGGGCTTTCCACCAGGGTTTGAAAGGAATGACCACCGGTTCCCGGCGAGAATTATCCCATTGCCCATCGTAGGCCTTGCGCACTGATTCGAGGTAGAGCTGCCACTGTTCCCGGGCCTTGGTGCGTTCAGACGCTGAAATATCATCCGGCCTTTCGATGCCCGGGAAGGGGTCCGGGTGGATTTCGGTGGAGTTGGTATCCATCATCTGGACTTTGCGGTTCTTGAGGATCTTGCCAAAACGCACCTTGTGGGGCGAATACAAGGACTTGGGGGCGCCAGGCGGGAACTCGAGTTCCAGTCGCCCCTGGGGAGCGATCACTTCGTGCTTGTCGAGTGCCTGGCGGATTTTCATGCCTGTTCCGCTGGCATCACCAACCAGTGCCATGGCCCCTGCCCAGAGTTTCACACCAAAATAAGTGGCTTCAAGCGGGTCGTAGGCCATGGTGGCGGGCTTCATTGTGTCGCGGCACAGGGTCAGAAAAGCCTGGTTTTCCGGGCCAGGAAGAGCAGAAAAATAGCTCCAGACCATGTAGTCACCCGCCAGAACGGAGGGGTCTTCCATCTTCTCCAGGTCGCGCTCGGACAGGGAAAAATTGATGACGGGCAGCTTTTCAGGCAGTTCGCCCAGCCGGCGCAGATCGTGGAAGAACGACTCGTTCACGCGCAAACCATTCAGGGCGTTGATCACCAGGTCGGGCTTGATAGTTGCTATTTTGGCGGCCACATCCTGGCTCAGGTTGGGGTTCTTCAACGGCACATATTCTTCACCCACCACTTCGAAGAGGCCGGCAAAGCGTGTGTCGAGATACAACTTCAGCACCGCAAAGGTAGCGCGAGGGTAGATATAGTCGCTACCCACCAAAAACAGTTTGCGAGGGCGATCCTTGACCTGTTGCAGCAGGTCCCTGCGGGCAAAATTGAGGGCTCGTTCCACTTGCTGATTGGGAACCATTCCCAGGTAGACCGCCTGGGTGGACTCTTCCAGTCCCTCGAATTGCATCGGATAAAACAGCAAGCAATCCCGCCCGGCGATGGCTTCTTTCTCCAGCACCTCCAGCACAGCTTTGCGGCTCGAACTGGTCCAGCACCCAAAAATCACCCTGCAGCCTTCATCCCGCACCAGACGAAGGGTTTCCGAGGCAAAGATAGTGGGCGACGAGGCCCCATCGGCCGTTACCATCTTCACTTCACGACCACCCACTCCCGGAGGTTTGCCTGGCTGGGCGGTGTTCAGCTCGGCAACCGCCAGCCGGACCACCTCTGCCAGCGGCTCCTCCATGAGGCTAAAAGCTCCCGTTTTGGAGAATAAAACCCCCACCTTGATCGGCTCACCGGTGAAAACAGGCACGGCACTACCGGGATCGGTGGGGTTGGAGGGGTCTAAAGAACCGACTGCCGCACCGCCTTTTTCGGGATTGCCAGTTGGCGGCAGCTTGGGGGGCACCAGGAAAAATGACAGCACGCTGGCTGAAACGGCCAGCAGGGCAGCAACGCCCGATAGCCAGGCCACCCAGGGGAATCCCCCCTTTTTGGTAGGAGAAGCAGATCCGAAAGAGCCGGCGGTGGAGGGAGAGCTGTTGGAAGGCATAGCGGTGCCGGCAAGGAGGGCATCGATCTGCCTAACGAGCAAACCCGCATTTTCAGGCCGGTCATCCGGGTTTTTTGCCAGCAATCGGCGGAGAAGTTCCAAGACTTTTTTGGGTATGGTTTTGCCGGCTATTTCCAGGTCGGGCATGGGTGCGTCAACCGTGTTTTGCAGCACCGCCACCGTATCTTCCCCGGCGAAAGGGAGCTTGCCGGTGACCATGCGGTAGAGCACGCAGCCCATGGAGAACAAATCGGTCCTTTGATCGCAGGGCAGGCCATAGACCTGTTCGGGGGCCATGTAGCTGGGGGTGCCGACAATCATGCCTGCGGCGGTGAGGCTGGAATCTTTGGCCACCTCTTTTGCCAAGCCGAAATCCAGCACTTTCACCCGTTTGAACTGCCCGGTTTCCAGGTTGCTTTCCAGCCAGAGATTGGCGGGCTTGATATCGCGATGCACCAGACCTGCCTTATGGGCGGTGGAGAGGCCCTGAGCCGCCTGCTTCAGGATCTGCAGAGCTTCTTCGATGGGTAGCCAGCCGTCCCGCGACAAACGGCCATCCAGAGGCTCGCCATGCAGGTATTCCATCGAGATGAAAGGCACATTGGCGCTCATCCCCACCTCGAAGAGGGTGACGATGTACTCATCGGAAAGCGAAGCGGCCAGGCGCGCCTCCTGCACGAAGCGGGCCACATAGCTTTCGTCGGCCAATTCAGGCCGAAGCACCTTCAGGGCCACCCGGCGATTCAAGCGACGATCGATGGCATCAAACACCACACCCATGCCGCCTGACCCGAGGACGCGCAGGATGTTGTACATACCCAAACGGGCCATCTCGCCCGGCTCTTCGGGTGGGTCGAGAAAGGGATAATCTTCCGGGGGTTTGGAGTTGTCGCCCTTGGAAGAACTCGCAGCTGCTACCGACTTTTTAAGTTTTGGCACCGCAGGTGGCTTGGCCGAAGCACCCCCCGGGGCGATCATGGTGATGGGGTCACTCCCGTTGGGAGGGGTATCCTGGTCGCTATCAGCCTGATTGCCCTCATTACCCTCCCGGATGCCGGAAAGCACGAGGGTGGTCAGTTTTTTCTGGCAAACCCTGCAAGACTTCAAATGTGACTGAACAGAGGACCTCGCCTCTTCCTGGAGCGAGCGCCGCTTGAAACCAATCAGGAGATCATCACTTGGGCATGAGTCAGTCACCTGGCCACCCTCGAAAAACCCAGATAATCCGAGTACACGCGTTGCAATCTGCGAACTGGCCCAACTTGCTGGTGAACAGTCCGAGAATTATGCTATCAGTTATAGTGCCTCGGGAGTACCCCTCGCTCCAAGCCCGGAAAACAATCGGCAAATTTTGTTGGCTTTTGGATTTGACTGGGCCTTATACTAGGTTAAGAAAAATTAACTAAACAGGAGTTATCCGGTGACGCGTATCATTCAGGGTTTTATGCAGTTCCGCAAAGATGTGCTGCCTGAAAAGGAGACCCTGATCCGCAGCCTGGCCAACGGCCAGTCACCACAGGCGCTGTTCATCACCTGCTCCGATTCGCGCCTCAATCCCAATTTGCTCACGCAAACCGAGCCCGGTGACCTGTTCATCATTCGTAATGCCGGCAACATTGTTCCGCCGCACACTTGTGGTGCCACCGGCGAGACTGCCACCATCGAATATGCTGTGCAGCATCTCAAGGTTCGCGATATTTTTGTCTGCGGGCACACACATTGCGGCGCCATGGGCGGTCTGTTGAAACCCGAGGCACTGAGTGGTTTGCCCTTGGTGCGTGGCTGGCTCAGCCATGCCGAGAGTCTGCGCGACTGGATCAATGGCGAGGGGTCTCGCATGTCGGCAAGCCAGCGTCTGGCCCGTCTGGTGGAGCTGAACACGCTGTTGCAAACGGAGCATGTGCGTGCGCAGCCTACGGTGAAAAATGCCTTGGAAAAAGGCACGCTAAGGCTGCATTCATGGGTGTATCGCCTGGAGGATGGTATGGTCCAGGCCTTTGACCAGACCAAAAACAGTTTTGTCGCCCTGGAGGACGCAGTTCGCCAGAAAATGGGTTCCGAGGTACACAAGGCTGCGAGCGTGGCACCACTCTCCAGCCAGGTTGGCCAGATCGTTGATTATTGACAAATTCGCCAGTCATTCAGCTCCGCGCATTCCTGATTGCAGCGCAGGTGGAGAGGTGTGTGGGGGACCATCCTGCAAAAGGTGGTCTTTCACCAGCCTTCAGCATCCCTATAGTGGGTTCAGTAAACTGGCAACTCGCGCCCGACGGCTCGGTTTAACCAGGCAGGAGGGTACCGGCTGATGGCCCGTGGTGTCGACTCGCAGATTCTTGGCAAATGGAAGATCGCTGACGCCCTCGAAACCTACGGCATCCGCCAGTGGGGCAAAGGGTACTTCGGTGTCAACAAGTCCGGCAACATGACGGTCATGCCGACCAAAAACACGGAGGCAACCATCGACCTGATGAAACTGGTCGAGGAGTTGCAGGCCCGTGATATCCAGCTGCCCATCCTGATCCGTTTCAACGATATCCTCAGCCATCGCATCGCCGAAATGCAGGGTGCTTTCCGTCAGGCCATCAAGGAAAACGAATTCAGCGGCAGCTACCGCTGTGTCTATCCCATCAAGGTCAACCAGCAGCGGCAGGTAGTGGAGGAAATCCTCGACTACGGCAAACCCTTTCATTTTGGCCTCGAGGCCGGCAGCAAGCCTGAATTGCTGGCCGTGCTCAGCCTGGTGAATGGTGGCGATGTGCCGATCATCTGCAACGGCTTCAAGGATGACGAGTTCATCCGCATGGCGATGATGGCCCGCAAGCTGGGCAAACAGATCATTCCCGTGGTGGAGAAGTTCACCGAACTGGAACTCATCCTCCGCCATGCCAAGGAAATGGGCGTGCGTCCGGCGATTGGGGTGCGGGTGAAGCTTGCCGCCAAAGGCGCCGGGCGCTGGCGATCGAGTGCGGGATACCGCAGCAAGTTTGGCCTCACCATCACTGAAGTGATCGAAGCTCTGGAAATGCTCAAGGCCGAAGGCATGGGCGATTGCCTGGAACTGGTGCATTTTCATCTGGGCAGTCAGATCACCAACATACGCAGCATCAAGAACGCCCTCACGGAAGCGGCCAGGGTTTACTGCGAGTTGCACCGCCTGGGTGCCGGGGTGAAGTTCCTGGATGTCGGCGGCGGCCTGGGAATAGATTACGACGGCTCCCAGAGCGACTTCGAGTCAAGCATCAACTACACGCTGCAGGAATACGCCAACGATGTGGTTTTCCGCGTCAAGAGCGTCTGTGACGAGGCGGGCGTGCCACATCCCACCATCATCAGCGAGTCGGGGCGGGCCGTAGTGGCCTACCACAGCCTGCTGGTTTTTGATGTGCTGGGGGTGTCGCAACTCGACAAGCCGGACAAGTCGCACCTGCCCACCAAGGTGCCTGATGCAGCGCCGCAGCAGATCCACGACCTGCTGGCGATTCTGAACGACATCAAGAAGAAGAATCTCATCGAGTCGTATCACGATGCCGTCCAGCATGTGGACGAGATGGTCAACCTGTTCAACCTGGGCGGCGTGGCGCTGGAAAACCGCGCTTTGGCTGAGCAGTTGTTCTGGGCTATCTGCTCGAAGATCCACCGTTTTGTCAAGTCGATGGACAGCCCACCAGAGGAACTGGAAGGGCTGGAATCTCTTCTTTCCGACACTTATTTCTGTAATTTTTCCATTTTTCAGTCGATGCCCGATTCCTGGGCCATCAAACAGTTGTTTCCCATCTCGCCCATCCACCGTCTTGGGGAACGGCCGACCCGGCGCGGTGTGCTGGGGGATATCACCTGCGACTCGGACGGAAAAATTGACACCTTCATCGATATGAAGGATGTGCGCAAGACTCTTGAGCTTCATGAGCACGACGGAAAACCTTACTATCTGGGTGCTTTTCTGCTGGGTGCCTATCAGGAGATCCTGGGTGACCTGCACAACCTCTTTGGCGACACCAACGCTGTGCATGTCCGCCTCGACGAGGATGGCGATCCCATCATCGAAGATGTGATCAAGGGTGATACGGTCCGTGAAGTGCTGGCCTATGTGCAGTACTCGGGCGAACAGCTCATGGAGCGTCTGCGCAAGGATGTGGAAAAAGGCGTGAAGCAGGGCAAGATCACCCTGTCGGAAGCGAGGCAGATGCAGCGCTTCTTCGAGGCCGCCCTCGACGGCTACACCTACCTCGAAGAGCCTTAATAATAGTCATGGCACCCTCGCTGGCGGTCTCCCTGGGCCGGCTTCATCTGCCTAATCCGGTGCTGGTGGCCTCGGGCACTTTCGGCTATGCCCGTGAAATGGCGGGCCTGGTTGATCTGGCAGGGCTGGGGGGCATTGTCCCCAAAACTGTTACCAGTTTGCCCCGGGCCGGAAATCCACCCCCCCGCACGGCTGAAACCACCAGTGGTTTACTCAACGCCATCGGTCTCGACAACGATGGTCTGGAGTATTTTCTCGCCAATCACCTGCCGTGGCTGTCATCGCCTGAGGTGGGCTGCCCCATCGTACTGAACATCGCCGCCAAGACCGCCGACGAGTTCCCGCGCATGGCGGCCCGGGTGCGTGGCTTGCCAGGCATCGCCGCGCTGGAGCTGAACCTGTCCTGCCCCAATGTGGCGGGTGGCATCGATTTCGCCACCAGGCCGGAGCTGTGTCGGGCAGTGGTGGCAGCCGCCCGTGACGCCTGCCCGGATCTGCCCTTGCTGGCCAAGCTCACTCCCAATGTCACCAACCTGGTGGAGATCGCCCAGGGTGCCGCCGACGGCGGTTGCGACGCGGTGAGCCTGGTCAATACCTTCCTGGGCATTGCCATCGACTGGAAGCGCCAGCGGCCCATCCTTGGCAATGGCATGGGCGGCCTGTCCGGCCCGGCGATCAAACCCCTGGCGCTGCGTTGCGTCTGGCAGGTTGCCCGGGCGGTGAAAATTCCCATTGTGGGTATTGGCGGCATTGCCACCATCGACGATGTGATGGAGTTTCTGGTCGCCGGTGCCAGCGCAGTGCAGATGGGCACCGTCAGCTTCTATGATCCCACGGCTGCCACGCGTGTGATCGCTCAACTGCCCGATGCCCTCGCCACCCTGGGAGTTGCGTCCGTCGCCGAAGCCACAGGCCTGGCGGCAAGGAACTGGCAACCGGTTGTTGGTTGAGCAAGGTGTGCCTGACCCGGCCCTGGCGACGGGGTGTCGGTTGGCCTGAACACTGTGGGCCGGATCATGCAGGAACATGCGATCAGGCCTTGGTATTGCAAGCCTTTCAGGCGGCCGCGCCGGGACAAAGACCGGCAGAATGTGAAGCCGAATGACCTAGATCGGGCTTTTCAGCCTGGAATGCCGAACCGTGCATGGTTGTCCGACATCACGGAATTCCGGACCTTTGAGGGCAAGCTTTATCTTTCGGTAGTGGAGGATCTGGGGACCAGGCGGGTACTTGGCTGGGCCATGTCCAACCGGATGCGTGCCGAGTTGGTGGAAGAAAGCCTGCAAATGGCGATCAAGCTTTGGGGCAAGCCGGTGAAAGTCCTGTTCCATTCCGATCAGGGCAGCCAGTTCCGCAGCGAGTTGATTCGCCATTCGTTACGGGATTATGGGGCCGATCAAAGCATGTCACGCCGGGCGAATTGCTGGGACAACGCGCCGATGGAATCGTTTTTTGCCACCTTGAAGCGGGAAATGTATTGGAATCGTTCGTGGACACGCCAACGGCTCAGGACGGAGATTTTTGAATTCATCGAGGTGTATTACAACCGGCAACGGCTCCATTCGACCCTGGGTTACCAGATACCTGTTGGTTTTGAGAAAAAGGCAATTTTAAAGGATCCGTTGTCTTGAGCCTCAAATGGCCAGAATCCGATTGTGCGCCCCCAAGCGCCTGTCGGCGTCACCTGGTGAGGGGCGCACAATCGGATTCTGGCCAAGTACAGGTAGCCCGAAACAACGGTGATGAAGAAAACGGGCCGTCAAAGTTTTCGGATTCGGAAATTCTTAACTGACTGTACACGGAAATGGGACCTATCTATTCCCCCCCGAACCATTTTTTATTTTCAGGTCCGATATTCCATGGTTCGGAGCATTCAGTTGTAGGGAGATAGGCTCTGACGATTGATCCATCATGGAGGCCAAGATGGAGAAGATACGATTCATCCTCTGTTGTATGATCTATTTTCTCGGGGTGATCGGTCTGGCTCATGCCCAGACTGAAGCCCCGAAGTTAGGCGAAAGCGGCATATCCACAGGGGATGTGGTGATACCCCTGATCGCGCTGGGGGATCATGACTTTCGATCGCCAAACGGTGCCCTGAAAAACGCCAGGAATCTATCCACAAAGGGTTTGCCGGATCCCCTTGCCACCGCCAAGGTCGGAGCCGGGCAGGGTATTATAAGGAGTCTCGGGCAGGCGCTGGCCCGGGCGCTTGACGAGCAGGACCGTTTTTCCAGGGAACTATCGGTAAACAAGAATAAGGCGCTGTTTGGGGAGCCGGTTTCCACAACACAAGTCTACGACACTGCCGACGCCTACATCCTGACCCGGACCACATCCGCTGTCGTCCGGGACCCGGTGAAGCTGGCGGCAGGCTCAGGGAGCTTCCGAAACTTCATTGGTCCAGCAGCGAAGTCCAAGCGCCCCGAACTTGGGGATTTGAGCCCTGTCGCATTGAAGGGCCTGAAGGATTTCCAGGCCAGAGAGGCCAGGGAATTGCCGGAGGGTGACCCGTTGCGACTTGCCTCTGAAAAGGGCGAGAAGGAACTCCTGGATGCCATCTCCGCGGGTGTGGGTCGTGTGGAAATGATCGACACGTTCCAGATACCCAAATCGGCATTCCCCGTGGTGAACGGGCAGCTTCAGTTGCCATTCCCCGCACCCAAGCTGGCCCAATTCCGGGTGGGATTGCCGGATGACGCGGGCCAAGAATCGCGGGCTGGCCAAACACGGACCACGCCGGTGGAAAAGCCATCCTTGGTCACCTCGGGAAAATCGGAGATACACTCCCGTTTCATGGCAGGTTTTACTTTGGGTAATTGCTGGACCTGGGAGCGCCGTTGGAATTATCCCTCAGGATTTTTTCGAATCACTCTCGGGGCCAGTTACGGTGTGGGTTTGAGGATCCCCATCGAGGTCAGGGGTGAATTCTCCCCGACACGGGCCATCCTGAGGGATACCGCCAACAGGCCGATAGAGACGACGCTTTCCGTGTCCGCCCAGGCGGTGGATGGGGACGAAAGCTTCTACCGGGATGCCGGCATCAGGCCCGGCCAGATGTTCGGCGCGAAGGAAGCAGTCCTGGAGGCCCGGTTCGGTTACGGGTACAAGTTCCGGGCATTGTGGGAGGATATTTCCAGCCGGCCCTTCGCCTTCATCGGTTTGGATTGCAGCGAGAATTTCACACCACCCACCGGCAGGAATGGGGATGCCCCGGTGATTGAAATTCCACCCCGTTTGACGAACACGGAATTCAATTTTGGCTCCTTGGAGGGTGACGCGACCTTCGGGATGCGGCTGGTGGGCACCGGTACGGTCCTGTTTGATTACGAGGCTATCGCGGACGGCAGGACTGTGCACAAAAAGAAGCTGGAATCCAGGTCGACTGGAAGGCAGGCGATCGTTTCCAGCATACCTGCGGAGGCCAAGGAATACGGGTTCCGCCTGAAGAATCCGGCCTACCGGTACGATCTGGAACTGGTCCCAACGGTCAGGATATCGGCGAGCCTGCATTGCCCCGGATGGTCGAGAAGCATTTCCACGGGCTGGATCGACCTCAACAGCTTGTCCATCGATGTGGGCACGGTAAAACTGGAAAGGCACGCCGGGACCCGGAAGAGCGTCAGCTTTGAGGAAGGGAAAAAGGAATTCAGTCGCATCGAAGATACTGACTATATTCCCGAGGCGTATGCGCCCTTCCATATCACTGTGAACGGCAAGTATCTGCGGGTGAAAGGCAGCAGCCTGGTGGCTGACGGGGACAAGGCGGGCAAGGAGAGCCTTGCCGAACTGGGCCAGGTGAACGCTGGCTTGCGTACTATCAGGATGCGGGACGCCAACTATGGGCGTGGTGCCCTGATCGGAGTAGGAGCCGTTTTCGTCGTTGGGGGCAGGCTGCCACCCGACAGACGCGAGCAGGTCGACCTCGCCCCGGGGCCGGCCGGGGACGGGGAGTATTTTCGCATCAAAAAAGCCTCCACCACCCATGGAGAAAAGATCATCCTGATCCAATCTTCCAAGAACGGCAAATACCTGGCAATGCGGGCCGACAAGACCCTGCATGCGGAGGCCGAAGATATCCAGAGGGCGGCCCGCTTCAAATTCTGGCCCGAGCGGTGAGCGGGTTCAAACTGGCTTGAGACGATTCGGCCCAGCCCAGGGTTGGATCGCGGCTCCCTGCCGATCCAGGGAAGACTAGGGGGCACCCAGTCAGTTCGCCGCCACGGTTTGCTTGCCTTTGATGATAACCGGGCGCAGGAATCGAGGCTGCCGAATGGGGATATATCTCAAGGAGCCTTGGCCCAGGTGGCGTAGGCCTCGGCGATGGTTTTTTGGGCGCTGTCCCACTCACCGTCGAGGACGACGAGGGCGTATCGGAGGGTGAGTTTCTCGCCCTTGGCGATCCTCACCAGGTCGGTTTTGCCTTTGCGATCGGGGAAGCCGGATTTGTCGCGGCCGAAGGGGTTGGCGGCCATCAGGCCGTAGCCGCGGGCGTGCCAGCAGGCGCGGTGGGGGTTGGCGGGGTGATCGAGAATTGCGATGGCGACCGGCTTGCCATCGACCTTGCCCGCATAGGCGCACCAGTCAGCCTGGCGGCCCCAGACATTCTTCTCGCCGGTCTGGCCCAAGGCGTTGCTGAGCTTGCCGCCTTGCTTCTCGGTGAGGGCATCGATGACTCGGACGCCCATGGAGCCTTCCTTGGTGTCCTCAAGGGTGACGGCGCCTTCGGAGGCGATCAGCTCGAATGTGAAGTCCATTTGCCAGGCGGCGGCACGCCGTCGACTGAGGAGCTGGATGTCAAGTACCATCGGATGACGGTCTGCCCGCCGATCGGCAAGGACCAGCGCTACGGGCCATTGGAACTGACTGTGATCCACGCGACCGAGCCGGGCAAGCCGGATGGCCGCGAGCCGATCCGGTGGAAACTGGTCACCAATCCGCCGGTCGCATGTAATGCGGACACGATCGAAAAACAGGACTGGTATGCGCTACGGTGGAAGATCGAGATGTTCCACAAAGTGATGAAGTCCGGGTGCCGGGCGGAGGACTCCCGGCTGCGGACCGCCGCAAGGCTGGCGAACCTGATCGCGATGATGTGCATCGTGGCGTGGCGGGTGCTGTGGCTCACGATGCTGAACCGCACGGATCCGAAACTCCCCGCGACTCTGGTACTCACCGAAGTCGAGATCTTGCTGCTGGACCGGTTGGTGCCGCCGGCGGACGATTCGTATCGGGGAACCGTGGGCGATGTCCTCAACAGGCTCGGCGGCTATCTCAACCGACGCCACGACGGCCCGCCAGGCCACACTGTGCTGTGGCGCGGCCTGACAAGACTCGCGGACATCCAACTGGGGTATGACCTGGATCACAGTTGTGGGTAATTGAAAGATCGGCCGGACGGATACGCACATCCTTCGATGAACTGCTGCTGGCCCCGGTGGAGGGGGCCGGGTAGCGCACCTCCTTGACCAGGTCGTTGGAGTTCAGACCGGAACCGCCACTCGTGGTGACGCCATGGACCCATTCCGTGACCTGCTGGCCGCCGGAGGGCAGCACTACCCGCACCGTGGTCAAGCCTGCCGCGTTGTAGGTGGATTCAGTGATCTTATCATCGGTGTCGGAGACAGTGCCATCGACATAGTTCTCGATCGACTTGGTGACATCGCCCAAGGCATTGAAATAACCCCGGGTCTCGATCCCCCGAGGATCAATGCGCTTCCAGGCCAGCCCAGCGGAATTGTAGGCGGTAGTGGTGACCAGCACCGTGTCGGACCGGCTGGGGACCGTGAAAGGCCAGGTGTAGCTGGAGCCCCCGTTGGTGCCAACATCCACCACCCCGGTCAAACGGTCGGCGCCATCGAAGTAGCTAGCGGCGTAGCTGACCCGTGCCTTCACTCCGGTGGAGGCAGTGCCCAATGCCCCGGTGCCGGTCTCATCGTGGAACCGCTGCTTGGCGGTGACCAAAATGACATGGGAGTTTCTAAGGGAGTTGCCATTGTAGGTGGTTTCGATCTGCTGCAGGACTGGGTCACGATTTGGTTTTTTCAAGGCGGGTGATTTTTTCTTTTGAGTGAAAGAAGCCCTCCGCCCATTACCCCGATTCAGGACATGGTAAACATAGCCACCCCGGGAAGCCCTGGATGTTCGAGGCATTCCCCAATGCCTAACACATTTAATTCCATATTAAAAGTAGAATGTTCCATTTTTAATTGCTTGCCTCTAGAAATTAAGAAATGATTTTGATTCAATTACGTTCTCTGTATCTCCAATAACAGGATTTTCGGGTGAAAGCCTGTTTAAGAATTCATCGATTGATCCAGCAATTCGCCATATTCCTTGCTCATATTGGCTTTCATGATCCCAAAGATAAACGACTCCATCTCCATTAACACAAACCAAATTCCCACCTGGCGATTCTCCAATAGGGACAAATGAAGGTGGTAGTTGATCTGCATACCGTAATGCCTCTTTTTTAATGCTGTAGTCAGAATCACCAAAGCCAAACAAAACCTCAAGCCTCTGGTTGCCATTTCTATCGTTTAGGGGTGAACTTTCATCACATGTAAACAATGCTCCTTTATCAAAAATAATTGCTCCCCCGATGAAAGCCAATAACTCTCGGTAAATTTTTGAAGAAGTAGCAACTGGACCTATATCCTTTTGCACTAAAGCCAAATCCTTAGCCTTTTCTTTGAATAATCGGGGCCCAAGATTTAATAGTTTCTCGAAGGTCATTTTAGTATCCCCCCTTAAATCTGAAGCAGAACCTATATGAGGTATATTCTTATGAAGTTGCGTGGGAATCAACTCAATTGTGTTTTTGTCTAAGTGATGAGGGGATAGCCCAACCTCCTTTAAATAATCCACAGCGGCATTCCGGCTTGGAAGGCCCTTTTTCTTTGCAATGTGATCATAAACATAGTTGAAATCCGATAACGAACCATTTAGGGTTCCCGGTTTAAATTCGATTTGCCCTTTTGACCATTCAGAAAAAAGTGGGCGCCTATTTTTAAAGGGAATAGGTTTACCACCTGTAATAGCGTTAACTTCGGGAATGTTTGATTCCCATAAACCATTTACCGGAGAGCCTTCGATCCATTTCCCATTCTTTCGTGGCAGGCGGGTTTTAGGGTTAATGCTAGGAGGCTTTACTGATTTTCTAGCCTTATATATGTTTCTCGCGGCGACACCGGCCGCTCCAATTACTATCGCGCCAGCCGCCTTCTCTGCGGCATCTCCTGCCACTTTGTCAAGCATAACTGGGCCAACTTGTTGAACCTCATCATAAAAGGACTGATCCAGACCATGGCCTATCGTTAAAGGTCCGTCAGAAATAGTCCTAATTTTGCTTTCAAGGTATCGCTGGGATCTTTTGGGATTAATGTAGGTTTTCCAAAAATCCCCAAATAAATTCTGATCTCCAACAGGTACAAAATACAACGGGTCAGACCGAAACCACCATTCATCCAACCCACTAGGATCTAACCCATTCCCCGGTTATTCCCAACAGCCCGGTACCAATTCTGATCCCCCGCGTTGAACCCCAGCGGATCATTACTCAGCCACCTGCCCAGATTGGGGCTATAGACCCGATTCCTGAACTCATAATCCCCCGCCGCAATCCTTTCGGCGCCCTGGTGCAAAATCACCCAATCCTTGGCTGAACTCGACACCGTGGCCTCACTGCCATCCCGGAAGGTCACCTGCCCAAACGGCGTGTAGGTGTACCGCTCCTGCACCGTGCCGCCAGCATTCACCAACGCCGTGGTGTTCCAGTTGGCATCCTGCAGCGAGTACAACCGCTCATCCAGCGACCCATTTCCATCCGTATCCCGATCCCTCAGCACCAAGCCATCCACCTACACCGGGCTCCAGACATTCCGTGTCACCGTATTCGAACCGACCTTGGTCTCCAGCACCTGCCAATCGCTACTGAAGAAGCGGTCGGTAACCGTAGAACCGACGGTATCCGTCACATGCCGGTGTAGGGCATCGCGCCCATAAGTCACGATCACCACATTCGAGGTATTCTTGACCTGAACCACCTTGTTCCAGGCGTCATACACGAACCGGTAGTTGTTCTCATCCGTGGTCAGGTTGCCGTTGCTGTCATACACGGGCGTGGTGGCCCCACTGACAGAAGTGATTTCGTTCTGCTTGTTTGCCGACCTAGTCTGCGTGGTGCTGTTGGTGGTGATGGAGTCCCAGTTACCGGCAGCGTCGTAGTCCCAGGACTGGCTGGTGGTGGGGGAGCCTCTGACATCGGTCTTGGTGCCGTTCAGGGTGCCCAGCTTGTAGGTGGCGAGCTGATTCAGCGAGTCGTAGGTGTAGACCTCGCTGAGGGAGGCGATCACCTTGTTGTCCTTGTAGAGCCGCTTGCCATCGCGGTCATAGCCGTACTGGTAGCGATCGACATCCGTGCCGGAGCCGTTGATCCAGCGCTGATCGGCAATTCTGCCAAAGCGATCTAGGCCGGTGTATTGGTCGCCGGCATCGCCGACGGATTCGGTGGAGAGCTTGATGTAACTGAGATCCACGCCGGGTTGGGCATGGGCTCGTTTGACTACGGAGCCGAGGCCGAGGTAGCTGTAGGCTGTGTCCGTTAAACGAACCAGTCCCAAATGACCATTTCAGACGGTAGCTGTCCGACGAGCCGTTCGTTTCTTGTTTTTCCGCTCTTGGGCTTGGCGGTTCTCGAGGTCACGGTTGAGAAGGACCTTGTCGGGATTGGCCAGGGCCCATTGATCGGGTAGCAGCCCGTCGAGTGGTTTGCCTTCGGCCATGAGCACGGGCACCTTTTCGATGACATCGCGCAGGTACGGGTGGATGTCAAGATTGTGATTGGC
>QWOS01000037.1 GCA_003669555.1 Planctomycetota bacterium
GGGCACCAGGCCAGACCTGGTTCCGTTTGCCCCTGCTGGTCTGGGCTTTGTATGCCACCAGCATCATTCAGTTGCTTGGCACCCCTGTTATTGCCATTACACTGGCGCTGTTGGCTGTGGAGCGGCTGCTGGGGGTTGGTATTTTCGATCCAAGACTGGGTGGCGATCCGGTTCTTTACCAGCATCTTTTCTGGTTTTACAGCCATCCCGCTGTTTACATCATGATTTTACCGCCCTTGGGAGTGGCTAGCGAACTGATTACCACTTTTAGCCGCAAACCCATTTTTGGTTACCAGATGATTGCCGGGTCCAGTATTGCCATTGCGGTTTTCAGTTTTATCGTCTGGGCCCATCACATGTTCACTTCGGGCCTTTCTCCTTATGCCGCCATGTTTTTCTCGTTACTGACCTTCTCGGTGGCTATTCCTTCGGGCATCAAGGTATTCACCTGGTTGGGTACCATGTATAAGGGGTCCATCAGCAACGACAGTCCCATGCTTTTTGGTTATGGCTTTGTGGCCCTGTTCACGATTGGCGGTTTGACCGGACTGTTTCTTTCTACGCTGGGTACTGATATCCATTTGCACGACACTTACTTTGTTGTTGCCCACTTCCATTATGTGATGGTGGGCGGGGCGATAATCGGTTTGATGGGTGGCCTTCACTATTGGTGGCCGAAGATTTTCGGGCGCATGTACAACGAAGGTTTGGCCAAGCTTTCAGCAGCTCTTATTTTCGCCGGTTTCAACCTGACCTTCTTCCCGCAGTTCTTGCTCGGTTATCTGGGCATGCCGCGCCGATATCATGAGTATCCCGCTGAGTTTCAGGTTTTGAATGTTTTTTCAACAGCAGGCGCCACAATTCTAGGCCTTGGGTACATTCTCCCGATCTGTTACCTCACTTATGCTGCTTTCTGGGGCAAAAAGGCTCCCACCAATCCGTGGGGTGCGACCACCCTGGAGTGGACTCACACCGCTTCGCCACCATTACCCCACAACTTTGAGGGGCAGCCAGTGGTGACCGAGCAGCCCTACAACTATAATTCTCTATCGTCCAAGGAGCATACCCTTGCACACTGAAGCCAAGGCGCCCGCCGCGACAGCCGGTCATGATCAGGGGCACCACGGTGCTCCTGATCTGGCTCATCATTTTGTCAATCATGCCCAACAGCACGATGCCGGCAATCTGGGCATGTGGATGTTCCTTTCCACTGAAGTGCTTTTTTTCGGCGGCCTGTTTGGCGCCTACACCGTTTATCGCCACAAGTTCGAGAAGGTTTTCGAGCAAGCAAGCAATATCCTTGACCCTTTCCTGGGTGGCATCAACACGATCATCCTGCTGTTCTCATCGGTGACCATGGCTTTGGCTGTGCGGTCCGCGCAGCAAGGCAGGTCGAAGGGCATTATTGCCTGGATGGCAGCCACTATTGTTTTTGGCGTGATGTTCCTGGGCGTCAAGGCATTTGAATGGCGCCATGATGCAGCCATTCATGTGTTCCCCACCAGTGATTTTTGCTGGTCTTATGCTCGCGAAATGCATGTGACCCATGAGCACCCCGAGTATAAGGCTCGTGCGCCTCAAACCTACTATGCCAAAGACCAGGCTAACCCCGAGTCTCGCCAGGGGAAGATGTTCTTCTTCCTTTACTTCAGCATGACCAGTCTGCATGCCTTGCATATGCTGGTCGGTTTTGGCGTGATGCTGGTGGTGATGTTTTACGCCTACAAGGGGTATTACACTACTTCTTATTTTGTGCCTGTGGAATCAATTGGGTTGTATTGGCACTTTGTCGATCTGGTGTGGATCTTCCTGTATCCTTTGCTTTATTTGCTTGGGGCTCACCTTCAGGGTTCCCACTAAGGTGGGGCGGCTGGATTGTGTGAACCGGATTGTCTCTGATGGGAGCCTGCAACGATGAGCGCACACGAACATGATGGCATGCACCCCCCGGCGCCGGTGTGGATGTATGTGAGCAACTTTCTGGTGCTGGTGGTTTTGACCATTGTCACCTATTTTGTGGCCACCCTCAATCTGGGCGCCTTCAGCACGCCGATTGCTTTAGGCATTGCGGTGGTCAAGGCCGCCCTGGTGGTGCTTTTCTTCATGCATGTCTATGAGAGTAGTCCCCTCACCAAAGTAGTGATATTTTGCTCGCTTTTTATCCTGACGGTGCTTTTGACCTTCTTCATGGTTGATTACACTACTCGCAACCTCAATGTGCTTCCTCCGGATGAGGTTCCTGTGACTGTCCCGAAAAAAGCGGCTTGAGAGTCCGCTGGATCAAATTTTAAAGAACCCGGAGGGAGACCGCCGGGTTCTTTTTTTTGTTTGAATCGGATTCTCGCTTTCCCTGGGCTTGGTAGACCCGGATGTGGCAAGATCATGTGGCCAGGGTTTTGCTGCCGGGAAGCCCTGGTTTTACCCAGTTAGCATGGTTTTGGCAGGCAACGGTGGCAGTTGCTTTATGGATAAGGGTTTCCTGGAAGTGACAAAAGAAGGTGATAGGTTGCGGACTTCTCCTGGTCTGCCGGATTTTTGTCTGGTTCTGGTATCTTGAGTTAATCTTCTGGTTGCCAGGGATGACCGATTTCTTGCAACCTGGGCGCTTTTTTTCCTCCCCCTGACACTCATGGAGAAGTATCAGTGAGCCGGTTCATTGTCATTGTGTGCCTGGTGTCGTGCGCCTGCGTTGCAGGGCTGGTGGTTGCCATGCGGGTGCCTGAGGGTGCGCCAGCTCTGAAGGGGCCGTTCAGCCAGGCTGCCCCGAAGGCCATTACGATGCCGATGATTGACGGTAAGCTGGATGATCCTTGCTGGGCCCAGGCGGTCTGGAGTGACCCATTTGTCGATATTGAGGGGGCGGAAAAACCGAAACCGCTCTACGCCACACGGGTGAAAATGGTGTGGGATGATCAAGGCCTGTATATCGCTGCCAGGCTTGAGGAGCCCCACTTGCAGGGCACCCTGAAGTACCACGATAGCTATATTTTCCATGCCGACAATGATTTCGAGGTCTTTATCGACCCCGATGGTGATTGCCATGATTATGGTGAGCTGGAGCTCAACGCCCTTGGCACCACCTGGGACCTGCTGCTGACCAAGCCATATCGCAACGGTGGCCGAGCTCTCGATAGCTGGGAAATCAAGGGACTGCGGGTAGCGATCGGCGTTGAGGGGACTCTCAATAACCCTACCGACACGGACACCGCCTGGACTGTTGAGATCGCCATTCCCTGGCGTAGCCTTGGGGAAATTGGCGGTGGCGTGCCCAGGCCGGGTGACCGTTGGCGCATCAATTTTTCGCGGGTTGAATGGCAATGGGACGAAGCTGCCCTGAAGCAGGGCAAGTATGTGAAAAAAGCCAACCAGCCGGAAGCCAACTGGGTTTGGTCTTCCCAGGCCGAGATCAACATGCACCTTCCTGATCGCTGGGGCAGTGTGGTGTTTGTGAATGCGGGAGATGGCATGAAACCGTTGCCAACCGATGACACCGCCATGCCCCGGATGTGGTTGGGCCGCTTCCACCAGGCCTGGCTAACGAACCCGCAAACCGATGCCAACCGGTTCAAGAGCCCTATCGTCTTGCCCGGGGAATGGCAGGTAAGCCAGACCGCCAGCGCCACATCCGGGGGACACCGATATAGCGTTGTGACCTTGAGGCATACCGATGGCAGAACCTTGTCGATCGACCACACCGGGCGGATAGGCGCCGGCAAGGCCCCCTGAGACAGTGGCCTGATAACGGGGTATTTTCATAGGCCCTGGAGTTGTTCGCCCCGGCTGCTCCAGGTGGATTACCACGCTGCTACCCTGGCGATCCTTACCCCAGCACCTCCCGCACCACCCGACCTTGTACATCGGTCAGGCGGAAATCACGGCCAGCGTGGCGGAATGTGAGCCGTTCATGATTGAGGCCCAACTGATGCAGCAGTGTGGCATGCAGATCGTGCATGTGGACGCGGTTTTCCACGGCCAGCGAGCCGAATTCATCGGTGGCACCGAAGGAGAATCCGCGCCGGAAGCCGCCCCCCGCCAGAAAAACCGTGAAACCACCGGGGTTATGGTCACGGCCGGTGCCGTTCTGCTGGGCATAGGGGGTGCGCCCGAACTCACTACCGAACCAGACGATGGTGTCATCCAGCAGGCCACGGCGTTTGAGGTCGATCAGCAGGGCCGCCACCGGTTGATCCACGGCGTGGGCGTGTCTGGCGTGCTGTGGCATATCACTGTGCTGATCCCAGGCGGGGTTGGCGCTGCCATCACCGTAGGTGACCTGCACAAAGCGAACGCCCGATTCCACCAGCCGGCGGGCAAGCAGGCACTGGCGGCCAAAGGAATCTGTGGGTTTGTGGTCGATGCCATACAGGCGCAAGGTTTCGGGTGTCTCGCCGCGCAGGTCGAGAATGCCTGGCGCGGCGAGCTGCATCCGGGCGGCCAATTCGTAGGATTCACCCACCGCCTCAATGGCCTGGTCCGCCGGGTGGAGCGCCTTTTGCTCGGCCATCAGACCCGGTAAAAGGCGCATGATTTTTTCGCCATCGGCACCGGGCTTGAGGTCGCGCACGGGATCTTTGGGTAAAGTGGAACCCGCTTTGCCCAGCGCGGTGCCCTGGGTGGATGCCGGCAGGAAGGCACTGCCATAATTGCGGGCGCCGCCGTTGCCGGGTGACGGGGCGATAGTGACAAAGCCGGGCAGATTGTTGTTTTCAGTGCCCAGCCCATAGTGGACCCAGGCACCCATGCCAGGGCGGATTTGCGTGGTGGTGCCTGTGTGGAGGAATAGCGTGGCGGGGCCGTGCGCCACCCCTTCGGTGTGGAGCGAATGGATGAAGCAGAGGTCATCCATCTGCTGGTTGATGTGGGGGAAAAGTTCGGAGCCCCAGTGGCCACATTGCCCATGCCGGGCGAATCGCCACAGGGATTTCATAACCCGGTGATTGCCACCGCGCATGCCGGTGTTGGCGAGCACCCGGGCGTCATCAAACGACAGCATGGCGCCATCGTCGGTATCCAGCCGGGGTTTGTGGTCGAAGCTGTCGACCTGGCTGATGCCGCCTTGCATGAAGACAAAGATGATCCGCCTGGCCCGCGCCGGGTGATGGGGCGGCAGTGTGCCGGGCCGGGCCGGGGCAGCCAGGCCCGCGAAGGCCAGCGAGCCAAAGCCACAGGCGGCGGCACGCCAGGCGGCTCGGCGGGATATCTGTGGGGGCTGGCTCATGGGTGGGTCAATCCACATAGCGGAAATCGGGTGTGGCGAACAGGGCGTGGGCCAGGGTGGTCCAGGACTCTTGAGCTGATGCGGCATGCGCCGTGTGCTGCCGTGCCTGGGCCAGTTCGCCCTCAGTGGGGTGGCGGCCCAAAAGCAGCAGCCAAAGGCGCTCGAAGCGGGCCCGGTCGTCTTGCAGGCTCGTGTCTTGCAGCACGCGACGGGCGACCAGGCTGGCCTGGCTTGCCACCAGCGGGTTGTTGAGCAGAAACAGCGCCTGGGGGGCCACGGTGCTGGTGTCGCGGGTGCCTACCACCCGGCTGGGATTGGCGCGGTCAAACACTTCCAGGCATGGGTCGGCCACATTGCGGAAGACCGGCAGGTACAGGCTGCGGGTCAGGGCGTGGGTGCTGAAACCGTAGTCGGACTCGGCTTTGGCAAAGCCGGCGGAGCCATGCCCGCCCGGGGCCAGGTTGCCCCCCGCCACCAGCAGGGCATCCCGGATACACTCGGCATCGAGCCTGCGCCGGTTGGCGTGGCAGAGCAGGCGGTTCTCAGGGTCGAGCGGGTTGGCCACCCCCGAAGCCTGCCGGTAGGTTTTTGAGAGCACGATCTGGCGCACCAGCTTTTTCACACTCCAGCCTTCCTGAATGAAGCTTTGGGCCAGATGGTCGAGCAGTTCGGGGTGGCTGGGCTTCTCGCCCGTGGTACCAAAGTTGTCGACCGTGCGCACCAGCCCTGCGCCCAGCAGCCAGTGCCAGACACGGTTGACATACACGCGCGGGGTGAGGGGGTTATCCACTGAAGCTATCCAGTCGGCCAATTGCAGGCGCCCGCTTTGGCCGGCTGGCAGGGTGGGAGCTTTTGGGCTGGAGGCCACTTGCAAAAATCCCCGGGGGACCGGGGCGCCCAGGGTGGCGACCTGGCCACGGATGTGGATTCTGGCGTCGGTGATGGTAGACCGCTCGCGTACCCCCATTGCCCGTGGCCGGTCGGGGCCGTTGGCCTGGGCCGCTTTCAGTTTTTTGCGAAGCGACTCGAGTTGTTCACCCGCTGGAGTGGCTGTGGCGCGATCCAGCGGCACAAAAAGCACCGCGTCGGCGGTGACATGCCCGGTGGTTCCCTGGTTCGAAAGGGTCACATAGCCGACATTTTTTTCGAAACGGTATTCGCCCAGCGACGCATACCGTCCCTCCACCGTGGGCTGCGCCCGCAGGGAGATGCTCTTTTCCACCTCGCCCTGGGAGCAGAAAATGGTCACAGGCACAGCGGTTGAACGGCTGTCGCCAGGCGAATAGGCCAGCCAGACCGCATAGCGGCCGGCGGGCAGTTCCACTGGCTGGAAGGTGAGTGACTTGGAACCTTTGCCCGCATTCTTGTCATGCAGGTAACCTGTGCCCAGGTAGGTGCCGCTGTGGGTGGAATGTTGCCAGTCGCCCACCTTGCGGGCCTGGGTGTCATCGATGACGATGCCGGGCGCGTCTTTCAGTGGCAGCACCCCCTGGGTGGCTCTATCACCCTGGAGGGCTTTGACTTGCTTCTCCAACTCTGCCAAGTGCTTTTCATGGGCGGCCAGTGTGGCCTCGGTGGCGGCATCCAGCGGCAAAGGCAGATCGATCCATTTCGACACATTGGCATGCTCCATAGCCTGGACATTGGCAAGGATGCCGGCCAGCGCGTAATAGTCACGGGTGGGGATGGGATCGAACTTGTGGTCGTGGCAGCGCGCGCAGGTGATCGTTTGGCCCAGCATGCCAGAGCCGATAGCCTCGAGCATGTCATCCACCACATCCATATCGAGTTGTTTTTTTACCTGCTCCTCGAAATTGTTGTCGCCCAACACGAGGAAAGTGGTGGCCACCCGGTTGCGGGCGGCCTCGGAAGGGTTGGCGCCTGGAATCAGGTCGCCGGCGATCTGCAAACGCAGGAACTGATCGTAGGGCATATCGGCGGCAAAGGCGTCGATGACAAAATCGCGGTAGCGCCAGGCGTTGGGGAAGATAAAGCCCCGCAGCGTCACGCTTTCCCCATAGCGGGCCACATCGAGCCAGTGACGCGCCCACCGTTCGGCGAATGCCGGTGAGGCCAGCAGCCGATCAACAGCCTGCTCGAGAAAACGGGCATCGGTGGAGTTGGCAAAGGCCAGGGCGTCGACGGGGTTTGGCGGGAGGCCGGTCAGATCCAGACTCAGCCGGCGGAACAGCGTCAGGCGGTCGGCCTCGGCGGCGGGGACCAACCCCTTGCCCTCGAGGCTGGCCAGAACGAAGTGGTCGATGGTGCCAGCGGGCCAGGTGGGGTTTTTCACGGGGGGAACCGGCGGGCTGGCTACCGGGCGGTAGGACCAGAAAGCGCGGCCCTCCGCCACCGTCAGGCCTGTTTGCCGGTGGTTTGTGGCGGGCGTGTCAACCCGTGGGTCAGGT
Source organism: Planctomycetota bacterium (assembly GCA_003669555.1). Classification (GTDB taxonomy): domain Bacteria; phylum Planctomycetota; class Planctomycetia; order Gemmatales; family Gemmataceae; genus UBA6894. The sequence goes on from QWOS01000037.1 coordinate 7,627, forward strand.
GCGCCACGGCGAACCCATTCGGTCAGTTCAGCGATCATTGCCGCCGGGAGTTTTCCAGAAGGCGGCATTTTCAGATCGGCACCATGGCTTAAAGACCGGATCAACAGGCTATCGCCCGGCTTGCCGGGGACAATGGCCGGCCCGGTGTCGCCGCCCCTTTGCCAACCGGCCGCTGAATCGAGCAACAGGCCACCACGCAGCTTGCCGCTGGTCTGAGCTTGCCGGGAATGGCACTTGAGGCATTGTTGCGTGAGAAGCGGGCGGATTTTCTTCTCAAAAAAGGCGAAATCATCGGTGGCTGGCTCGCTTGCCCTGCATGGGACAGACAAGCTCAGGCTGAAAAGCAGGCAGGCAAAATAGCCACGCATAGAGTAGCCAGGAGGGGCCAACAGGGTGATACCGCAAGCGTATCTTATCCCATCGCGGTGCTGTTCACCAGAAAGCCAGGCGGTGGCGGCATGATTCCGCCAACCGCCCCTGAATTGTTGTCTTGCCTCGATTGGGTGCCCCGGCCGCGGTATCGGTTTGCACTCCAACTTCAGGCTATAACCCCGCCTCCCCTTTAGCCCGGCCTTCCGCTCGGATATCATCGGCGCATCGGAGTGAGTGGTTCATGAGTCATGCGTCCGGGGTGTCATCATGAGTTTTTCCCTGTTTGGCTGTTACCTTCTTGTGACGGCGGGTTATGCCGATAACCCGCTGGTGCTGGGTGCCCCTCCCTGGACGGGACCGCGTGTGGAACGGGAATCCAGCGTGGTCATTGAGGAGACGGAGGGAGGGGCTCCCACAGCAAGGCTGGCTCGCCAACCCGGGCAAGTTCTGGAAGTGCGCTCCAGCAACGGCGAAAAGACCTATCTGGCTGGCACCGACTTCACGGTTGATACGGAACGCGCGCGATTGGTCTTCACCGGCCCCCGACCTGCACTGACACTGCGCCAAAGCGATCTGTACCCCCCGGCCGGGTCACCAAAGTCTTACCTGCACCGTGTTGGCAATCCCAAACAGGCCATGCTCTACGGGCCTGGCCGCTGGTTCCACGACCGCCAGGTGGAAATCACTTACACCACCACGGTTCCCTGGCCTGGGGCGCGGCCTGCCAGCAGTGCGGACCTGCTGCCAAAGTCCAGCGCGCTGCTGAAGGGGAAAAAGTTTCTCAAAATTGCCGTGACAGGTGACAGCATCTCTACAGGTCTCGATGCCAGCGCCCTCGCCAAGGCTCCGCCCGGCCAGCCAGGTTATCCCGATCTGGTGGCCAGCAACATCCAGCGGCTGACAGGCTCGGATGTGCGCCTGGTGAACTTCGCCATCTCGGGTACGAGCATCGCTTTCGGCGTGGCCGACTGGCCCAAACTGGCCCCTTGCCACCCCGATCTGGTGATTGTGGCCTATGGCATGAACGATGTGGGCCGCAAAGACCCCGGGTGGTACCGGGAGCGCACCGCCGAACTGCTGGCAAAAATCCGTGCGGACCTGCCCGATGCCGAAGTGGTTCTGGTGAGTTCCATGCTGGGCAATAAGGAATGGATTCACACACCGAGGGCAATGTTCGCCCAGTACCGCGATCAATTGAAAAGCCTGACCGGGCCAGGTGTGGCTCTGGCGGATGTGACCGCCGTCTGGGAGGCGCAAATGGCCAATCAGAACGACCTCGACCTGACCGGCAATGGTCTGAACCACCCCAATGACCATGGTCACCGCCTGTATGCCTGGACCGTTCTCACCACCCTGGGCCTGTACCCGGAAGGAAAGAATCCATGATCGTTTCATTGCTGGCCTGTTCCGCGCTGCTGATTGGCGTCGAACCTGGCTCCGGGCCCAAAGCGGCGGCTGTGAAGGCTGCCGAGTCCCGCGCCGGCGTGGCCTGGGAAATGGCCATGAAGATATGGGACTTCGCCGAGCCGGGATATATGGAGAAGCAGTCGTCGGCGCTGCTCTCCGATGCCCTGGAGCGGGAGGGATTCCGTGTCAGGAGGGGCGTTGCCGGTATCCCCACCGCTTTCATCGCCGAGGCTGGCTCGGGCAAGCCGGTTATCGCCATCCTGGGGGAATATGATGCGCTGCCTGAACTGTCGCAAGAGGCGGTACCCTTCCGTAAGCCGCGGCCCAATGGCAACGGCTATGGGCAGGCCTGTGGGCACCATCTTTTCGGCGTGGCCAGCGCTACTGCCGCCATGGCCCTGGCTGACCTGTTGAAAACTGGGGAGGTGAAGGGCACAGTGCGGTTCTATGGTTGCCCGGCCGAGGAAGGCGGCGCCGCCAAGGCCTTCATGGTGCGGGAGGGCCTGTTTGCCGATGTGGATGCCGCGCTGCATTGGCACCCCGGCAACCGCAACACGGCAGGTGATGCCTCATGCCTGGCGCGCATTGCCGCCAAGTTCCGCTTCCATGGCCAGGCAGCCCATGCTGCGGGTGCGCCTGAAAAGGGGCGCAGCGCGCTCGATGCGCTGTTGCTCACCATCCACGCCGCTGAAATGTTGCGGGAGCACACCCCGGATGGCACCCGCCTGCACCACACCATCACCTCAGGTGGCGGAGCGGCAAATGTGGTACCCGAATTCGCGGAAGGGTTCTTTTATGTGCGCCATCCCAGGGCTGAGGTGGTCTCACAGTTGTGGCCACGCCTGTTGAAATGCGCCCAGGCTGGCGCACTGGCCACCGAAACCCGTCTGGAAGTGGTTCCCCTGGGCGGCACGATGCAGATCCTGCCCAACGACACCCTGGCCCGTATCACCCGTGAAAACCTCCAGACCCTGAACAATCTTGCCTACGACAGCGCGGAACTGGCCTTTGCCGCCCGTCTGGCTGACACCTTTCCCGACAAGGCGCCGCCGGTGGAATCAGTCCGCGAGGTGGCGGACCAGTCGGGCAAGGTGACCAATGGCTCAACCGATGTGGGAGATGTGTCGTGGGTGGTGCCAACAACGGGCTTCTATGCGGCCACCTGGGTACCTGGCACCCCGGGGCACTCGTGGCAGGCGGTGGCCTCGGGCGGCACCACCATCGGCAAGAAGGGGATGGTGCTGGCCTCGCGGGTGCTGGCCGCCACGGCGGTTGATTTGCTGACCAATCCGGCCCTCATCGAGGCCGCGAAGGGCGAGCAGGCCCGTCGGAAGGACGGTAAACCCTACCTGCCCCTGCTGGACAAAGCCCAGAAACCCCCACTCGACTATCGTTTGCCGGGCCGGCGCATGCTGGGGGATTAGGGCTGGAAAGGACCGGGCCCCGGATTTCAACCCAGCAGTGCCCGGATGGGCGTGCCTTCCGACAGGGGCGAGGGTCGCCCCTCGGCGGTACTGAAGAAGGTGCCCTGGGGTTCGTAGCCCAACGCCGACAGGATGGTGGCGTGCAGGTCGGCCGGGGTGTGGGGGGAGTCTTTGGGGTAGGCGCCGATGCGGTCGCTGGCACCTACCACCCGGCCCATTTGCAGCCCGCCGCCCGCCACGATGGCGGTGAAGCAGTTGGGCCAGTGGTCGCGCCCGGCATCGGCATTGATGGTGGGAGTGCGGCCAAAATCACCCAGCCACACCACCAATGTGTCGGCCAGCATCCCCCGCTCCTCGAGGTCATCGAGCAGGGCTACAAAGCCTTGTTGCATCGGCGGGACCAAGCGGTTTTTCAGGCTGTTGAAGTTGTCTTTATGGGTGTCCCAGACAATGCTGGGGCCATTCACTGTGGTGACAAACCGGCAGCCCGCTTCGAGCAGCCGGCGCGCCAGCAGGTGTGACTGCCCCCAGGTATGTCGGCCATAGCGGTCACGCACCCGGGCAGGCTCGCGTGACAGGTCGAAGGCGGATCGGACCGCCGGGCTGCCTACCAGTTCACCTGCCCGGCGACGCAGGGCATCGAGCATGGGGTGCGGGCCGGAGAGTCCACCCAGCAAATCGTTTCTGCCACGCAACCTTTCGCTGGTGAGTTCGGGCGCGGGTTCCAGGGAGGGCATGCGGAAATCCCGCGCTGCCGGGTCGGCAGCGACCACCAGCGGGTCGTTGTCACGGCCCAGACAGCCGCCAAACTGGCCGGGGGTGATGTAGGCGAAGCTGTCGCAGTGGGGGTGAGGCGTGATGACATAGGGCGGGAAGAGGCGGGTTGGTTCTTCACGGCGGGTGAGCCAACCCACCAGCGTGCCCAGCGAGGGGTGATCCTGGGGGCCGGGATTGATCAGGGTGCTGTCCAGCCGGTAGGGGCGGCCAACAATCGACCAGTGCATGCCGGAGTTGTGCTGGGTGTGTGTATGATGCAGGGTGCGGATGAGCGAGAGCTTGTCCGCACGGCTGGCCAGTTCAGGGATCAGCTCGGTGAAGCGCACGCCGGGAATCCGGGTGGAGATGGCTTTGAAAGGCCCGCGGATAGTATCAGGGGCGTCGGGCTTGGGGTCGAACAGGTCATGATGGCTGGGCGCGCCCGAATTGAAGATCATCACCACCCGTTTGGCGCGGGGTGCCACGGGTCTGGCCAGGGTGAGGCGATCCATGCCAGCACACCAGGCACCCGCCAAAGTGATCGGCAACGAACGCAGTAGAGACCGGCGATGCAGCATGAGTCGATCCCGTGGCGGGCGACAATCCGGGGGCGGGCCAATCCAGTATGTCATCACCAGGGGCCAAGGTCAAACACCCTGATGGATGGGACTGGCATCAACCGGGCCCCGCCATAGAAAAGCCCTGCTGCTGATCCACCAACGGGCCCACAGGAAGGCGTGACACCCTGGATACCACCGCACTCCCCCAGGCGCCTCCAGCGCGGGTGGCCTCGCTTGACCAGTTCCGTGGCTATACGGTGCTGGGGATGGCCTTTGTGAATTTTCTGGGTGGCTACCTGTGTATGCCCCAGGTGATAGGCCACCACCATAGCTACTTCAGCTATGCCGATGCCATCATGCCACAGTTTTTTTTCGCGGTGGGTTTCGCTTTTCGCCTCACCTTGCTGAAAACCATCGGGCGCGACGGTTACGGCGCTGCCATGCGCAAAGGCCTGGTGCGCTGTCTGGGACTGTTGCTGGTGGCCTTCGCGGTCCACGGCGTCAGTGGCGGGGTGAAAACCTGGGAAGAGTTGCGCGGTTTCACCCTGCCAGCCTTCCTGGAGGCTGCTTTCAAGCGCGACTACTTCCAGACCCTTACCCATATTGGCGTCACCAGCCTGTGGGTGCTGCCGGTTATCACCCGGGGCCCGGGTCAGCGGCTGGCCTGGGCGGTGGTTTCGGCCCTGGCACATGTGGCTCTGTCACTCTGGTTCAACTACCAATGGACCCTCACCAACCCGGTTGCCATCGATGGCGGCCCTCTGGGCTTTCTCACCTGGACGCTGCCGCTGCTGGCGGGATCCTTCGCCTACGACTGGTGTTCGCAACCCGAAGGGCAAGGCAGGCCAGTGGCCCGGCTGCTGGGCTGGGGCGTGCTGCTGATGCTGGCAGCCTACGCCCTGAGCTGCCTGAATCTGCGTTTCGCACCCAACGATGGCAGCCGCTGGCTCCTGGAGCCTCCGTTTCTGCCCCCGGCCGATCCCAGGTCGCTCAATTACTGGACCATGAGCCAAAGGGCTGGCAGTGTCACCTACCTGCTGTTCGCGGCTGGCTTCAGTATGGCCGTTATGGGCCTGTTTGTGGTGCTGTGCGACCGTTTGCACTGGCGCTGGAGTGTGCTGGACACACTCGGGGGCAACGCCCTGGTGGCTTATATCATTCTGGGCATGCTGGAAGACCCCATCCGCCACTATGTGCCGAAGGATTCACCCGCCTGGTTTGCGCTCTCGGCGTGGGGTCTGCAAATGGGCCTGTGCTGGCTGTTTTTGCGCAAGCTCGAGAAAAACGGGGTTCACATCCGGGTGTGAGCCGCGCCTTTTGACCACTGGCATCAAGACAGGACTCGTTGCCAACACCTGTCGGGACAGATAGCGTGAAATGGGCGTAAGGTTGGTTTTTCGTCCAGACCGGTATTTTTCGCATGGGGAATGGCACTATGAGCGATCGCAAGGTGGCCCTGATAACCGCCAGCGGCAAGCAGCGGATTGGCTGGCACGTCGCCAATGCCCTGGCCAGGCGTGGCTATGCCATCGCCGTCCACTATTTCCAGTCGGCCACCGAAGCTGCCGAGACGGTTGCCCTGTTTCAGAGCCAGGGTATCGAAGCCGTTGCCTATCAGGCCGATCTCCGCGATGAATCCAGCGTTCACGCGCTGGTGGATGGGGTGCTGGAACGCTTTGGCAGGCTGGATGTGCTGGTCAACTGCGCTGGTATCTGGGACAGCAAAAAGCTCGAACAGGTCACCGCTGCCGATGTGCGGCATCATTTCGAGGCGAATGCGCTCAGCTCATTCCTGTGCGCCCAGCGGGCTGGACTCGCGATGGTGAAGCAACCCGAAGGGGGGTGCATTGTCAATATCGGCGACTGGGCCGAAGTGCGGCCCTATCGTGACTATGTGGCTTATTTCATGTCGAAGGGTGCTGTCCATTCCCTCACCCGTTGCCTGGCAGTGGAGCTGGCGGCCCGCAACCCGCGTGTCCGCGTCAACTGCATCCTGCCCGGTCCGGTCCAGCTACCCACCGACATGCCGGAAGCGGTTCGTCTTGAAGTGGTCGCGGCGACGCTGGCCCGACGCGAGGGCAGTCCGAATCATGTCGCCCAGGCTGTGCTGGCTTTTATCGACAACGACTACCTTTATGGCACCTGTCTGCCCGTTGATGGTGGCCGGACCGTTTATGCGCCCGATTGATCCGTATGTCTTCCCGGTGGAACGCAATAATGGCAACAATGGATCTGGATTGTCTGGAAAGCTACCCTTGGCATTATGACCGCGCGGCGGTGCGTAGCGATCCCCAGGTTGAATTTTTGGCCTCCCACCGGACGCTCGACGCATTCGAGGTGGGTGGACTCAAATTCGTTTGCCCGGCAGGCATTTATCACCCTGACGAATTCAGCAGCACCCGGTTCATGTACCGCGGCCTGCTGAGTGAATTACCCCGTCTGGGACAGCGCATTGTGGAAGTCGGCACCGGCTGCGGCGCGATCGGGATTTGCCTGGCCGCGGCTGGGCGCGGGGTCACCCTGCTCGACATCAATCCGGAAGCCGTGGCGTGCGCCGCGAATAATGCCCGCCTCAACCGGGTCGAGGTCAGGGCGCTCCAGTCGGACTTGCTTGCCGCCGTGGAAGGTCAGCAATTTGACCTGATTCTTTTCAATACCCCGCTGATGGACAAGCCGGTGGAAAGCCCGATCGAGGTTATGGCCTGCGATTCTGGGGGTCAATTGTTCACGCGCTTCATGGATGAGGCCAGGCATCACCTGATCCCGGGTGGTGAAGTATGTGTCAGTGTTTCCAACCTGGGAAACAGGACGGCAATCCTGGCAGCCCTGGCGGGCTACAAGTACCGGATCCTCTATTTCGAAAACTATCCGGCTGACAACATCTGGAAGTGCCTGTTGCTGGCGCAACCCGTTTGACGAGTGCGAGGGGGGGACCTTTGAGCCTTTGCAGCGCTGGTTGCTCCGGGCAGGCTGGTAATTCTGCCGGGTGGCATCAGCCGGTCTTAACGAGCTGTTTTCAGGCCCATTTTCGGAAAAAGGTCGTGGCCATCAAGCGGCAGGGCGGAATTGACCGCCCGGTGGATCAGCCCATCCAGCACGCCTGACAAGGGTTTGCCTGCCGGGTTGGCGTTGGTGTTGGCCGCGAGAGCCCAGACCAGCCCGTCGTGGCGACGGACCAGCAGGGAGGCGGTGCCAGGCAGCGACCCGTTATGCCAGGCATTGAGCTTGCCTGGCGCGGTTTGGCGAACCTGCCAGCCCCAGCCGTACCAGGTGGATTCTTTTGGGTTGTCCCCGGGTGGCCTGGACCAGATGCGCTGGATGGTGGCGGGCTTCAGCAGGGCTGGTCTTGCAGACTCATCCAGTGCCACCCCCCAGCGGACCAGATCCGCGGGGGTGGCTAGCCAGCCGCCATGGGCATCCATCGTTTCCAGGCACCAGCAGCCGTAGGGCTCATCGACCTGCCCCGCCATGCCCATCACAGAATTGCCCCGTCGGCCACGCGTGTCGCTGTAGACGACTTCAGCAGGTGCCTTTTTTTCGCGGAGTGTCCGGCCCAGGCGCATCCGGCTGATACCCAGGGGAGTGAGTACCTCCTGCCGTGTGGCCTGTTCATAGCTGAGGCCGGTGACTTTCCCGATCAGCCGGCCCAGCAGGCAATAGCCGAAGTTGGAGTAGGCGAAGCGGCTACCCGGCTGGAAGTCGAGCGGCTTCCGGAGCATGTAGGCGATGACCTGATCGGGCCGCGCCGGCCCATCAGTTCTGGCTTCGGCACAGATGGTGACGGAACGAAACATCGGGTCGAAAGACTTGTCGCGGTCCCAGCCGCCGGTATGGCGCAGCAACTGCTCCACGGTCACCTGGGTCCAGCGTTCGTCCCGGGGTTTGGGCAGACCGAGGAGGGCGTGCACCGGCGCATCGGCCTTGAGCAGGCCGCGCTCGATCAGGCGGGCCACCACCAGGCCGGTGAGTGGCTTGGAAACGCTGGCCACCCGGAAGAGGTGGGTGGGTGTGAGTTTCTCGCCAGTGGCCGGGTCAGCCACCCCGGCGGCCACCGCATGGGCCAGCCTGCCGTCGCGGGCCACCGCCAGACTCAAACCGGGGATTTTTTCGTTGACCACCCAGGTGTCGAGAAAGTTCTGGAGGGACTTTTCCGCCCGGGAATCTTCCCGGGCCGTGTATGCCCCGTGGGTCAGGCCGGCGACCAGGGCGCTCAGGGCGGCCAGGGTCGTGCGACGGTCGACCGGGTTGGGCATGGTGGAATTTTTCCGATTTCGCAACATTTTCTCGTGGTAGCGCAAGCTACAGGCTAAGCTGGCGGGAAAGGATTTCGCAAGAGGGCATCGCATGCTTTTATTCCTGGCTGCCGCGCTGCTGCTGACTTCCGGGCAGATGCCCGTGAAAAAGACCCTCGGCGGTGTGGATTTGACGGAATTGCCGGTCAGGGTGCCGGGCTACCGCACCTTGCAAGTGGCTGGTTTCACGGTGCTGGCCGATCCCCGGGTGATTGAGCCGCCCGAGAAGCAGACCATAAGCCCCCTGCAGGTTCTTGAGGGAGAATTGAAGATTCTGGGGCGGATAGTCCACACCCAGGCGCTGGCTGAATTGCGCAAGCTGGTCATCTGGGCTGAATGGGATGAAGTGCAGCCGCTGGGCAATGGCAGGGAAGGGAACGCCCTGGCGGTGTACTATGGCGGCTCGCAGCGTGGCATGCTGCAAGCGGGCAGGAATCCGCTGAAGGCGAACAACATCTCCATCCTGTCTATGCGGAACCTCACCCGCGAGCACCAGCCTGGCCAGCAAAGCGACCGGTGTGTGCTGCTTCACGAGATGGTTCATGCGGTGCATCATACCATTCTGGGTTTCAACAACCCGCAGATCGAGGCTGCCTACCAGCAGGCCCTCGAGCGTGGCAAGCTGGAGCGCGGTTCGTATGCCGCCACGAGTGCCGCCGAGTTTTTTGCCGAGATGTCGTGTGCTTATCTCGACAGGTTGCAGTATTTTCCGCGCGACCGGGATGAACTGCGCCAGCACGATCCGGTGACTTTCCAGTTGCTGGCCCGTCTTTGGTCCGGGGCTGAGAATGCGGCAAGCCGGACCCGCAAGGTGGCCAGCAGTAAGCGCGAGGATTTGCCGAAACTGGCGATGTCGCTGGAGGATTTTCAGGCTGGCGAGCTGGCCAGCGGTCCGCCCACCCCTTCGGCTCGTGCGCTCATGGGGCGGGTGGTGGTGCTGCTGTTTTTTGCCGCCCAGAGTGCCGATGCCCTTCAGGCGCTGGCCCGGTCAGCGGAATTGCAGCGGGAACTGGCGGAGCATGGGCTGAGTGTGCTGGCCAGCCATGCCAGCACGGGTGCCGATCGGGCCGAGGTGCGACGGGCCGCCGCGCAACGGGCGCCCGCCCTGAGCGTGACACTGGTGCCTCGTTTGGCGCGCAATCCCGGGCTGGGCAAGCTGCCGCACACGGTGGTGTTTGACTGTCTGGGGCAGGCACGGTTTTCAGGTTCACCGTACGATGCCGAATTGGTCGCGCGTCAGCTGGTGGGGGATCTGATGGCCAATGCAGCTGCCCGGGACACCGGCGACGAAGCAGGGGATGAAGGGCCACCCGCGCCCTTGCTGGCGATTGAGAAGGCATTGCGCCAGGGTGACAAGCCGCCAGCTGTACTGGCAAGGCTGGAGAAGCTGACCCTGGCCGATCCGGTATCGCGGGCCTGGAAAGTCCGTCTGGTGGAGGCTATTCTCGAGGGACCGCACCAGAGTCTGGAAGACAGTCAGGCTGGACCGGACAAGGCGGTGGCTTTCTGCGATCTGGAAGGGATGGACCAGCGTTGGCGGGGGACTTCTTTTGCAGCGGAGATTGCGCGGGCACTGACCACCCTTCGGAAGGACCCCGAGGTGCAACGGGAGCTGCGGGCGCGGCTCCTGCAAGAGAAGGTGCGCGCTTATGATGCGCAGCTCAGTCGCCGGCCGAAGTCTTTTGAGCCGTCAAAACCGGCCTTCCGCACGGCCAACGCCGATCTTCTGGCGCCGCTCAACCAGGCTCTGGAACGCCTGCGTCAGGAGTATGCCGGCACGCCGGCGCTGGCGGGGGCCGAACGGCTTGCCGCGAAGTATCAGCCGGAATAAGGCGATGGTTTTTTTCGCGGATTCAATGGGGTGCGGTACCTTTGCACCGGTCAGAACCAGTGGGATGTCATGCCATGCGATTTGCGATCACCGGACTGCTGGCCGCCACCCACACGCCATTCAGCCCGTCGGGCGAGCTGAATCTGGCGCTGGTAGAAAAACAGGCGGAGCATCTGGCCAGCCACGGCGTGAGCGGCGTGTTTATCGGCGGCACCACGGGCGAGAGTGCGTCACTCAGCCTGGAGGAGCGCCTGGCGCTGGCCCGTCGCTGGGCCGAGGTGACCCGTGGCGGGCCGCTGAATCTGGTGGTGCATGTGGGTGCCAATTGCCTGGCCGATGCCCGCACAATGGCGGCTCAGGCCGAGCAACTGGGGGCGGCGGCCATCTCGGCGGTGGCACCGAGTTATTTCAAGCCGGCCAGTCTGCAAGCCCTGGTGGAGTGCTGTGCCGATGTCGCCAGGGCGGCGCCAAATACGCCCTATTACCACTACGATATACCCGGAATGACCGGCATGTCGCTGTCGATGCCCGATTTTCTGGAGAAGGCGGGCGACCAGGTGAAAACCCTGGCAGGTATCAAGTTCTCGAACTCTGATCTTCTGGCCTATCAGTTGTGCCTCCGGGCGGCGGGTGGCAGGTATGACATGCCGTTTGGCTGCGATGAGTACCTGCTGGCCGCCCTGGTGCTGGGTTGCGGGGGGGCTGTTGGCAGCACCTACAATTTTGCCGCGCCGATTTACCAGCGGTTGCTGGCGGCTTTTCAGCGCGGTGATCTGCAGGCCGCGCGGGAAGAGCAATTCCGGTCGGCCCGTCTGGTGCGTCTGCTTTGCAGCTATGGGTACATTGGGGCTGCCAAGGCGACCATGGGATTTCTGGGTGTGGAAGTGGGGCCGCCCCGGTTGCCAAACCAGGGTCTGGTGGGGGAGCAGCAAGCGCGACTGCGGGCGGATCTGGAGGAATTGGGGTTTTTTGAATGGCTGAAGGGGTGAGTGGGGCGGCCGGTTTGGCCTGGGTGTGGAGCGGAAACCGTTTTCACGGTCCTGGGGTGTCAAGCCAAACGATTTGCCATAACATGCAACTATCCGCTCATTTTTTACTGTTTACGCTTGCCAACTATATTATGGGAGATGCGCCATGCAACTGGGAATGGTCGGTCTGGGCCGGATGGGTGCCAACATGGTCCTTCGCCTGATTCGGGGTGGCCATCAGTGTGTGGCGTTCGACATGTCGACCCGGGCGGTGGCGGATCTGGTGGTCCAGGGAGCCGTCGGTACCACCAACATGGCCGATCTGGCCGCAAAGCTGACCGGTCCCCGGGTGGTGTGGCTGATGGTTCCAGCCGGGGTGGTGGACCACGCCATTGCTGACCTGCTGCCGCATTTGCAGCCGGGCGACATTCTGATCGATGGCGGCAACTCGTACTATGTCGACGATATCCGTCGCGCCAAAGAGCTCGCAGCCCAGGGCATTCATTATGTGGATGTGGGCACCAGCGGTGGTGTGTGGGGTCTGGAGCGGGGCTACTGCATGATGATTGGCGGCGAAAACGAGATAGTGCAGCATCTCGACCCCATTTTCCGGACGCTGGCTCCGGGCAAGGGGACAATCGATCCCACTCCGGGCCGGCCCGCCAACCAGGGCACCGCCGAAGAGGGCTATCTGCACTGTGGCGCCAACGGTGGTGGCCATTTTGTGAAGATGGTGCACAACGGCATCGAGTACGGCATCATGGCGGCTTACGCCGAGGGGCTGGGTGTGCTTCATTCGGCCAATGCGGGCAAGCGTCAGCATACGATAGATGCCGAGACCACCCCGCTGCGTGATCCGGCAATGTATCAGTACGACTTCAATCTGGCCGAGGTGACCGAGGTGTGGCGCCGTGGTAGTGTCATCTCGTCGTGGCTGCTCGATCTCAGCGCCGCCTCGCTGCAGAAAGATGCCGATTTGCGCGAGTTTTCCGGCCGTGTCTCCGATTCCGGCGAGGGGCGCTGGACCATCAAGGCGGCCATTGACGAGGGTGTTCCCGTGCCGGTGCTGACTACGGCGCTGTACGAGCGGTTTTCGTCGCGGGGTGAGTCTGATTTCCAGGACAAGCTGCTTTCAGCGATGCGGTTCCAGTTTGGCGGGCATCTGGAAAAGAAATGACCGCGCTGACCGGGGGTTGGGCCTGGGAGCGGTTGTCAAGCTGGCGAGGTGACGCATCATGACGGAGATCCCTGCATCGGACGCGCTGGTCTTTTTTGGGGCCACGGGTGACCTGGCTTATAAAAAGATTTTCCCCTCCCTGGCCGATCTGCTGCACCGCGGGCTGTTGCGGGTCCCGGTGATTGGCGTGGCGAAAGCCAACTGGACAACCGACCAGTTGCGGGCGCGGGCGCGGGCCAGCCTTGAGGCGGCCAAAAAGCCCGCCGCCCTGATTGAGCAGTTTTGCTCGCGGCTGGCCTACATCGACGGTGATTACCTCGACCCGGCGACATTCAAGCGCTTGCGTTTGGTCCTGGGTGATGCCAGCCATCCGTTGCACTATCTGGCCATCCCCCCCAGCATGTTCGCCACCGTGGCGGATGGCCTGGCGAATTCGGGCTGTGGGGCGGGTGCCCGGGTGGTGGTTGAAAAGCCATTCGGCCGCGACCTGGCCTCGGCGCAGGCCCTGAACGCCACGCTGCACCGGTTCTTCCCCGAGGAGAGCATTTTCCGAATCGACCACTACCTCGGCAAAGAGGCGGTGCTCAATATGCTCTATTTCCGCTTTGGCAACTCGTTTCTGGAGCCGCTGTGGAATCGTAACCACATCCACAGTGTCCAGATCACCATGGCCGAGTCTTTCGGCGTGCAGGGCCGGGGCAAGTTTTACGAGGAGGCCGGGGCCATTCGCGATGTGGTCCAGAACCACATGCTCCAGGTGCTGGCCACCCTGGCGATGGAACCCCCCGCCAGCCACACCCCGGGAGGGATGCGCTACGAGAAGAACAAGGTGCTGGAGGCGATCCGCCCCCTGGAGGCAACCGGTCTGGTGCGCGGCCAGTTTGCGGGGTACCTCGACGAGGCCGGCGTGGCCGCCAACTCCACCGTGGAGACCTTCGCGGCCCTGCGGCTGTTTGTCGACTCCTGGCGCTGGGCCGATGTGCCGTTTTACATCCGGGCCGGTAAATCCCTGCCGGTGTCGTGCACCGAGGTGATGGTGCGTTTCCGCGCCCCGCCCCAAACCAGCTTTGGCGGTCAGGAGCTGGGAAGTTCGCAAAACCATGTCCGTTTCCGCATGAGCCCCGATGCCACCATCGGCTGGGGGGCCCGTTGCAAGCTGCCGGGGCAAGACTTTGTCGGTGAGAATGTGGAGCTGACTGTGTCGCACGAGACCGTGGAGGATATCGAGGCCTATGAAAGGCTGCGGGATGGGGCCGGGGCCGGTGATCCCTCCCTTGTTGCGCACCAGGATGCGGTGGAGGCCTCGTGGGCCGTGATCGATCCCCTGTTGCAGCATCCCGGTCCGGTGCACTCGTATGTTCCGGGTACCTGGGGACCTGAGGCGGCAGATAGCGTGCTGCTGCCGGGCAGCACCTGGCACAATCCGGTTTTGTGACAACTATGAGCAAAGATGCCAGTGCAGGGTGAGTGCTGGTTGTGGGCCAGCGGCACCCGGGGCGGGGTTCGCGGAGTTCGATCTGGTGATGGGTCCCGGGCTGGAGTCCCATGGTTCCATGGTTCCTGATTGGCTTGGCCTTGTGGCAGGTGGCACAGCCTGCAGCGGCTGAACTGCCGTTGGCGGTGGCCTCGAGAAAACAGCTTTTTATTGACAACCGGTTTGTTGCCAAAAGCGAAGGCGTGACTTTGCGGGCCAACCCGGGGCAAAAGCTGGGCCGGATGCTGGACCCTTCCGGCAAACCTTTCCACGGGCATGTCAGCCGGGTCATCGAAGACAAAGGCAAGATCCGTCTCTATCTGGGCCATGATGGCGTGGCTATCCATGAGAGCGATGATGGTTTGCACTTCCGGGCGACCGGCAGGTCCATCGGCGGTGGTTCCTTTTCCACCATTTTCCTCGACCACCACGATCCGGATCCCTCCAGGCGCTACAAGCTGTTTTTGCTGAAGAGCAAGCCGGTTTTCGATCGCAAGACGGATGGCGTGTATGCCTTTACCTCTCCTGATGGTCTTGAATTCAGGGAGGTGGGCAGGGTTTTGCCATGGTTCACCGACAATCCGACCATTGTGCTGTGGGATGGCCGGATCGGGAAATATGTCGTTTACCTGCGGGCTCTGGCTTATGACTCGCCAAACCAGCGACGCATTGGCCGGATTGAACTGGACGATCCCCTCAAGCCGTGGCCATGCCATGAATCCAGGGATCCCAGGCCGTTTTTGAGCACGGCGAATGTGCCGGTGGTCCTGGCGGCTGATGACGAGGACGACCCTGACTCGGATATCTATTACAACGCCGCCACCCTGTACGAGGGCGCGCAGGATGTGTACCTGATGTTCACTACCCGCTTTCGTCATTTTTCCCCGAGGCGAAATCCCTTTGTCATTCCTCCCAAGCCGGGGCAATGGGAGGATTTTGGCCCCCTCGAAATTCAATTGGCCGTCAGCAGGGATGGGATCAGTTGGCATCGCCGGGACCGTGAGCCGTATTTCCCGATGGGGTTTGCCGATGAGTGGGACCGGTGGTATGCCGTGATGGGCCCGGGGTTGGTGAGGCGGGGCAACTACCTCTACCAGTATTACAACTCATCAGGCCGGCTGCACGATGGGGCCATTTTGCGAGCGGAATACGACAAAAAGAACCTCGACCTGGGGGGCGTTGGCATCATTCGCCAGCGTGTTGATGGCTTTGTGTCGGCCGATACTGGTCATCAGGGGGGTTGGTTGCAAACACCGCTGCTCACCTTTCAGGGTGCCAGCCTGCGGCTCAATATCGATACAGGGGCCATGGGGACCGCCTTTGTCGAACTGCGCGACTCGCAAGACCGGCCCATTCCCGGCTACACCCTGGCCGACTGCGAGGAGATTGGCGGGAATTTTATCGACCAGCGGGTTTACTGGAAGGGGAAGACGAGCCTGGCGCACCTGGTGGGCAAGCCGGTGCGTGTGCGCTTTCAGTTAAAAAGGGCCAAACTCTACGCCTTTCAATTCGTGGGGGAATGACGGCGGCTGTCCGGGGTCACCGGGGTGCTGGTAGCAAAGACTGAACCGGCCGTCTCTCCAGAAGAAAAAGCGGTGCCGCTGGGGCAATGGGGCGTTTTGGCGTCGGTCGGCTACGGCGCCGCCACGACCTCGAAAAGATGGGCCCGGGGTTGGGCCAGCTTGTTCACACGGGTCTGGGCGGCGATGATCTGGTCCAGGCGCTTTTGCAGTTCGACGGTCTTGTGCTCGCCCAGGAGCGAGGCCAGATGCACACCGAAAAACCGTTTGTGGACCAGGCGATTCTTCACATTGATGGCCTGAAACAGGTCCTGGCCATGCTTCCAGACCGGGCCGGCGCTGAGGGTGCCCAGGTTGACGCCGGTGGCTAGCTCGGTGGCGCTGAAGCGGGCCACCTCTTCCCCGTCGATCCTGACCGCATATCTGCCTTCCTGCAAGCCGGCCACCTTGAGGCCATACCAGTTCAGATCCTTGAGCTGGTTGGTGAAAGCAAGCATGGATGCCCAGTCTTTTTGCATGGGCCAGGGCAGAGCCTGGTCCTGGCGACGGAAGGAGACACTCCGGTTGCTGGCCTTCAGTTCGCCCAGCACGCATTCGGTTCCTTGGGCCTGCCCGGTGGCGGCATCGATGTCGGCCTGGCTGACCAGGGCAGGGGACTTGAGGCCGGTGAGGATGGTATGGGCCATCAGCATGGCACCAGCCGGCAGGGTGTGGACCCCATCGATGTAGGGTTTGAATTGCTGGGCCTTGGGATCCAGCCGGGTCATGCGTTCCTGGGCGGCCCGGGTGATGCCATACTGGTCCACATAAGGGACGCCAAACTCACGGGCACAGGTGGCGAGAGGCGAATAGAACTCCCGCTGGGTTTCCAGGTATTCGGTGACATTGGGATGGACGCGGGGATCGATGGCGTTGGGCGAAAACAGGGCCACCCGCACGCCCGCATCCCGGGCCATCTTCAGCATGCTGCTGGTTTCAGCGATGAAGAGCTGGTTGGCCTTGGCGTTGAACTTGCCGTAGCCACCATCGTTCATGCCAAAGTTGATGGTGACCTTGGTCGGCTTTTCATCGAGGACCTGTTCCTTGAAACGCGCGGCTCCCCCCCGAGCGGTGTCGCCACTGATACCGGCATTGAGAAAAAAGAAGTTGGCGGCAGGAAAACGGCTGGTGAGATAAAGTTCTATGTATGTGCTGTATTCGTATTGCTCGGTGATGCTGTCGCCCAGGAAGAGGATGCGGTCTTTTGGCTGGAAGAAGTAGTCCTTGGCAGGTTCGGAGGAGTGGGCAGCCAGGGCGGTGAAGCCGGCGAGCAGCAGGGTCGGGATTGGGTGCTTCATCGGGGTATTCCGGGAAGGGGATGCATGGCCTGAGACGCAGAGGTTACCGGGTACCTCAGGGTATTTCCAGACGCAATTGAGCGAGGCCAGCCGCTGGCACCGCGACGGTCCACGGGGTTTTCGAGGCGTCGCCATAGGCGGGTTTTTTCAGGCGCCCAGCCAGTTCCGGCGACAAGGTGGCCTTGTAGCGGCCAGGTGGCGCGCCAGGCCCGAACGGGAAGGTCTGGATCTGGAAGGACCCATCCGTTTGCAGCAGGCTGGAGGGTTTGTCTTTCTGGTAGCTGTTCGCTGGTTCAGGGTGCAGGATGAGGGTGCCTGCGGTGACCGCCTTGCCCGCTGCGGTGACGGTACCACGCACCTCGGCCAGGGGGGGCCTGTCGCCGGCACAGCCACTCAGGATGATCAGGGGCAGGATCTGTCGCAAGATGGTAGGGGAGGGCAAATCAGTCTCCTTCGATGACCATACCATCGGCGGGGCGGATCAGGCGGCGGAGTTGCCCGGTGGCAATGCCTTGCCGCACCAGGCGCACGCTGCCATCGCCATAAGCGAACTGGGGCCCGCCACCGCTGGGCGCACCCCAGTTGCCGCCGCCACAGGAGTCGTTTCCCTGATTCCAGCCAGCGCCCGAGGCGCGCTCGGGGAACTGGATGAGCTGACTGTCAGTGTAAATTTCGTCACCACAACGGCCCACGCCGCCATTGCCACCCATGACATAGGGCTCGTCCCAGTACCAGCTTCCCGCCATCATCGCCCGTGGCGAGATGGCCTTTTCACCGAAGAAGACGGTGTTGGAGGTGCCGTCTTGCAGTCCGGCGATGGTCATCACCTTGCCCCAGCCGGCATAGGTGGTGAAAAAGACCAGCTCATTGGCGGCGTAATCGGTGCGGGCGCTGGGCCCCAGGCCGCCATCGTTGTAATTCCAGCCGGGATAGACGGGGTCTGTCGGCGGGCACTGCTGGGCCGTGGCCGCGCGCCTGGCGGGCATATGGAAGGTTTTGACAGGTGATTTGAAGCAGGCCAGACCGTCCCGGAAAAGGGCTTCCTGTTCGATGAATGGCAGCAGCGAAAAAAAGGTCGAGCCCAGTTGGTATTTGCCGGAACGGGCCGCATCACCCCAGCGAGGCCGGAACGGGCCGTAGCCAGGGATGAAAGTGTGGGTGTTGGGCAGGGCCACCACCAGGCCGTTGACCGTGGTGGTGTAGGGTGAGGAGTTGCCGGGGGTGGTGGAGTAGTCGTAGCCGCCGCTGGTGGGGAAGTGGCCGTTCAGACCCTCGAAGTTCGCGGCTGCCAGTCCGAGTTGCTTGAGATTGTTGGCCGATTGCAGGCGATTGGCGGTGTCGCGCACTTTTTGCACTGCAGGCGCGAGTAAACCCACCAGCACCGCAATGATGGCAATCACCACCAGGAGTTCGATCAGCGTGAAACCGCCGCGCTGCTGGCGCATGTCTGCCACTCCTGCCGGCCGGGGGCTGGCGCCGGCCAGTCCGTACCTTCATTGTAGCAGCCCCGGGGATGGCTGGGCTGGCCTATGGGGCCAGGCATCAGGCATGGAACCCTGCCCATGGGGTTGGGTGAAATCGCCAGGTGAACAGCATGGGGTTGGAGGCACCCGGTTGCCCGGTCCGCCAGGTTTTCTGGCGAAGCCGGTCCTGGCAACAACACAGCCCGGGACGCTTCCGCCCCGGGCCTGGTGGTGCCAACGCCCAGAGGGGCGCAGGGGTCATTTCACGGCTGCCACCTCGAAGGCATGCGCTTTGGGCTGGGCCAGCTCATTCACCTTGGCCTGGGCGGCGGTGATCTGCACCAGGCGCTTCTCCAGTTCGGCGGGCTTGCGCTCGCGGGCCACATCGGCCAGCCAGTTGGGGATGCTGGCCAGGTGGACGCCCCGGAAGCGGTCGTGGACCAGGCGGTTCTTGGCTTCAATGGCCTTGAACAGCTCCTGGCCATGCTTCCAGACCGAACCGGTGGTGAGGTTGCCCAGGTTCACGCCTTCGGCGAGTTCCGCGGCGGTGAAGCGGGCCACTTCCTCGCCATCGATCCGGACAGCGTAGTCGCCTTCCTTCAGGCCGGCCACCTTGAGGCCGTACCAGTTCAGGTCTTTCAGCTGGTTGGTGTAGGGGAGCATGGGCAGCCAGTCTTTTTCGAGGGCCCAGGGCAGGGCTTTGTCGAGGCGCTGGAAGGAGACACCCGAGGCGCTGGCCTTGAGGTCGCTGACGGTGCACTCGGTGCCGCTGGCCTGGGCGGCGGCGGCATCCATGGTGGCCTGACTGACCAGGGCGGGGGACTTGAGCCCGGTGAGGATGGCGTGGGCCATCAGCATGGCCCCGGGGGGCGAGGTGTGGAAACCGTCGTAGTAGGGCTTGGCTTTGGCGGCCTTGGGATCATCCTGGGCCATGCGGTCCTGGGCGGCGCGGGTGATGCCGTACTGGTCCACATAGGGGAAGCCAAACTCGCTGGCGCAGGTGGCGAGGGGGGCATAAAACTGTTTCTGGGTTTCGACATACTCGGCGCCATTGGATTTGACGCGCGGATCGACAGCATTGGGCGAAAGCAGGGCCACCCGCACGCCGGCATCCTTGGCCATCTTCAGCATGGCATTGGTTTTTTCAATAAACGCCCGGTTGGCACTGGGGTTGAATTTGCCGTAGCCGGCATCGTTCATGCCAAAGTTGATGGTCACCTTGCTGGGCTTCTCGTCAAGCACCTGGGCTTTGAACCGGTTGGCGCCGCCGTGGGCCGTGTCGCCGCCGATACCAGCGTTGAGGAAGAAGAAGTTGGCGCCCGGAAAGCGGGAGGTGAGATACAACTCGATGTCATTGGTGTACTGGAGCTGCTCGGTGATACTGTCGCCCAGGAAGAGGATCCGGTCGCCGGGCTGAAAGAAGTAGTCTTTGGCGGGGTCGGCTGACCGCGCGGCCAGAGCGGTGGCACCGCAGAACAACAGGGCCAGGAGATGACGCTTCATTACGATTTTCCCAGGAGGGGGCAGGGCACGGTGCCCGTGGTTACCAGCACAGCAGGACAGGTTACCGTTTTTTCACCATATTGCCAGTTTCAAAGAGCGCGGGCCGGGGGCGGTGGGTTGCCAAAGTGGGGGTGGGTGGCGAACCAGAGGCCCCGGTTGGCCCGGGGGAATAGTTTTTTCTGGCATTTTCCATGGGGGCGGTTAGAATCGGGCCTCCCGGTAAACCGGGGCCCCCCCTGTGGTTCGGGTTTCCATTTTCCCTGTTTGTGGAGTGAGATGACATGCTGCGTTTTCGCGGTTGGATTCTGGCTGTGGGCATGTGCCTGGGCCTGGTGGCCGAGGTTGGCGCCCAGGTGAAGCTGCCCTCGATTTTCAGCGACCATATGGTGTTGCAGCGCGACAAGCCCATCGCGGTCTGGGGCTGGGATGCACCCGGCACCGAGGTGACGGTGAGCCTGGGTGATGTGAAGGCCAGTGCCAAAGCCAATGAGAAGGGCAAATGGCAGGCCAGCCTGCCGGCCCAGAAGGCGAACGCCGCCGGGCAAACGCTGGCGGTGCAGGGAACCTCGGCCAAGAAATTCACGGATGTGCTGGTCGGCGAGGTGTGGCTGTGCAGCGGCCAGTCGAACATGGAATGGTCGGTCGCGGATTCCATCAATCCCAAGGAGGAAATCGCCCGCGGCAGCCATCCCCTCATTCGGCATATCAAGATTCCACACCGCCCCTCGGACAAACCCGAGACGGATGTGCCCTCCAGGGGCTGGGAGGCTGCCACCCCGAAAACGGTGGGCAGCTTCACCGCCGTGGGTTATTTCTTCGCGGTGAACCTGCGGAAAGATGTGGATGTGCCTGTGGGCCTGATCGGCAGCAACTGGGGCGGCACCCGTATCGAGCCCTGGACCACACCCGAAGGTTTCAAAAGCGTGCCAGCCTTGAAGGGCATCGCCGACAAGCTCGACACCTTCCCCACCAAAGACGCCAAGGGGAACATCAACATGCAGACACCGCTGGCCTTGTATTACGGCATGATCGCGCCGCTGGTGCCCTATGGCATCCGGGGTGCGCTGTGGTATCAGGGTGAATCGAACAACGGCGAAGGCATGCTGTATCACGAGAAGATGAAGGCCCTGATCAACGGCTGGCGAACACTGTGGAACGATGAAGCGATGCCCTTCCTGTTCGTGCAGATCGCGCCCTACAAGTACAACTCCGTCCACCTGCCGTATTTGTGGGAGGCCCAAATGGCTTCTTCGAAGATCCCTGGCGCGGGCATGGCCCTCACCACCGATATCTCCGATATCAAGGATATCCATCCGAGGAACAAGCAGGAGGTGGGGCGCCGGCTGGCGCTGATCGCCCTGGCCAGGACTTATGGCAAGGCAGAGCTGGTCCACGGCGGCCCGGTTTACAAAGCCATGCGCGGGGAGTTGGACGGCAAGGTCCGCATCACCTTCGAAGGTGCCGCCAATGGCCTGAAGTCGCGTGATGCCAAGGCGATCAGCCACTTCACCGTGGCCGGAGCCGACAAGAAGTTTGTGCCAGCCAAGGCAGTGATCGAAGGCAACGATGTGGTGCTGAGCGCAGATGGCCTCGCCAATATCGTCGCGGTGCGTTTCGGCTGGAATGAGCTGGCTGAGCCCAACCTGGCCAACAAGGAAGGGATTCCCGCCTATCCTTTCCGGACAGACGACTGGAAGTAAGCGCGCTGCCGGCCCGGGTGCCGGATTCAGCCCTGCATCGAGCCCCTTGCCGCTGGCGGGAAGGGGCTTTTTCGTTGCCGGCCGGGGAAAGTCCGGGTGCGGGAAACCGGGTTCCAGCCCGCTTTATGCCGGCAACTCCGGTTCATCCCCGCGGTTCTGGATCGATTCATGGCCGAAGCGGCCTTTGACGCAGAGATTGCCCCGGGTGATATCCTGGTCGGCCGGGGAGGTCACTTTCACGATGGTGTTGTCCTGCACATGCAGGGTGAGAGTGCAGCCCACGCCACAGTAGCCGCAGATGGTATCGGTCTGTTTCTGGCGGGTCTCGTCCCAGGTGCCCTGGGCGCGCAGGGTATGCTCGCTTTTGAACATCAGCGCGCCAGTGGGGCAGACGCCGATGCAATTGCCACAGTAGACGCACGCCGAATCGGGGAGCGACACCGCATTCTCGGTGGAGATGCGGGCGTCGAAGCCCCGGCCAGCCACAGCGATGGCGAAGGTGTTTTGCGCCTCGTCACCACAGGCCTGCACGCACTTGTAGCAGAGGACACATTTGGAATAATCGCGGATATAAAGACCGTTGTCGATCTTCACCGGTTGCGCCACACGCTGCGCCTCATTGCCAGCCGGTTCGTGGTGATGGCCGGCGGCACGGCTGTCGCGGTCGGTGGCTGGCGGGGCGGGCGGGCCGTAGCGTTCGGGCCGGGCCCCGTATTCCTGGCAGCGGGCCAGCAGTTCGGGGGCGGTGGAGAGATCCACCGACGAGGCCAGGAACTCGAGCACCATTTTACGCGAGGTTTTCACCCGGGGGCTGTCGGTTTTCACCACCATGCCGGGTTCGGCCAGGCGCGAGCAGGACGGCACCAGGGTGCGGGCCCCCTCGAGTTCGACCACGCAAACCCGGCAGACATTCACAGGCGTGTAGTTGGGGTGGAAGCAGACGGTGGGGGTGTCGATGCCCCGTTCCATGCAGGCATCCAGCAGCGTGGCCCCCTCGGGCACGCGAACGGTCTGGCCATCCACCGTCAGTTCCACCTGCGGTTTGGTTGCGCGGACCGGGGGCAGGGGGATCAGGGTGGGCCGGGGTGGGGCCTTGTACCACATCTCTGGCTCGTTCATGCGTGTTTCTCCGCTAAAATACCCGGACCAAAGAGGCGCAGGGCCGATTGCAGCGCGCTGGAGGCCGTGTGGCCCAGCCCGCAGATGGAGGCATCGCGCATCACCTGGCCAATCTCCTCGAGCAGGGCCAGCTCATCGGCCGGGCTGCCGATGGTTTGACCATGGCGCAGCCGGCCCACCAGCTCTTCCTGCCGGGTAACCCCCACCCGGCAGGGCACACACTGGCCACAGGATTCGTCACGGAAGAAGGCGGCGATGCGCGCCAGGGTGTCGCCCAGATCGGCGGAATCGTCGAAAACCATCACCACGCCCGAGCCCAGTGACGCCCCGATGGCCCGGGTGCCCTCCAGGGTGAGCGGCACATCGAGCTGGGCCGGTCCGACAAACCCGCCGGCAGCCCCACCGAGCAGCACCGCCTGGATGGGCCTGTTGCCGGGCACGCCCCCGGCCTGGCTGATGAGTTGACGGAGGGTGATGCCGAAAACGAATTCATACACGCCCGGTCTGGCCACATGCCCCGAGACGCAAAACAGCTTGCGCCCTTTGGACCCGGGCGTTCCCAGCGCGGCGCTCACCGCGCCACCCTGCCGCAAGATGAGCGGGATATTGGCCAGGGTCTCCACATTGTTGATGACAGTGGGCTGGTTGAAGAGGCCGTGCAGCACCGGGAAGGGGGGCTTGTTGCGGGGTTCGCCACGCTGCCCCTCGATGGAGTTGAACAGCGCGGTTTCCTCGCCGCAGATATACGCCCCGGCGCCCCGGCGGATAGTGATGTGGAAATCATGGCCGGACCCCAGGATGTTGTCACCCAGCAGGTGGGCCGCAACCGCCTGATCAATCGCCCCCTGCATTCGGCGGATGGCCAGCGGGTATTCGCCACGGATGTAGAGGAACCCCTGGCGCGCGCCGACGGCGACACCGGCGATGGTCATTCCCTCCACCAGCGCGAAGGGGTCCCCCTCCATGAGGAGGCGGTCTTTGAAGGTGCCTGGCTCGGATTCATCGGCATTGCAAACGACATAGCGCACGGGGTCGGTGGCGCGGGCTACCGCATCCCACTTGCGACCGGTGGGGAAGGCGGCGCCGCCCCGCCCGACAATGCCCGAGGTGGTGACCTCGGCGATGGTCTTTTCCCCGCCCAGGGCGATGGAGGCCCGCAAGCCGGCATAACCGGCGGTGGCCTGGTAGTCGGCCAGGCTGGCCGGATCACCGCGCCCGACCCGGGTCAGCAGGGCCAGGTCGGCGCCAGGCTGGCCCTGTTGCGGCACGGTGGCCAGCAGCCAGTCCATGCCCGCATCGGGGAAGGTGTCGGCTGGCAGGGCGGCGGCTACCGTGTCGCTGGTGGCATGGCCCACCGCGCAGCCCTGGGGGATTTTTCCCGAACGCAGCACCAGGGCGGCGGGGGCGCGTTCACAGAGGCCCAGGCAGGGGCTGGAGTGGATTTCCACCACTTTCGAGCCGGTGTGTTGTTGTTTCAGTTGGGCGAGCAGGTCGAGGCCACCGGTGTGCCGGCAGGCGATGTCATCACAGACATGCACATGAATGGGCGCACCACTCTGGTGGGTGAACAGATGGTAGAAGGTGGCCACGCCGTGGGCTTCGGCGGGCGGGATGGTCAGGCGCTGGCAGATATAGGCGATGGCACCCGGGGGCAGCCAGCCAAAGCGGTCCTGCACGGCATGGAGGGCCGGCAACAGCAAATGCCGCTCAGCCCGGGCTTCGGAGCCGCCAAGCAGGGAAATGCGGCCCTCGCGCCCGAGATCCCGTTTGCCACCGGCCCAGGCAGAGACCGCCTGGCCGAGCACCGCGTCCACCGCCAGCCTCTCGGCCTCGGTGGGATGGGGGCCGCGTACCTTGATATCCATGCCGGTGGCTTCCTGTCGCGTGTCAGAGGGATTTTTTTTCGACCCGGATCGAGCAGGCCTTGAACTCGGCGGTGCCGGAACGGGGGTCGGTGGCGTCGATGGTGAGGATGTTGGTGTTGACCGAATCCTGGAAGTGGAAGGTCATGAAGGCCAGACCGGGCCGCAGACCGTTGCTCAGGCGCACCGGGGCGTCGATGGCCCCGCGTGGCGAGACCACCCGCACCCATTCGCCGTCGGTCAGGCCCAGGGCGAGGGCGTCTTCGGGGCAGAGGTCGATCGTCTCGCCCCGGCGCAGGGGGGAGTCAAAGCCGCCGGTCTGCACCCCGGTGTTGTAATCGTCGAGCCGCCTGCCGGTGGTCAGTCGCAGGGGGAATTCGGTGGTGAGGTTCTCCACGGGTGGAGAATGGGCCACCACCTGGAAAGCAACGGGGGGGCCGTTGAGCGGCTGCTCCCACAGGCGGCTGTGCAGGAACATCTCGCCGGGATGGGCCTCGTCGAAGCAGGGCCACTGCAAGCCGTGCTCTTTTTCCAGCCGGTCGTAGGTCATGCCGGCGTGGACCGGGCTGAGCGCACGCAGCTCGTTCCACACCTTTTCCGCGTTGAATTCACCCCAGTCGTGCCCGAGGGCCCGGGCAAGGTCAAAGAGGATCTCGCCGTCGTCGCGCGCCTCGCCCGGCGGTTCGAGCGCTTTGCGGACCCGCTGGACCCGCCGTTCGCTATTGGTGACGGTCCCCTCGCTCTCGCACCAGCCGGCGGCGGCGGGGAGCACCACATCGGCCAGTTCGGCGGTGGGTGTGAGGAAAAGGTCTTGCACCACCAGGAAATCGAGGCTGCGCAACAGGTGCTCGGTATGGTGGCGATCAGACTCTGATTGCAGGGGGTTCTCGCCCAGCACCAGCAGGGCCGTCAACTGGCGATTGCCCATGGCCTCAAGCATCTGGGTGAGGTTCCAGCCGCGGGTGGGCGGGATGGTTGTCCCCCAGGCCTGTTCGAATTTTTGGCGTAGCGCATCGACCTCCACATGCTGGAAGCCCGGCAGGCGGTCGGGCAAGGCGCCCATGTCGCCGCCGCCCTGGACATTGTTCTGGCCGCGCAGGGGGTTGAGGCCGCTGGCGTGGCGGCCGACATGGCCCGTCAGCAGGGCCAGGTTGATGAGGGCCGAGACATTGTCCACACCGTTGTGGTGCTCGGTGATGCCGAGGGTCCAGCAGATGATGGCGGTTTTGGCTTTGGCATAGGCCTTGGCCATTTGATGGATCGCCGGGGCCGGCACACCGCTCAGCCGCTCGGCCTCGGCCAGGGTGAAGGGCTCGACGCTGTGGCGGTACTCGGCAAAGCCGGTGGTGGCGTGGTCGATGAAGGCCTGGTTGTGCCAGCCCTGGGCGATGATCTCGCGGCCCACGGCGTTGGCCACCACGATGTCGGTGCCCACATCGAGGCCCAGCCAGGTGTCGGCCCAGCGGACCGAACTGGTGCGACGCGGATCGATGGCAAACAGCCGTGCGCCGTGATGCACACCTTTCAGCAGGTGGTGGAAGAAGATGGGATGCGTTTCGCGGGCATTGGAGCCCCACAGGAGGATGACTTCCGTCTCCTCGATCTCCTGGTAGGAGTTGGTGCCGCCACCCATGCCGAAAACTGTCGCCAGACCGACGACGCTCGGGGCATGTCAGGTGCGATTGCAACTGTCGATGTTGTTGCTGCCCATCACCACCCGGGCGAACTTCTGGGCAATAAAATTCATTTCGTTGGTGCTTTTTGAGCAACTGAAAATGCCAAAAGCCTGGTCGCCATGGCTGGCGCGGTTGTCGCGCAGGCCGGTGGCGATGCGGGCGATGGCCTCGTCCCAGGTGGCCCGGCGCAATTGACCCTGATCGCGCACCAGCGGGTGGGTGAGCCGGGTGAGGCCCAAGCGGGATTTCTTGCGGGTCGTGGCGACAGGGGTCATGGCAACCTCGGGCAGGAACGCACGGGACAGACTCTGGTTCGATTATAATCGGCAAGCCGGGACCTTCACAACCAGGATTGCCAGACGGTCGGTGCTCCCAGAGCCCCCAGATTGCCAATGGGCTGGTTTTTTCCGGTTCCCGGGCGAGCCGGAGCCGGGAACCCGTTCCAGCCAGCCGGGTGGGCCTGCAAGTGGTGCGGCGGGTAAGATACCGGGCGGGTTTTCACAGAAAGCAGGCGGTTTCATGCAGGCCCATCCGTCAGAGACGCCTCCCCTGGTGGCAGAGCCCGACATGCCAGAACCCCCTGACCGCGTCCGTTTGCCCGTGTGGCGGCTGGGCGGGGCGGCCGGGAAGGCCTTGCCTGGGCATGGGGCTGAGCATGATCTGGTGGCGGTGGAAGCGCCCCTGGAGATCCGGCTGCATGGCCGGCCGGCGGCGGTGCTGATGCGCACCCCGGCCGGGGATGCGGAAGATCGCGAACTGGTGCTGGGGCTGCTGTTTTGCGAGGCGGTCATCACCGAGCCTGGCCAGGTGCTGGGCCTGGAGACGGTGGAAGACCTGCCTGCCGATGGCATGGCCGGCCGGGTGGTGGATGTGCGGCTGGATACCCCCGCGCGGGGGCGGGGATGGGAGCGGTTTTTCTACAGCACCTCCAGTTGCGGCGCCTGTGGCAAGCGCAGCATCGCCTCGCTGGCCGTGGGGGGCGGGCTGGCGGGACCAGGCTTGCGGGTGCCGCCCGAACTGATTGCCACCATCCTTGACGATGCCAGGCACCAGCAGCAACTGTTCGGGCTGACTGGTGGGGTCCATGCCTCGGGGCTCTACACCGGCACCGGGGAGCGGGTGCTGTTGCGGGAGGATGTGGGCCGGCACAATGCGCTCGACAAGGTGATCGGGGCCAGTCTGCTGGCCGGCCGGGTGCCGCTGGCTGGTCATCTGCTGGCGATCTCGGGCCGGGTGGGCTATGAGATCATCCAGAAAGCTGCCATGGCGGGCATCCCCCTCATTGCGGCGGTGGGTGCGCCCACCAGCCTGGCAGTGCGCCTGGCCGAGGAGCATGGCATCACGCTGGTGGGCTTCGCCCGCAGGGGCAGTCTCAATGTCTACAGCCATCCGGCCCGTGTGACGGGATAACCGGGCCGCCACTGCGGGCCCCTTCACCCTTTCAAAAGCCTGCCGCCTGAAAGCCGTGCCAGCCATGGGGTGGCGTTGTCACGCCCCGACGGCTGGAACGGCGGACCCCGGGCGGGTGCCAAAGGGATGGGGCCAGCTTCGGACGGTCTGTGGGATCGGGAAAGGCTGGTCTGTGAAATGGTTGATGGCTGGGAGAATTCCATCACACAATACTTGTGGCATTTTCACGCAAATCAAACATGGCAAGAGTACAAAAAAAGCTGAATGGATTAGATGGGTCAAGAAAAAAGGATAAAATCATGTGTGGCTTAACAGGCAAGCCAGTGAATCACCGCCTAAACGGGTTTACCCTGATTGAATTGCTGGTGGTGGTTGCCATTATCGCGGTTTTGGTGGGTTTGTTGATACCTGCGGTGCAGAAGGTGCGTGATGCCGCCAACCGGATGAGCTGCCAGAATAATCTGAAGCAGATAGGCCTTGCCCTGCACAACCACCACGACTCCCTGGGATACTTGCCAGCCCAGGGTGATTACAGACAAGCGGGTGGAACCGTTTACTGGAGCCTTTTTACGCGGATCCTGCCCTATGTGGAGCAGGAGAACCTGCAAAAACTGATTGATTTCAGCCGGCCAATCAGCCAGCAGCCCGAGGTGGCAAAAAAGAAAATCAAGCTATTGGTTTGCCCATCCGAGATCAATGACCGGGAGCGACCCGACACCCCCACATTCACCCATTATCCCCTCAGTTACGGTGCCAATAACGGGACCTGGCAGGTGATGCAGCCACCAGCAGGCGTAGGTGACGGTGTTTTTATGGTCAACGGATACACACGGTTGACTGACATTCTCGATGGCACCAGCAATACCCTCGGGGTAGCCGAGGTAAAAACCTTCACGCCGTATTTTCGCGAAGGCGCCAATCCTGCGGTGGGTGGGATAACGCCACCGCAAAACCCCACGCAACTGGAACCCTATTGGACTGCCAGTGAGTTCAAAACGGATAGCGGCCACACCGAGTGGGTGGATGCCCGGGTGCACCAGACCGGATTCACCACCACATTCACACCCAACAGGGTGGTTCCCCACCATCGGGATGGACGGGCCTGGGATGTGGATTTCAATTCCAACCGCGAGGGGCGATCCGCCATCCTGCCCACATACGCCGCAGTTACCAGCCGAAGCTATCATGGCGGCGGAGTGAATGTGCTTTTGATGGATGGCAGTGCCCGGTTGATTCGCGATCAGATCAGCCTGGCAACATGGCGGGCGATGGGGACGAGGGCCGGACTCGATATTTTGCAACCAGTGGACTGATAATCCCTGGTGTGTCACTGTGTGATTTTTTTGGCGAGGGGCCAGCTGCTTTCAGCATTCCAGTGCTTTCAGGTCATTGCAAGGAGTTGGACCCTCTTCCCTGCTTGCTTCGTGGGGCGGATGACTGCGTTGCAAGTGCCCCGGAACTTGCCACCTGACACCGGGACTGGATCAGGCGACCTTCACGCAACTTGAAATCCATTTTTCCGGGATAAAAGGTCCGAAAAAAGCAGGCCCATGAAAAAGCGGGAACTGGCTGAAAGCCAAAAAAAGCTTGAGCGAGTGACGAAATCGGCTGCTGCGGATGCGAATGGCTGTGGCGGCTTTTTTCGCTTGAGCTGGTTGTCAGCAACGGGTAGGATGTCAATGCCCTCCCCCCGGTACCGGAACCCTCCGGCCATGGCTGTTTCCTTGCGACACCCTGTTCTTCAGCGCCGGCAGATGCTGCAGGCGGGCGGTATTGCGTTGCTGGGTCTGGGCCTGTCGCACCTCGAAGGGCTGCGGGCGGCGGCCCCCGGCGGCGCCAGGGGCAGGCAGCGCTCGGCCATCTTTGTTTTCCTGTCCGGCGGGCTGGGCCAGCACGACAGCTTCGACATGAAGCCCAACGCCCCGGAAAACATCCGGGGCGAATTCAAACCCATCGCCACCCGCACCCCGGGCGTGCAAATCTGCGAGCATCTGCCCCGGCTGGCTGGCTGCTCGCAGCACTGGTCGCTGGTGCGCTCGCTCACCCACGGCACCAACGACCACTCCGCCGCTCACCTGATGATGCTGACCGGCCGCGGGGTGTTGCCCCGTGGTTTCAATGGCAGCAAGCCCCAGGAGACCGACTGGCCCAGCATGGCGGCGGTGGCCCAGGCGGCCCTGCCGCGGCTGGACAATCTGCCCCCCGCCGTGGTGCTGCCCGAGCGGCTGGTCCACAACACCGGGCGGGTGCTGCCCGGCCAGTTTGCCGGGCTGATGGGCCGGCAGCGCGATCCGTGGTTCCTCGAGGCCTCGCGCTTTGAGCCCAAAGCCTATGGCGCCTACCCCGCCTATGAATTCGACCATCAGGACCGCGATTACAAGCAGGCCCGGGGCCAGTTCGAGATTCCTGACCTCAGCCTGCCGGCCATGGTGGATGGCCTGCGGCTGGATGGCCGCCTCGATCTGCTGGGCCGGGTGGATGCCCGCCGCCGCGAGCTCGATGGCGCCGCCGGCAGTCTCGACAGCCTGCGTCAGAAGGCGGTGGCCTTGCTGGTGGATGCGCGGGTGCGCCAGGCCTTTGATATCCGCCACGCCCCGGCGCGGTCGGTGGAACAGTATGGCGACAATGCCTTCGGCTGGTCCTGCCTGATGGCGGCGCGGCTGGTGGAGGCTGGCGTGGGGCTGGTGCAGGTGAACCTGGGCAACAACGAGACCTGGGATACCCACGGCAACGCTTTCCCCCACTTGCGCGACAAACTCTACCCGCCCGCCGACCGCGCCCTGGCGGCGCTGCTCATGGATCTGGCCACCCGGGGCCTGCTCGATTCTACCCTGGTGCTGGTGGCGGGTGAATTTGGCCGCACCCCCCGGGTGAGCCGCCTGCCCGAGCATTACAAGCTGGCGGGCCGCGATCACTGGGGCGCGGCACAGAGCGTGCTACTGGCCGGGGGCGGGGTGGTTGGCGGGCGCGTGGTGGGCTCCACCGACAAGAACGGCGCCTACCCTTCCACCGATCCGCAAACTCCCGAGAACCTCGCCGCCACCCTGTACCAGGCGCTGGGCATCCCGCGCGAGGCGCACTGGGCCGATGTGGAAAACCGCCCCCACTTTGTCTACCACGGCGAGCCGATCCGCGGCCTGCTCTGAGGCGGGCGGGGTGGGTGGAATGGTCCACCGGGTGGAGCTGGTTTTTCCCGCTGGCATCGCAGCGGGGCCACCCCCAGGGCCGTTACCCGGGCGCGGTCCCGCCAGCCGGTGGGGCAGGGCCTTGCTGCGGTTGTCGAGGCCCCCGCCGGTTACTCCGCCATCCGTTTGCTGCGGTCGTCCAGGCGGGCCCGGTTACTCCGCCATCCGTTGGCTGCGGTCGTCCAGGCCCCCGCCGGTTACTCCGCCATCCGTTGGCTGCGCAGGCTCTGGTTGGCCAGGTGGGCGGCGTTGGCGGCGGTGATGCCGGCCTCCAGAGGGGCGCTGGGCTGTTTGCCTGCCCGTATGGCCTGGAGCCAGTCGGTCAGGTGGAGCAGTTCGCCATCGGGCTGGTCATAGAAGTCGGCACCCCGGCGGCCGGTGCCCAGGATCATTTCCTGGGGCTTGACCGCCTTGTTGGGGTCGGGGATCAGTTCCATGCGGCCCCGGTCGCAGTAAATGCTGCCTTCGGTGCCCATGAAGGTGATCATCGCCCCGTGCCGGGCGTTGCTGAAGGTGCCCTCAAAGTGGGCGGTCACGCCGCCGGGGTAGGTGAGCAGGGTCTGCACACTGTCGGGCGTTTCCCACACGCCCTCGGCGTTGATGAAACTGCCCACCGAGGCGGCGCCCACCGGGGCTTGCAGATTGAGCAGGGCATGGGCCACATCAATCCAGTGCACCATCAGGTCGGTGAAGATGCCACCGCCAAAGTCCCAGAACCAGCGCCAGTGCACCATCTTGTAGGGATCGTAGGCCTGCCGGGGTGCGCTGCCGACAAACGCGGGCCAGTCCACCGACTGGAGGGCGATGGGGGGCAGGTCTTTTTTGAAGCGGGCCGAGTTGCGGTTCCAGGTCAGGTGGACCTTGTGGACCTTGCCGATGGCGCCCGAACGGATCAGCTCACCCGCCTTCTGGATGTGGGGCATGCTGCGCTGCTGCATGCCCACCTGGCAGATGCTTTTCGAGGCCGCCTGCGCCGCGCGCAAAGCCTTCGCCTCGGAGGGGGCGTGGGTGAGGGGCTTTTCCACATAAACATGCTTGCCGGCCTGGCAGGCGGCGATGGTCATGGGGGCATGCCAGTGGTCGGGTGAGCCGATCAGCACTGCGTCGATGTCTTTGCGTTCGAGCAAGGCGCGGAAATCGCGGCTGGCGGGGATGTCGGCTTTGGCGGGGGCAATGTCGGTGAGATGCTTGCGGGTGGTGGCCACCTGGTCATCGCGCACCTCGGCAATGGCCACCAGATCCAGCCCGGGAATCTTCACCACGCTCCGCAGCAGGTGCCTGGCCCGGCCCCCGCTGCCCAGCACTGCCAGACGCAGGGTGTCGGCGGCGGCGGTGGCGCGCCCGGTGGCCAGCCCCTGCACGGCAGCCACTGTAGAAGCGGCCAGCCAGTCACGGCGATCGATCAGGTGGAGAGGGGTCGAGGCGGGCATGGGCAAGTTCCTTCAGGGTTTCACCAGTCTCGCCGAATCCATGGCCAAAGCAAGCGGAATTTCAGGCTTTTTCAGCGGCCTCGAGAACACGCCACTGGCCTTTTTCGTGCGGAGTCGGCACCTCGGCCAGGCCCGCCTCCAACCGGGCCCAATCGCTTGCCGGGAAAGAGCCCAGCACCGCCCGGATGGTTTTCTTGTCGCGGGTGAGCAGATTCACCAGCCAGGGCTCAAAAGTTTGCCAGTGCCCCAAGCCGGCGTGGCCCATGTAACTGCCCACCGTGCCCAGACGCATGCCGTCTTCCGCCGGTGCGCCGGTCATGCGGGCCAGTGGCACCTGGATGATTTTCACCACCCAGTGTTTTTCGCCCAGGCCACTATCGAGATCGGTCATCACCGCCACCAGCCCCCTGGCGGCATCGACCACCACCGCCGGATTGGCATAGCCATGGATCATCAGGCGGCCAAAAGCATACCACGACCAGCCACAGGCCCCCAGGGTCACAGCGCCCAGAAGCAGCAACCCGCAGGCCAGCAGGGTATCGCCGATGGTGAAGCCCCACACAGCCAGACCCAGGCAAACCATGCCGAAAGCCAGCACGCCCAGGGTACCGCGCGGATTGTGTCCCCAGGCGAAGAGGTAATCCACCCGCACATTGCCGGGATTGGCGGCCACAGCGTCGCCGCTGAGTCTGCGGTCCAAAGCGGTCTGAGCGGGGGCGATCTGGGGGGTGGCATCGACGGTGACCTCCACCGCCTCGGCGGCCTCGTCCTCCAGCACCTCGAGCAGATCGGGAAGCATGACAACGGCCTTGCAAGCCGGGCATTTGGCCTGCTTGCCAGCCATTTCATCCGGCGCACCCAGCCTCTTGCCACAGGCACAGCTAACAGAAATGGCCATGACAATACCCGTAGGAATGAGCGGAATCGGGCCGGTCATTTCCCGGCACCCACAGGCAAGGTACGCTATTGCGGCCCAGCCGGAAAGCAAGCCGCCCGATTCCTCTCCCCGCCACCGCATACTCCCCCCTGCTGACATCCCGCCAGGGCCAGACAATCCCCCCCCTCCCAACCCCCAACGGGTGCGCCATCAGGTACCCCAGGCAATGCCCTGGAAACCGTCCACAGGCACGAATCGCGGGCCAAAGGTCTACCCTGAATACCTCACGATTAGGCCGGGCCTTCAGCCCTCGGATATTTTGGGGCGGACAGTCCCAGGGCGTTGCCCTGGGCTACCTTAGGCCGCCCCGTTGGGGCTTCGGAAGGGTTGGATCTGTCCCCCGTTGGTTGGGAGGAAACACGGGGCAGATTATCCATGCATGGTGCCAATCGGAATGGTGGCCAGGGAATATCTATGGAACCCGGGTGCAGCAATTGATTACGCTGCCAGGATTCGCCCATTGAGAGCCTGGAGCCTTTGCGGGGCGCTCCTTTGGATATGCAGGAATGCCACCGGACCAATATCACAGAAATTGAGGCGTTTACAGGCAATGCCACCTTGGGTACCTTGATCCTGTACTCGACCCGGGTGGTGGATCTGACGCGCTGCTCAAAACCTTACCCCGGTTGCGTATGCTAGCGCTGAGTTACAACCCCGCGCGGAACCAGTCTTTATTGGGCTCGCTTGCGGTGCTGGAGGAAATCAACGGGCAGCCGGCGAAGACATTTTTGAAGAATAACCAGGTGGGGCCGGCCTTGTTGCAATGAATGGTTTTTGCGGGCAGTTTGGGCTGCCCGATATTTTTACCTTGCTCAAACTTTTATTTTGCTGAAGCTTTTATTTTTCCAGGGCTTTGCTTAGGAAGCTCTTCAGCAGCCTGGTGCCTGGGTCTTCGGGTAGGCCGATGTCGTTGTTGATTTTATCGTGGGTGGATTCGCTTGCGCCGTAGAGGGTGGTGGGAATAGCAGCGACTTTGAGGGTGTTGGCCAGCCTTTGGGCTTGGGCGTTGTTATCGGGGTGGCCAGCGACATACATGATGAGAAATGGTGGGATGTTTTTGCCTTGGGCCACATGGGTGACGGCGGAATAGTCTTGGTGTTTTTGGGGGGTGTTGCCGAACTTGACCCGGTGGCCGAAGGTGGGCATGGGCAGGCCATGGACCCGGGCGCGGGTTTCGGCCATTTCGATGATGGCGGGGACATCGTAGGTATCGCCATCGACTGGGACACAGCCTTTAAGGATGGTGAGGGGCAAACCTTCGGCCTTGAGGTAGCGGTCGTCTGTGCAGACGATGGCGGCTAGTTGGGCGCCGGCGGAGTGGCCCATGACGAAAATTTGTTTGGGGTCGCCGCCGTGTTTGGCGATGTTGTCGTGGGTCCAGCGGATGGCCTTGGCCACATCGCGGATGATGGTGGCCATGTCGACTTGGGGCAGTAGTCGGTAGTTGGTGGAGACGAAGACAAAGCCCAAGTCATTGAAGGCTTTTGGTTTGAGTTGCACGGCGGACTTGTCGCCTGTTTGCCAGCCGCCGCCATGGACCCAGAAGACCACGGGCAGATTTTGCGCGTCTTTGGGTGAGTGGATGTCCAGCACTTGGCGGGTGTGGCCGCCGGCCGCATAGGGGATATCTTTTTGCACGGACTGGGCGGGAGTGGCCAGGGCCAGGGTTGCGAGGAATGCCAGTGCGGTGAGGGGTTTGATTGTTGCCAGTATGGCGATTTGGATTTTTGATAGTGAATTTGACATAGAGGAAGCCTCTTGATGTTTGCTCTTGGTAAAGTGTGCTTGGGAAGAGTTTAGCAGGTGGGGCCTTGGGGGCAACTATGGATTGAGCCAGCGGCAGGTCGTGATGGACGGGCAGCAGACGAAGGCAGTGCATCAGATTGAAGTCCGCGACGTCAACGGCACGCCGTCGACTGCGGTGCTGGATATCAGGTACCATCGGATGACGGTTTGCCCACCGATCGGCAAGGACCAGCGCTACGGGCCCGTGGAACTGACTCTGATCCACGCGACCGAGCGGGGCACGCCGAATGGCCGCGAGCCGATCCGGTGGAAACTGGTCACCAATCTGCCGGTCGCATGTAAGGCGGAGACGGGGCTCCAAACATTGCGGGTGACGGTGTTGGAGCCAACCTTGGTCTCCAACAGTTGCCAATCACTACTGAAGAAACGGTCGGTGACGGTGGAACCGACTGTGTCGGTCACATGGCGGTGCAGGGCATCCTGGCCATAGGTGACGATCACCACATTCGACGAATTCTTGACCTGAATGACCTTGTACCAGGCATCGTAGACGAAGCGGTTGTTGTTCTCGTCGGTGGTCAGATTGCCGTTGCTGTCGTAGGTGGTGGTGCCGCTGACGGCGGTGATTTCGTTTTGCTTGTTGGCCGACCGTGTCTGGGTCGTGCTGTGGGTAGTGAAGGAATCCCAGTTGCCGACGGCGTCGTAGTCCCACGACTGGCTGCTTGATGGAGAGCCGGTGACATCGGTCTTGGTGCCGTTCAGGGGGCCAAGCTTGTAACTGGCGAGCGGATACTGCGAAGCCTGGTCCTGTGGCGGAAGATCTCCTTCGGCTGCCACAGTGAAAAAGGCTTCCATTTCGTCGAGCGGGTCTTGATCGTGACACAAACCCTCAAGGTGCAGGGCAAGGCGGTCTTCCAGTTCCTCTGCAACGCCATCGCCGCCCACAGAAACAGCACGCCTGCGCCTTCACTCGTTAGGCGGTGAACGGTTACCAATTTCTGCTGGCCGGTGCAGACGCTGGGGGTTCGGGAGAGCCCAGCACAGCCGTGGCAGCAGAGGACCCCAGCCATGGCGGCAGGATTGACGGATCATGTCTGGTCATTGGGAGTGGATAGACCGACCAAGCGCTTAACGGAAGTAGGACCCAAGCAAGAAGGCTGTTTGTTTGATTCCAACTGATCAGAAACCCATTCCTCAGTAGTCATTTCTTTTGCATTTGATAGGAATCATGTAGTTGAGCCGAAAATGACATTAAGTGGCGACATTCTGGTAGAAATAGGGTGGATGAGAGGTCTTTTTTCTGGCCCGTGCCTCCATTATCCCGGCCAACTGCCTAAGTCCTACAACGGTAAGATTAAGTCTGATTTGGTTTCGCTCATGGATGGGTTGGATTGGAATGGCACGCAAACCCCTACAAGCCCGCAGCATCCTCTCCACGACGAGAATGCTTGATGCCGCCGAATTGATTTTCGCCGAGGGCGGGGATAATGCCCTCACGGTAGAAGCGGTGGTCAAGCGGGCCGAGACCTCGGTCGGCAATTTTTACGGCCGCTTCGGCGACCGCGACGGCCTCCTTCAAGCCATGCATGATCGTTTTCTGGAGCGGTTGGGGGTGGCGGGGCAGGCGGCGGTCTCTTTATCTGGCCGCGAGAAGACCTTGGGCCGTGCGATTAATGTATTCATCAAGCAAGCCTTCGCCACCTTCCACGAGCACCGGAATTCTGCTCGCTTTTTTATCCTCCACCGGTCGCTCGACCAAGGTATGCGGGCTCAGGGTATCCAGGCGAATGCCATG
This sequence comes from Planctomycetota bacterium, assembly GCA_003669555.1. Lineage (GTDB taxonomy): Bacteria > Planctomycetota > Planctomycetia > Gemmatales > Gemmataceae > UBA6894. Next base: position 44,571 of record QWOS01000037.1, read on the forward strand.
CTGGCCGGCATGTTCACCACGCTGGTGCTGGGTTATTCCAACGAAATTACCCACAATTGTCCGAAGATCGCCGCCGATGTGGCTTACCGCCTGACTTTTGCGGCCGTTATGCAGCAGGTGATGTTCGACAACCACGAGGTCAGTGGCGTGTCGATTGCCAACCGGACCCTGGTGCGTGAAGTCACACATTGTCTGGTGACCTACCTGAAATCTCCCACCAAGACAGCATGATCCATTTCGGAGGCTAGCGCTCAGTCATGCCAAGGAATTAGGGTGTCCTTCAGCTGCAGGTTATGTGAGGATGGTACCAGCCAAGGAGGGTTGGTGCCCTGCGGAAGAAATGCATTGTGCGATTGGGTGTCAGGGCGGGGTTTGCTGGCGGAGTACATCAAGAAGCAGAAGGGAACATCGAGCAGGGTGCGGCGTGCGCAGGTGTTGCTGAAGGCGGACGCCGATGGGCCGTGCTGGACGGATACCGAAATAGCCGAAGCCTACGGTTGCCGGACGAAGACCGTGGAGAACATCCGGGAGCGGTTCGTCACGGAGGGATTCGA
>QWOS01000040.1 GCA_003669555.1 Planctomycetota bacterium
GGGCCACTAATTCATCCAGTGGCTTGGAGACCCACGCCACATCGATTTTTTGGCGCATCTGCAAAGCAAATGCCCGATCCTCGCTGGTGATGGTCCAACCTGTGGACAAAGGCACCGCTACCAACCCCTCAGGCTTCAGCAAGCGCTCCAGGTGATCCAGTGCCTTACGCCTTCCCGTGGGAGCCGAGACTTTCAACGAGTCGATATCTCCCACAACCTCCATCATTCCTCTTTTGTCAAAAGCGATACTCAAGCCCACTGATTCACCGATTGCAGCTACCACCATTTGCAAGGTGAGATCCCCCTGCAAATTGACTGTCACCAGGCGGTCCATTGGTTGAACAGCGACAAAGACCTTGTTTACCCTATCCTGCCCAGGCAAAACCCCAGCAGAGAGCACTGGAATGCTTATGAGGACTACAACAATCAACCTCGTCCATTTCTTCAATTGATTCATGGGAATCCTCTCCCTTGTGAAAATATCCAGCACCTGCAACCTTGCTGGTGCTTCTCATTCTTTGGTGGCCTGTCGACTTTTCGGGCAGGGTTTACACATGTGCGCGGCGATCCGGTTCAAGGCATCCGGCATAAAACGCACCGCTCCATAATGGGTGCAGTCATACCAGACAATTTCAGGCTTGCCGGCAGTCTCCCATAATTTTTCAGTCATTTGCGGAAAAATAATCTCATCCTGCCTTCCAGCCATAATCAGCACATCTCGACCGTCGAGCCTCTTGGCGTGAGTCAGAGGATCATAAGGAGCGAACAGGAAACGCGCCATGTCCTGAGTCCCCCCTACCGCCTCAAATCCATCCACCACTTTTTTTGCTTGCGGATTTCTGTAGTAGGCATCCACAAATCCGCCCCCACCCAAGAGAATAACCACCTTGCGGTAGCGTACCTCCACCGCGCCAGTGAGAGCTGAGATCAGGCTTCCCAGACTGGTTCCAGAAATACCGATTCTGGTACTGTCAACCTCCTGTCTAGACCTTAACCACGCATTGGCGACCCGAAGATCAAGAACCGCCTGCCTGATGGCAGGCAGGGTGATCGTCAGGTTGGGAGATAGCATTTTCACTTTGCTACCAGGTGGCTTCCGGGCTCCATAATAGGGCAATTGCACAAAAAGAGCAGCAACACCATTCCGCGCCAAATGATCTGACATCATCCGGGGAACGGTTCCATTACCAGCCAGAATATCCAGCACCACCGTAGCAGGAAATGGCCCCTTTCCCTCCGGCAGATAATACTGCGCATGTACGATATTATTCTCTTGCAAAGAGGACTTCACCGGAGACGGAAATTGCAACGAATAGACCGTATAAATCCCTGCAACTGCATGCTTTCGCTGGACCGAGCAAGTGAACTGAGACGACTGCATCCGATAAATCGAAGGAATGGATTCCTCAGCCGGACCGGGCTCAAAGTGGAAAGTCGACTGGATGGGCGCAGGTTTAACATCCAGGGGTTCAAGCCAGGCCATAACCAAAAGGGTAGCATTTAGCATAAGCATTCGAGTCTCCGGAAAAAAATACGCCTGCCACAGTGGGCAAGACACAGCCGGGTCATGTTGGCCTGGAGCACCCGAACAACCCTCGTTCCCTGATTATCGACGAGACCGCTTGAGGCACCATCGATTCCCAGGCCGGATTCTGCTTGGCAATAAGTTGCAGCACCTCGCGGGAATAAATATGGAGGTACTCCTCCTTGAAATTATCAAGATGAATAATGCATCCACGACTCATGAGATACTTGAACAGGTTGCGAAGTTCATGGGCAACCTGAAAATTTTCCAGCGTGACTTGATTGCCACTTTCCCGATCCATCCACGGGTAAACATAGAGCTTCAAATCCAGCTTGAAGAGGCGCCCAAATGATTCAAGAATCCCTCCATCCAGATTTTGATAGTACTTGGGATCAAATAATTCTTTCAGGCTGGGCACCCCCATCACAAGAGCAACACTTCTGGAGGCGCATTGGCTGAGAAAAGCTGCCAAACGGTAGTATTCGAAATAATCACTGATCAGGGTGGTCATGCCGCATGCCGCCAAAATATCAGCCCGGGCCAGAAAATCGCTGTAATTGAGGGTGTTGGTCTCCTGTAGGTTGCGCATGGTCAGTTCAGTAACCGTGACAATATTCTGGTGCTCCTCCTCAGGAAGATAAGCCAACATCTTCTCTCGGGCGCAGTGCAGCATATCGATGTTTACATGCGTCACGGGCCTGAAACTGCCGCGCTCCACCAGAATATTTTTTTTGTAAAAAACCTCGGAAGGCTGAAGAACCTTTCCCTTGGAATCGAACATGGCAGCTTTGCTCAAGCCGAGCTGAACCAGTTTCAGGCTCATCACGCGGTTATCAACCATCCGGAAACCGATCCCCGAGAAATCGATCATGTCAATTTCGATGCGCAGGGTGCTCAGGCTGTCAAGTAATGACTCAACAAGGACTTCAGGTTCATGATGGTGATAAAAAGCCCCATACAGCAGGTTGACTCCGACAATGCCGAGAGCTTCCTGCTGCAGCAGGTTCTCGGTGTCAAGCAGGCGGATATGGATAATGATCTCACTATCCTGGTCTCGCGGGTAGAGCTGGTAACGCACCCCCAGCCAGCCATGGCACTCGCGGCCACCACCCTTGAAACTTTTGGCAGATACTGTATCCGCAAAAGTAAAAAAAGCGGTCGAATCCCCTCTTTTATCCATCAATCTGTCAATATTGAGTGCCTGCTCATGGCAGAGCATCGACTCTAGCCTGGGCCTGCAAACATAGCGCTCGCACGGCCCATAAATAGCGTCGGAAACAGTCATGTCATACGCCGACATGCTCTTGGCGATGGTGCCCGCCGCACCGCCGACACGGAAAAACCAACGGACCACCTCCTGGCCAGCACCAATCTCGGCAAATGTGCCGTAGCGTCGATGGTCGAGATTGATTCGCAGCGCTTTACTGTGGGTATCGGGTTTATCACGCACCACCCCAGCCCGTGCCATGTCGCTCATTTCCCGCTCCCCGATTTTTTTTGCCCAAGATTCTGACCAATGAACGCATAAGATGCCTCGCGAGATTCCAACTGAAAATCATGGCCACCATCCGGGACCAGCAGCTGAAGTTTCAAAGGGGCTCCGAGCAGATGATACACTGAACCCGCCCCAAAAACCGACTCCCTCACCCCATCGAGGTTGAAATTGTCATCCTGCGTAGGGGCGCTGATGAACATGCCTCGGGGCGAAATCGCAGCCAGGACTTCGGGAAAATCAAATGGCATTTTGGCCGGATTGGCCCCATAGATTGAGGCTATTCGAGGCATATATCTTTGGGAGGTCCATCCTTTGAGATCGCCTCCCTTATATCGCAAGAACGAGGTGAACCCACAACTACTGACAACCACTTGCAATCGGGGATCAAAGGCGGCCGTGAACAGGGCATTGTGCCCTCCCAAAGAATGCCCGATTGCCCCCATGCGACTGGAATCGACCATAGGAAGTGATCCAAGCAGGTCCAACGCCCTGCTATTGTTCCAGATAGCCAGCATGGTCCCGGATTGCCAGGAAGGGTCGTCAAATTTGCAGGGATATTCACCAAAACTGGGGTAATCAGGCACCAGACAAACATATCCCAGGTCAGCCAGGTCATAGGCTTGACGCTTGCTCAACGATTCCCCCAACCCCACAGGCTCATCTTTGCCAATTCCGATTGTCTGATGGAGGCAAAGCAAGGCTGGCATGCGCTCGGAAGAGAGGCCTTTATCCGTTTTTTCCATGGGTATCAACAACCAGGCAGGTACGGTGCTTTTGGGGCTTACCTGAAAACTTATTTTCTGTCGGATATGCTTGGACACCAGGAGAGGCTCACCCAACTTGCGCATTGTCGGCGTGACACGCGCCACATCAGTGGGAAAAGGCCCCATAACTTCTTCCATTGCGGATAAAATACCCTTCCTGCGCTCCTCCCAATCAGCCGGCTGTTTTATTTTCACCAGCGTTCCATGGTGCCAAGTCATGAGAGGATCACGACGGAGCACAACCTGCTCAGCCATGGATTGGGCAAACAGGCTGTATCCCGGCAATGGATATGCCAGCCAACAAAGCATCAAAGCCTGGAACAGACGATAACTTGCCATGCATATTTTCCTGCCTTGGCCACCAATACTACCCGATTATGGCAACTTGCGCCCGACTCACCTCTCCTTATTTGCTAGGTTGAATGCTGGCTTCTGGCAATCGGATAGCTGGCTTTTGGCAATCGGGTGACAGAAAAACGGGTGACAGAAAAAAATCCGGCGCGACACGAATACCGCCCCGCCTTCAGAGAGAACCGACTCATGCTTGTGGTGATGCTTCAAAATGCCCTTGATCAGCAAATCAAAGCGGTGATATCCGCCATCACTTCCATGGGACTCAATGCCCATCCCATGCCGGGAACCACGCGCACGGCCATTGGCATCACCGGCAACCTCACCGCTGTGAATCCACAGTTATTGGCATCCATGCCTGGCGTGCTGGAATTGGTCCGCGTCACCCGCCCCTACAAGCTTGCCAGTCGGGAAATGCATCCGGAAAACACTATTGTTCTCACCCCACAAACCCGCTTGGGTGGGAACACATTTACCCTGATAGCAGGCCCATGTTCTGTGGAAAGCGAAGATATCACTTTGCGGATCGCCGAGTTTCTGGTCAGTGAAGGGGTCCACCTGATGCGGGCCGGCGCATTCAAACCCAGAACCAGCCCGTATGCTTTCCAGGGTATGGGACGGGATGGCTTGCGCATTTTAAGCCATGTCCGACAGAAAACCGGCATCGGCATTGTCACCGAATTAATGGATACCAATGAAGCCGATGCTGTTGAGGAAGCTGCCGACATCATTCAGATCGGCGCCCGTAATATGCAAAATTACGCCTTGCTTAAACGGGTAGGAATGATGAGTAAGCCCGTGCTCCTCAAACGCGGACTTGCCGCCACTTTGGAAGAATGGCTGATGGCCGCTGAATATGTGCTGGCCGGGGGCAACAGCCAGGTGATTCTCTGCGAACGCGGAGTACGCACATTCAACGACCATAGCCGGAATACCTTGGACCTATCGGTTATCCCGCCCCTTCAGGCCACTTCACATCTGCCAGTGCTGGTCGACCCCAGCCACGGCACTGGCAAGCGGGCTTATGTTCCACCCATGGCATTGGCGGGCCTGGCGGCTGGAGCGGACGGCCTTTTGGTAGAGGTACATCCGGATCCTGATCATGCGGCATCCGATGGAATGCAGACAATCGATTTCCCCACCTTTACCAAACTACGCAAAGCCCTTACGGATCTCAGTCCGTTTTTTGGGCGAAGTCTGGCTTGAATCTCTGGCGTATTCAGGTCATACGATAATCATGCGCTTGACCTCTTACCGGTGGTCAGCGCATGATGTGCTTTCCTTTCACGGACGGAAGGGGTATTGCCCATGGATGGGCCTCTCAGTCATCGCAACGATCTCGGTTTGGTTCTCGTGCCCCCCGTCAGTGGGACCGGCCAGATGCCTTTCCTCGACAAGTGGCACGAACAGCTTTGGAATGCATGGAGCCCACTACTGCGTAGTATTGGGACCGTAGTGGAATTGGACCATCCTGAATCGAGTCTTCCCCACCATATTAACCGCCTGAAGCGTCAGGGAAAAAAGCCAGTTGTAGTACAATTTCGCCCACCCCACCAAGTATATCCCTGGCCGGAAGCTCCCTTGGTCATGGCATCTTTTTGGGACCAGGGGCAGGTTCCTCGCCGACCCTTGTTTCAGGATGTCCGCTGGAATTGGAGTCTCACCTTACCTTTTGTTCAGGGACTGCTTACTTCTTCGTCACTCACCCGCGATGCCTGGATACGGGGAGGGTTTTCCGGTGAATGCCTGATTATTCCTTTGTCCCCGGATACGGTTCCTGTTTCCCTGTCCGCCGAAAGGGATGGCTTTGTCGCCCATCGACTGCCGGTTGGGCCCTCAGAGCCCCCAGTTCCCATGGAAATTTGGCAAGAGGAACCCTTGGCTCCCCGAGGAGTTACGAGGCGTTCTTATTTTTGGGCACGGCGTACCTACCACCATCAAGTCAAGGAACGAATGCCAACCTGGCTTGACAAAAGTCTACTGGGAAGCTGGAAATGGGTCCGCAAGCAATTCCGGAAGCCTTCGCCCCCTTGCTGGATGCACCCTTCGCCCCTCGACAACCCGTCCTGTGTGGTAACCATGCGCTGGGACCCACTGATTGATCATGGGGCTGGTCTCAGGGTTTTGGCGGCCTGTGCCTGGGGTTTGGCAAAATTTGATGACACGGCACTAGTGGTTCGGATGCCCAATGACGATGGGCGTTGGCAGGAAAGGCTCACCGCTCTGGCCCGACTCGCAGAGCGACTTCCTTCCTGGGCAGGCGCACTTCTGGCCCAAGCCGATTCCCGGATGCCCAGCATCGGCGATTGCCTTCCGCGTTTGGACTGGGCCATCGCTTGGGAAACCAGCCTTGAGGCTGCGCAGTGGGTGGAGTCCATGCGACAGGCGGGCGTGGGAATCATCGGCACAGAGGCTGGTACTTTGGCCGACAGCGCCGCAGGTTTTCCAGGCCTGCTGGTTGATAGCACCATGCTGCCTTGCAGTTTCCCTGGCGTGAAAGACAAGGTTCTCGAATCCTTTCGGCCGCATCCTACAGTTGAATCCCTCAGCGCGAATGTCGCCTTGGCTGCTGCAACCACGCTGTCCGGCAAGGCACCGCTATTTGCTCCCCGAATCCAGACTCCCGAAGTCACCCGGGAACATTTGGGCCGGTTTTTGCAAAAGCTATACCACCGACATTCCGCAGGTCGATTGGCAGCATAGGATGATCACGGCCACTTCCAGACCGTTTCAAGGAACGCGAATCCCGTCCGGTGCGGGCAGGATGGCCATGTCATGACGACATCGCCCATCTTGCACATCGACGCCACCTCGCTCGCTCAGGTGAATCTCACCGGGTTGGGACGCTGTATCGCCAGGATTATTGGGCAGATTGCCAAACAGCGCCCAGTGATCCTCTTCAGTATGGCCCAGAGGGAAAATCTTGTCCGGATGGGACACAGGGCCGAGTTGTACCACGGACAAGCGCTGCCACTTGGACCAGAAAACCTTCCCGATATGACCCAGGATATTTGCTCCTGGCGAGATCAGGTTTTCGCCTTGCCCACAACCCGCTTCAACCAGCATTTGGCAAGTATCAGTGGGGGAATTTATACATTTCATCGCTCGGTCAAGCGGCGTTTCGCCCGTGAGGTTTCTCTTTACTATGATCTGACAGGTTGCATTGTGCCCGCAACGCATCAGGCCCGAATCCGCCAAAACTCCTTGGACCTCGTCGCGCGTATGGCACCCCTTGACGACCATGCCGTTGCTATTTCTCAAAATACCCGACGCGACCTCCTCTGGCTGTGCGGCCTCCCGCCAGATCGGGTTTCGTGGACACATCTTGGGCCCAGTCAGTGCGTTAGCCATCATGCGTCAACCCAACCGGTTGAGCGCGACCCCAATCTGTTTTTAGCAGTTTCCACACTCGAGCCACGAAAAAATCCCGAAAACTTGTTGCGATGGTTTCTCAATAGCCCACATTTGCCACCTGACGCCCGGCTGATCTGGGCAGGCCCTTCCGGCTGGCTGGTTGACAAGGACAGGTTGCCACGGAGAAACAACAACCGCCTGGTCACTTTTGCAGGCATGGTGAGCGATGCCAAAATTTGTGAACTTTACCGCCAGGCACGCTGTCTTGTTTATATTTCGCTATACGAAGGGTTCGGCTTCCCGGTCCTCGACGCACTACTCCACGGCACTCAGGTTATCTGCTCCGGCAACAGTTCCTTGCTTGAATTCACAGGCCCTGGATTGCATCTTTGTGATCCCCTTGACACAGCTTCGATCGATGAGGCCTGGCGGGAGTGCCGGGATGAACCACCCGGATGGAACCGGGATGACCTGAAGCTGTCCTGCACTTGGGAAAATGTTGCCAGCCATCTGGAACGGTTTGCAGCCTGATGCATACGGAGCCCGTTTTGACAATACCCATACTGCATGTGGATGCCACCTCACTATCTCAGGTTAAGTTGACTGGAGTTGGCCGTTGCGTGGCCCGCATCATTGAAAGCCTGGCACGACGGCAGAAGGTTGCTTTATTCAGCATGGCCCGTCAGGAAGACTTACGGGTAATGCGCCAAAGCGAGCGTCTGCACCAAGGCCTCGTCATCCATCTCGGCCCGGACAACCTCCCCACCGCGGGGCAGGACATGAACGCCTGGCGTGATCAAGTCCTCGCTTTACCAACTTCCCCCTTCGACAACGCCTGCGCCGCCATGAGCGGGGCTGTTTATACCTTTCGCCGTTCGCGCCAGAAGCGTTTTGCCCGCGAGGTATCGGTTTATTACGATTTGACTGCCTTCCTTACGCCAACCACCCACAAAGCCCAGACACGAAATGATTTCTTCGAATTGGCCACCCTTATGGCTCCGCATGATGACCATGCCCTGGCCATTTCGCGCTGCACAATGCGAGACCTCATCTGGCTGTGTGGCCTAACCCCTGAAAAGGTCTCCTGGGCTCACCTTGGGCCTAGTCAATGCGTCCACCAACACGCTTCGTCCCAAATCATCGACCGTGACCCCGACCTCTTTTTGGCTGTCTCGACATTGGAGCCAAGAAAAAATCCGGAAACCCTTCTGGGCTGGTTCCTCACCAGTGCGCATTTACCTCCCAAGGCCAGACTTATCTGGGCTGGTCCAACCGGCTGGCTCCTCGACCAAAAGAAATTGCCGCAGGGTAATAATTCTCGCACCATCACATTCGCTGGAATGGTGAGCGATGCCAGGCTTTGCGAACTCTACCGGCAGGCTAACTGCCTCGTGTATATATCGCTTTACGAAGGTTTTGGATTCCCGGTACTTGATGCGTTACTGCATGGCACACCGGTCATCTGCTCTGGCAATAGCTCCTTGCTTGAGTTCGCCGGACCAGGTACCCATCTCTGCGACCCCCTTGATCCCCATTCCATCGACGAAGCCTGGTTAGCCTGCCGTGATGAGGCACCTGGGTGGAATCGGGATGATCTTCGGCAATCTTGCACCTGGGAAAATATCGCCGCCAAACTGGAACGGTTGGCGGCTTGAATCTGTAGGTAGGCTGATTAATTTTTGGAGGCATGGATGCTGCACAAGGCGCGCAGGGTACTGGAAAAATGTGGTGTTCATCCTGGGAGCAGGCTGTTCACATTGATCCAGAACTTGAAATCCATGCTGGTGGACCCGGTCCGGCGGCGGAGCATGGCAAGGCGGTCACGTCGACAGGAATCCCAACCTCCTTTCGCAGTGCATGTCCCGTTAGCCTGGGATGCCCTTCTTGCCAGGCATGGCCTGCCTTCGCTCGAAAATTCTTCCATCCATGCGGCCCGCGCCGCATCAAATCCGGAAGCGCTTGGTTTGTGGGTAATCTGTAGGTTGCTCGAACTGACGGATCATCGTAAGCGCTTTCCCAAAGCCCTTACCGAAGGGCCTGGGGGAACCTTTTGCAGGTGGTTGATCCATCATGGGTTACCACCTGGCGTTCGCCCCGAAGCTATCACCGCCTTGTTCACAGGCAGACCCGGTGACCGGGTCCTGCGCTATATAGACGATAAAGAATGGGTGCTGCGCAGCCTGCCCATGGCCCTTACCCCGGCTGGCAGGCACGGCATTCTGAATTGGCTACTGGGGACCACCGTCGCCCATTTGCGGGAGGTGGACCTGGTGGATGTTTTGTGGTTCGCGCTGGAACGGGCTGAGGATCCTACCTTCGGGTTGGCCCCAACCTGGCTCAGGCTACCTGCCTGGCAGTCCCACTGGCCATTAGGGCTCACCCTGGTGGGAGCTCAAGACTTGATTGATGGCTTGAAACGACGCCATCCCGCGCTGGCTAACCTCCTTCCAGACGGGCTTCTCGGGTTAGACCGGATTATTCCCGCAGAGGATCAGGCCCGGCTGGTGGCTGTGGAATGGCTTCGGCTTCCTTCCCCTCCCTCAGCATCCAGGATACACGACCAGGAACCGGCATGGTTTTCCAGCCTGATCCAATCCCGGCCAGACAACATACTGCTGGCATCGCTGGCCGCGCGGGTGCGGGAAGAAAAACAGGAAAAACCATGGCGGCCCGGATTCAATATCCTTGGGCACTGTACTTACGCATCGGGTATCGGAGAAGTGCAAAGGCATCTCCGTCTGGCGGTAGGCCTGGCGGGTGGCAGAACTGTCACCCGCGATGTTCCTGGCGATTGGCGCTTTGACCAGCCCACCCGGCCTGATCACCTCGGGGTCGAAGTGTTCGACACCACCGTGCTCAGTATCCCGATCTTTGCGGAAGGAAAGCGGATCTATCCCCGCGCTGGCCTGAACCGCAAATCTGGGGTTTGGCGTATAGGCTATTGGTATTGGGAACTGGAAGTACTTCCACAGAAATACGCCCGTGAGGCCAAACATTTCGATGAAATCTGGACTCCGACAAGGTTTGTGGCCGATGCCGTTCGGGCTGCCGTACCCGGCTTTCCCGTCCGTGTGGTACTTCCCGGGGCCGAGATCCAACATGATGCGCCGGTGGATCGTTCCCGGTTCGGGCTGTCCAACTCCGACTTCGTTGTGCTTTTCATGTTCGATGTGGCATCTGTGATGGAGCGGAAAAACCCACTCGCCGTGGTAGAGGCTTTCCGGCGGTCTCTGAGCCAATTCCCTGACGCACGACTGGTTTTCAAGATCACACGCCCCGGATTTGACCCGGAAGGAGTCTGCGAATTGCGCGAGGCGGCGGCGCAGGTCAACGCCATTATCATCGACGAGCACCTGAGCCGGCCTGAAGCCTACGGAATCATGAAAATGTGTGACTGTTATATCAGTCTGCATCGCTCCGAGGGGTATGGCCTGACAATTGCCGAAGCTCTTTTATATGGCAAAACAGTTATCGCCACCGGGTATTCCGGTAACATCGATTTCATGTCGGAAAAAACCGGCCTGCTGGTGAACCACACTCTGGTTCCCATCCGCAAAAATCTGCCCTATTACCCCAAAGACTGCCACTGGGCCGAACCGGATATCGGACAGGCGGCCCAGCACCTCCGCTGGGCTTATGATCATCCATTACAGGCAAAAAAACTGGGGGACTTGGCTCGCCTCCATACCGGGCAACTCCTGTCTATGGAGGCCTATGGCAAACGGGTGCTCGCCCAGGTAAGCACCGCTCGTACGCACCCTTTACCCACTTACCACCAGTTGACCGGCCATGGACTTGCGCGAACCGCATGACCCCGCCACTGCGGTTACTTTCGCCAGTCAGGGGAACGGATGATGTTTGAGTCGCTGAAAAAAAGACTGAACGATATGGGGTTCCATGAGGAGACCTGGCTTTTCCAGGCCCTGTGGGGTGCTAAAAAAAGGCTCTTTAACCCGCTTCTCCATGCGATGGTGGGTCGCAAAGCCAGGCGCGAGGTAAATTCGGGTAATTGGTTGTCCCTGGCAAATCCGCAGGAAATCCTGGCCTGTATCAGTTCAAGGGGCGCCGTTCTTCGGTTGTCACCCACCACGGATTCTGCCCCCTCCGACCATGCCGCCTGGGTGAGGGCCGCCCTGGGGCCTTTGCTGACCAATCCACAGGTTCGGGCAGCGCACCCGCGAGGGCTCCGCGACGGGGTGGAGGGATGCTATTTCACCTGGCTTACCGAGGGTGACTCACCCCTGGGCCTGACACAACGCGCCTGGAGGGAAGGACTGCGCGCTGTCTTCGTTAGCCGCCCTGGCGACATTGCGCGAAGATTTCTCGATGTGAATCCGTGGCACCTTGAGCGGGTTCCCTTTGGCATGATGGCCCCCAGCCTCCGTACCAGTCTCGACTTTTTGATACGCACCGGTCATACCGATATGGGGGTAGTCTCACCCGAGGAAGCACTGTGGTTCGCGGTGGAAACCCTGGAGGATCACCCCACGAGCCTGGCTGAAACATGGCTGCGCCTTCCCGGCTGGCAGAACCGATGGCCCGGGGCATGCACACCAGCCGGCTGGAAACAATTAATCAGCGATCTGAGTAAGGAAACAAGCCATCTTGATGCTGCCAATTATGCGTACCCCGCCTCATGGCCTCTGGCCGGCCACGAAGCGGCTGAAAAGCTGCTTGGCTGCCTTCCCTCAGCCACTTGGGGTTCTCAACCTGGTATCAACCTTCTGACCTATTGGAACTGCACCTGCGGTCTTCGGGAAGCTGCCGCTCAACTTGGCCGCTCAGCAGCCCGCCATGGCTGCCCGGTCAGCTTGCGTGATGTCCCAAACAGCATGAGCGAAGTACTGCATCATAGGCCGGAAACTTTGGGAGTTGAAGAGTTTGGTCTGACAGTCACGGTTACTCCACCAGCTTGGAAACCATCTGAATTATACCGACGGGCTGGCCTGCGAATGCGCCCTGATGTACGGCGGGTGGGTGTATGGTTTTGGGAGCTGGAAGATGTGCCCAGGTCCTGGATATCGAATAGCCGGGGTTTCGACGAAATCTGGGCCCCTTCGCGGTTCATAGGCGAATCGTTGCGGCGAGTATTACCGGTACCGGTCATCGATATGCCGCAAGCATTGCGCATCCAGCCAGTGGATCCGGTTCCACGCGAGTTGTATGGCCTCAAAGCTGGTGAAACAGTCTTTTTATTTGTTTTTGACGCGGCCAGTTCTGTTGAGCGGAAAAACCCGGCGGGGTTGGTTCGGGCTTTTCATCTGGCATTTCCTCGCGCCAGAGATGTCCGTCTGGTGATCAAGGTAAGCCGTCCCCAGGCAGAACCTCAGGCAATGGCCAAGCTCCGACAGATGGTGGCCGCCGATCCGCGAATACTCATGCTGGAGCGGACCCTCAGCCGCCCGGAACTGCTCGGCCTGATGGATACCGCCGATGCTTATGTTTCACTTCACCGGGCCGAGGGTCTTGGCCTGACTTTGGGCGAAGCAGCTTTGCTGGGAAAACCGGTAATCACCACACGCTATTCCGGCGTTCTCGATTTTCTGGACGAAAAAACAGCCCTCTTTGTGCGCCATACCCTTGTCCCCATCATGCACAACAGGCCTCCGTTCCAGAAAGGGTGGCGCTGGGCGGAACCTGATATTGATGAAGCTGCCGCTCACATGCGCTGGGTGAGATCCCAACCGGTTTTGGCCAGGCAATTGGGCCTGCGGGCACGTGAATCAGTGGCCCGCCTGCTCGATCCCGATGCTCAAGGTCGCTGGATATCCGAACAATTACACCGACTGCTGCCGACAACCGCCCGCAAGGTGGCTTGACGCACATCACCAATCGAAAGCAACCTATAGGTTATGAAGGTCGCCTGGAATATCCTGCCCACCATCGGCCCGCGATCTGGCGTGGGCTGGTACATTGCGGCAACACTCGCCGCCCTCAAAGCCAGCGCCCCGGCCGATGAACATCATCTGGAGTTTCCGGGAGGAGCCGGGAAGGCACTCAGGCGTTGCTGGTTTCTGGTGCGGCCTTACATGACTCGCCCGCCCCAATCGAGACCAATGGAGGGTTTGCCTCTCCCGGACCGTTCCCCTGACAGGGAAAACTGGAAGACGCGCGCGCTCGGCTGGGCACGGGCAGCTCAAGACGCTTATCTCTCGCGTATGCTCGACCGCTGGCATGCCAACGGTCAACTTGACCTATATCATGAACCGAATTTTTTGCCAGTTTCCACCCAGGCGCCTACCGTCACTACCTTTCATGATCTGTCATCATTATCGCATCCTGAGTGGCACCCCATCGACCGCGTGCGCACTTTTGAGAAACGCGCTCAGGGTGGTCTTGACCGGTCTCTGCATTTTTTCACGCTTTCACAAGCAATGAAAGACGAGATGGTGCGTATTCTTGGAGTGGCCCCGGGCCGCATCACCATCACCCCCATGGGAGTGCGCCCGCACCTCCGCCCCGTTTTGGGCCAGGCCCAGGCTGAGGTGCTGGCTAGGTTGGGCATCCCCCCTGGCAGTTTTTTGCATGTTGGAACGCTTGAGCCCCGAAAAAACCTCCTGCTCCTGGCACGGGCCTGGTGTGCCCTGCCCGGCCTTGTCCGGGACAAACACCCATTGGTGCTGGTGGGTGGGTGGGGCTGGCGCTGTGACGACCTCCGTTCCTTTTTGGCAGCGACCGGATTTGGCAAAGGGATAAAGCACATTGGCTATCTCGCTGACGAAGATTTACCAGCGGTTTACAGTTCTGCTCTCGCCCTGGTTTTCCCCACCAAGTACGAGGGCTTTGGGATGCCACCCATCGAGATGATGGCCTGTGGCGGCGCGGTCATTGCTTCCACGGCAGCCGCTGTGCGTGAAGTCCTCGATAACCGGGCCCATCTGGTCGAAATCGAGGATGAGGCCGGCTGGCGAGATGCCATGCTGCGGGCGGCTAATGAACCCGAGTGGCTGGCCGGACTGCGGTCAGGATCGGTGCGATTGGCAGCACGATACACCTGGCAGGCTACAGCGCAGGCGACCCGCCTGGGCTATGCGCGTGCCTTGGCCCTGCCAGAAATCAGCACAAGTCAGGCTGCCTGATTCCTCCGCCGCTACAAATTCAGCATTACCCATCTTGGCAAGCGCATTACTAAAATAAAAAGGTGGTACCCTGGTGAAAATGCGTCATCACAACCAGATCATTCGTTGATTCCACTTGCCAGCCCCGACTGTGTGAGCGCACGCTGCTCCAGCCGGGTCACTGCCACCGCCCCATACGGATTTTCGATTGACGCCGAAAGGGTTGGAAATCGAGCCAGTAATTCATCAAGATTCCTGCCAGGCTTCATTAGCAACAAGGCGCTTGGGCGTTGTCTCAGAAACTGTTCCAGCTCGTCCCTTTCCCCTGGCCCAAAAACATGCATGCGAGCCTTGGGTAGATAGAAGCTGGCAGAATCCCACCGATGGGGATAGCACACCAGCTCGACAGAGGACGGATCCATGGATGACATCAGTTCAGGCGACACCCGATTCCTTAAGGATTGACGCAAATGACCACGGAGCGAGAACCCCTCGTGATACCTGGGTAGCATTTCCCACGAGCCTACCATGGCCAAAGCCGCACAACTAGCCATGCCCCCCGCCCAGGAAATACCCCTGCCCCCCCAGGAACAAAGTCCCAGCATTAGCACCAAGCCCCCCCCCATCGCCACGCACAGGGTAGCGGAGAAAGGCTCGAGCCAGCCTTTGTAGCCGGCGCCCCAACCCAGCCCGCACCAAGCCAGCGCGGTGATAACCAGCGCATACCGCGCCTGAATACTGGGAAACCGCCATAACACCCATTTTCCAGCCGGCAAAACCAGATCCAGATGCAACCCAAGGGCCAGGGCCGCAAACGGCATGAAAGCGATGGAATAAATGGGGCGCTTGCAACCCGCCAAGCTGAAAAACGCCAGATTGAACACCAAGGCTATTAAAACCAACCCAAGTACAGGCTGGCCACCTCCCGCCTTCTGGGCAGATCGTCCCAGAACGCGCCGCACCAAACCGGGTACAAGGACCATCCAGGGGCCTAAACCGAATAGCAGTCCGGGCAGGTAATACCACCAGGGGCCAGCGTGGTCAAACGGCTCTAAAAATCGCACCACATGGTGCCGCCAGACAAAATGTTCCAAAAAACCATCCAGGCGCAGGGTCAGCGGAATCATCCACGCCATTAAGGGAAAAAGTAGCAAACCAAATCCCAGACCCCATTCCCGGACTCCCGGCCGCGCCACCCGGGAATCCAGCCACCACCACAGACAAGCGGGCCCCAAAACGAGGGGCATCGCCACAAATCCTTTGGTGAGCAGCGCCAAGCCCACCATCAGCATGGCAGCAAGCCACCAACCCCGTCTCAGGGAACCACGGCTGCAGGCCAGATCCAGGCAGGCAATTCCGCCCACCACCAGCAGGCACAGCACACTATCCATGGCCAGCATACGCTCGTAATGCAAAAAACGGACTGAGGTGAGCAGTAAAAAAGCAGCCAGCCAGCCAGCCCGAGGACCAGCACGAACACGTAGCCAACCCCAGGCCACCAGCACCGTCAGCACCCCAGCTATGCCTGGAACCACCCGGGCCATACGATCCGAGACACCACCCACTTGATAAGCAGCCATCACCAGCCAATAAAAAAGCGGCGGTTTGTCGAGGTATGGCTCTCCGTGAAGGGTCGGCACCAACCAGTTGCCCTGTAGCAGCATCTGCCTTGGAATTTCGGCATAGCGCGCCTCGGTTGGTTCCAGCAAAGGGGCGCGAAGATTGCCCAGAAACAAAGCGCAAGCCAAGGCCAGAAGCACCACTAGGCCAAGGGCCTCCATTACCACGCCGCCACCTGCCGATGCCGCTTGACGCTGTTTATTAAAGGCCACCTGAGTGAACCAAAATCGGATCAAGCCCACAAATACCCTGGGAACCTCGGTGAGCCGCACCTTGCTGGCACCCCCAGCCCGGGAACGGTGGCGCACCGCATGCTCCTCCACAGCCATGCCCAGGGCGCGGGCGCGAACGATCATTTCAGTGTTTACCAAAAAACCACCTGATGCTGGCATAATCTGCAGCAATTCATCCCGGTGAAAGACTTTCAGGGCACAATCGACATCCCGCACTCCGGTGCCAACCAAAGTATTGGCCAGCAGATTGAAACCGCGGGAAAGGAACTTGCGCCGCCAAGGATCCTGGCGGTTTTGGCGCCAGCCCACCACGACAGGCGCATGCCGGGCGCCCTCTATGAGAATAGCCAAGTCTGCCAAATGGAACTGGCAGTCAGCATCCGTGAATGAGACCAGCGGCATCCGGCTTGCTAAAAATCCTTCGCGTAGTGCACTGCCATAGCCCTGGTTGCAAGCAAGGTCAACCAGACGGACACGCTGGTCCCGGCTGGAAAGATCACGGACAATTTCCACAGTGGAATCTTTGCTGCCATCGTTGACAACAACGATTTCAAAGGGAACACCCATGCGCTCGAACGCTTCGACGGCTTCGTTCACAGCCTGGCGGATGCAGTCCGCCTCGTTGAAAGCGGGAAGAACCAGGCTGATGCCGGATTTCACCGGTTTTGCAGACGTCAAACCACCCATGTGCTTATTCCCCGTTAGCCAACGGGAGAAGTTCGCATGGGGTTGAAGCAAAGGTCAAGATGGAGGCAAAACAAGGCCAGACCCATTCAACCCAATCATCGCAAACATCCAAAAGCAGTTCCCTGCAACCCAATCTCGGCTGAAAGCTGGGGAATGCCCCCCGGGCGATTGGAGAAGGGTCACCAAAATTGTTTCATTCACTAATTGCCTTTTCTTTGGCAAGTAACCCCCTTTGCGTTCATTGGAAAAAAAATTGCCTGAGCCATGGAGCAAAGGCCATGCCCTCTCATTTTCCCTGCAGCCCGGGTTTTCTAGATCGAAGTAACAGAATGGGTTACAGTTACTTTGATTCAGGGGGGGAAAACGCTATGAACCGGACCAATCGCAGGATTTTTCTTGGGATCGCGGCGAGCGGAGCCTCCCTTTCTCAGTTTATTATTGGAGAATCTGCAATGGCAAACGCGGTGGAAAGAAAACTGAAACACTCGGTGGTGGGCTGGTGTTTCCAGGCCCATGGCGAAAAATGGGATATGGAAACCCTGTGCCAAAAAGCCAAATTGGCAGGTTGCACTTCGGTTGAGTTGACCCACCCAAACACTTGGTCCACCCTGAAAAAACATGGCCTCGCCTGCGCTATCGCTGACAGTGGCACCGGTTCTCCTCCATTCATTCGCGCCTGGAACAATAGTGCTTTTCATGGTGAGTTGCTGGAAAAATCACGGGCAATGATTGAAACTTGTGCGAGCCAGGGAGTGCAGCGGGTTATAGCCTTTGTCGGCATGGTCTGGCGCGACCCTGACAAAGCCGGCAAAGATGCGATCCCCCGCGACGAGGCAGCGGCCTCATGCCTGAAAGGCTGGAAGGAGCTGGCCCTGCTGGGTGAAAAACACGGTGTTACCGTATGTGTGGAACATCTGAATAGCCGGGTTTCCAACCATCCCATGAAAGGCCATCCCGGCTATCAAGGGGATGACCTCGACTGGATGGCTGGCCTGATCCGCCAGGTCGATTCCCCCCGCATGAAACTTTTATTCGATGTTTACCATGTGCAGATCATGCACGGCGACTTGCTGAATCGGCTAGAGGAGTGCAAAGATATAATTGGTCATATTCACACTGCGGGAAATCCGGGCCGGGGCGAACTGGATGGGAAGCAGGAGATTGCTTACCCGGCGGTTGGTGAAAAGTTGCACCAGATGGGATATGGCGGCTATGTCGGCCACGAATTCATTGCCACTCGAGAGCCACTCGGCGGCATCCGACAGGCGATTGAGGTTTGTGAAAGCAACCTGTAGAAATTCCGTACTCATTCTGGAACCACTTCGCCACCAGCCTTGGTAACGAGAATTCCTAGTGTTCGGGCCTGGGAATTCTCAGAAGTGAAGCGGACTGATCCGTCGGCAAAAAGCAGGTTGACACCCCCACTATGCAAGGAATGGAACAGGTAACCCCATTCATTGGACTTGTTGATTTTTAGCGGCAACGGTGGCAATCCGGGTACCGCACCGCCGCCACACCAATTGACTGCCTGGCCAATCTCAAAAGCATTGTCATTGCTGGCCCAGGCACCTCCACGGGCCCGGGCGCAATTAGGGGCGGCCGCATTGGCAACCGCTTTTGACATTAGCTTGCCATCCCGATAAACATCCTCCCGGCCTGCATTTTCACCAATAAGAATGGTATTGGAACTGCCATCCAGAATATCCCCAATGCGGCTTGTTGGCCTTGGATCCACAGCCGCACT
Source organism: Planctomycetota bacterium (assembly GCA_003669555.1). Lineage (GTDB taxonomy): Bacteria > Planctomycetota > Planctomycetia > Gemmatales > Gemmataceae > UBA6894. Next base: position 18,832 of record QWOS01000040.1, read on the forward strand.
CCAGGGGGCCATCACCCCTTGGCGGGAACCAGTCAATGGATTGATACTGGCAATCCCAGCATTGGTATTGAAAGAAACGGCAATCCCCTCCACCGCAAAGTAATCCGTGCATGCCCCCACCTTGTTGGGGGGCACCACCTCAACTTTTTCCTGCAATCTGTCTGGATTGGGTGTGGACGGGCATTTCAACAACTTGATCTGGCTTTTTGCCAAGGTGTCATTGTTGCTGGCAGCATTATCAATCCACCAGTTTTCGTTCAGGTTGAAAGCGGCCAGAATGGCCCCTTGCTCGATAAATGGCAATGTATCAGGAACCCAGCTTCGCTGCGCTGCTTCAGGCATAACTATATTCTTGAAACCCCGCCGCGACATGGGGAACTCACCGCGGCTGTCATGGTAACCATGCAGGGCCAAACCCAATTGCTTCATGTTGTTGGAGCAACTCATCCGGCTGGCGGCTTCCCGTACCTTCTGCACCGCAGGAACCAGCAACCCTACCAGGATGGCGATGATGGCAATCACCACCAGGAGCTCTATGAGCGTGAAAGCCAGCCTGAAGGAGGTGCGCATGATCTCGCCATATGGTTTGTAAATGCCTGAATAGGCTCCATTATACACAGCGGTTAAACTGTTTTCCAATGTTCCCGCAACGGTCACACCATCAACCTGGCAAATTCAACCAGCGTCGCATCCACCCCAGCAAAACAAGCATGCCCTGTAACAGAATCAGGCTTGCCAGACTTCCGAGAGGCAACCACCGCTGGCGTTCCGGCACCAGACGATCACAACGGCCATCCAGCCAGGGTAAAATCTCAACCAGTGGCGCGGAACTATTAAGCCAGCAAGCGATATCTTCAAGGAGGTTAGGCGGCCCGCTCGGACTTAACGGGTTCCCCCCTGGATAGAGAGAGGGCAGTGACCGGCCCCCGGCACCTGTTACAGGCACTGAACCAGTCACCAGCCACCAGGCTGTTGCAGCCAACCCATAACTATCCATGGCTGGGCCCGGATGGGCCAAGGAAGCAGGTGGGTGGAATCCAGGTGTCGGCCAAATGGATATGGCGGCGGAAGTGGCAAATGATTCGCCCAAATCAATGGCCAACCCTAAATCTGCCAGTTCCACTTCCATTCCCAGGCTATTATCAGCCCCCTCATTCAAGAGGATATTGACAGGATTCACATCCCGGTGAACTACCCCTTGTCCATGCATGGCAATCAGGCATCGGGCCAACTGGGCCAACAATGGACGCAACTCGTCCCAGGGTTGGCCCCCCATGGCTTCCAAAGTCCGAGAACGCCAGGGAAAAACAAGTGCCGGCTGCCCCTGCACCTGGACAGTGTCAAGCAAAGGCAGCAGGCCGGGCACGCCAGTCAATCGGGAGTGGAGCAAGCCCTCCTGGGAAAATTGGCCAACCGGGTAACCACTCAAGGAGTTTAGTCGTTTGATGGCCACGGCCAGCAAATCGTCGCGACGGCCAGCATGAATCCATGCATGGCTGCCGCATGTCACTCTGGACCCCAGTGAATACCGACGGCCAGAGGCCCCAATCAGGGCAGGTTCGGCAAACACAGGGCCAGTCGCATCCAAGTCATGGGCTTGGGACAAATTGATGACCCCCGCCTGGGTTGGCACATCCAGAAAGGTCGGCACTTCTTTCGGCAAACTAAGACATCTTCAGCTTATAGTAGATCGCACCGCGATAACGGAACCGGAGTTCTTTGGAAATTGACTTCCCATCTTTTCCCGCCGTTTCATGGACAGGAAAGCAAATGGGGTACGGAGACGCCTGATACTGCGGCACAATTACTAGGCTAACACTGCCCGCATTCGTGGCACACTCCATCGCACCCCCATCAGGTAGCCTACCCTGGTGTATTTAGAGCCAACCAGGTTTATCAGAAAACCGGCAAAAAAGTGCCATCGGCTCCCCCGAATGAAAAAACCAACTGGCGAAACCCTGTTCGGCACGGAGGTTGCGGAGACTTTCCGTGGATTACTTGAAAATACCGGGAGGGATTGGCGTTATGCGAACCTGGCTAATATTCGGAATGTGTGTTTTCTTAAGCCTTCCAGCTTATGGGCAAGCGGTGAAGGAAAAAGATGCCAAGTCCGAATCATCACCGAAAGAAGTCATCGATTTCCGCAAGGAAATCGAGCAAAAGAATCAGGCTCTTCGCAAAGAGCTGACTGAACAAATATCTGCCCTGGAAAAAGCCACCCGGGTAGCCGTGGGTGCTGCCGGAGACAAGGCTGCGAATGCGTTGAAAAACAGCCTGGACGATCTTTCGAAGCAACCGAAGCCAGCCGATTCCAAGGAGGACATCTCCGCGCTTGAAAAAGACCTGAAAGCCCTGCTGGAAAATTCTGTGGCCCAGAAAAGCGAACTGGATGCGGGTATTGCCGACGCCAAAGTGCGTGGCGACACCGCCTGGATGCTGATTTCCTCGGCTCTCGTTATGTTCATGGTCCCAGGCTTGGCCCTTTTTTACGGTGGCATGGTACGCCGCAAGAATGTCCTTGCCACCATGATGCAAAGCATGGGTGCTTTAGCCCTGGTGGGTCTTTTTTGGTTTGCCATTGGGTATGGCCTGGCTTTCGGAGAATCGGTGGGCGGCTATGGCATCATAGGCTGGAGTTCATCTCTCGTTTTCCTGCAGGGCATCGAGACCGACCAGTTACTTCCTGGCCTGAATATTTCGGTATACGCCCATGTGATTTTTCAGGGGATGTTTGCCATTATTACCCCAGCACTCATCTCTGGTGCCTTGGCTGAGCGTATCCGTTTCTGGCCATTCATGATTTTCTGTCTGCTGTGGATTACTCTGGTTTACTGCCCGCTCGCCCACATGGTTTGGGCCTTTGACTGGTTTTATGCCGTTCCGGTTGACAAGGTGAAGGGCCTTGGTGGTTCGGCTGTAGGATTGTTGGGCCAGATGGGGGCTCTCGATTTTGCAGGTGGCACGGTTGTCCATATTTCTGCTGGCGCTGCCGCCTTGGCTTGCATTTTGGTGTTGCGCAAGCGACATGGTTATCCGCAACAACCCATGCAGCCAAATAGCCTTGTTTTAACCCTGCTCGGAGCCGGAATTCTTTGGTTTGGCTGGTTTGGTTTCAATGGAGGAAGTGCTGGTGGTTCCGGCACCTTGGCAACCTCGGCCTTCGCAGCCACTCAAGCAGCCGCTGCTGCTGCTGGCCTGAGCTGGATGCTGGCCGAATTGCTGCACAAGGGCAAGGCAACCGCTCTCGGGCTCGCATCTGGAATCGTCGCCGGTCTGGTGGCTGTCACTCCCGCCGCCGGTTATGTGTATATTTCCGGTGGTGTGGCAATAGGTATTTTGGCCGGAGTTGTCTGCTATTTCGCTGTTTCTTTAAAAAGCACCCTGGGTTACGACGATAGCCTGGACGCTTTTGGGGTGCATGGAGTAGGTGGATTCCTGGGGGCAATTCTCACTGGCATCTTCTGCCATGGTGCTGTCAATTCTGCCGGGGCGTATGGCTACACCGGGTTCCAAAACCTCGAGGTAACCATTTCGGGCCTGCGGCAGGAAACCAAGCTGGGTGCTATTGATGAAATATCAAGGGCGCTTCCTGGCCTGGAAGAAGCCGCATCGAAAGCTGGGGTGGCATTCGATCTAGCTAAGGGGACCATGGCCAAAGCCGATACAGATGAAGCAAAAACAGCGGCACAACCAGCCTTGGACATGGCTTTTCTTGACCATGACCTCGCTTCAGGCAAATTGGCCAAAGCCAAACAATTAGAGAAGCTCCTGTTGAAGGAGGAGGAATTGCTGAAAAGCGGCAAATCCCACGCCTCACAGGTGCTGATCCAGTTGAAAGCAGCCACTCTTTCTGCTGTTTTTGCTTTCGGCATCAGCTACATACTGGCCCTGGGGGTTCACAGGCTCACTGGTGAGAATTTCACCACTGATAAAGACTCCGAATCAGAGGGTCTTGATTATACCGAGCATGGCGAGATTGGTTTCGACTACGGCCCTTCTCTGCTCACCTCGGTGGATCGTCCCGGCCCAATGCCTCGTTCAGCAATTGCGCCACCATCGGGAGGCAAAAGGTTCTGCCTCCTGGTGGATGGCCCTTCACCCGCAGCCCTGCTGAATGCCTGGTCAGGCTTCTGTCAGGATGTTCCCGGAGGTCCGTCCATGGAATTCCTCGACATCTACCCACATCTGACGACCGTTTCAGACAACCGGTTTCGGTTCTCGGGTGGCGACCAGTCCAAGGTCAAGGACTCCCTGACCAAACTCTTGCAAAAATCATTCGGCCCAGGGGTGAAGGTGACGGTGGATGGCTGATAGCCGCCCGTGTTCCTTGTATTCCCCAAACCATTCCGCCAATTCGAGGTGATTGAACTATGAAACTGATTGTCGCAATTATCAAGCCCGAGCGACTGGAGGCCGTGCAGATAGCCCTCAGCCAGATTGATGTGTATCTGATGACGGTCACTGAAGTGCGTGGCTGCGGTCGGCAGCGAGGCCACACCGAAGTTTACCGGGGTTCTGAAGTTCAGCCCAGGCTTCTCCCCAAGCTGAAGATCGAGATCGCCATCACGGAGCCATTTGTCGAAGCCACTATCGAGGCATTGGTGCATGCCTCACGCACCCCGCCTACCGGCAAGATTGGCGACGGCAAGATCTTCATCATGCAGTTGGATGATTGCATCCGTATTCGCACTGGCGAAAGGGGCAACATCGCCATAGGCCCCTGAGTCAGGCAATAGCCATTGATTCACCGGCCACGCCCAAGGCCGGAAACCAGGCCCGGGTGCCATGCACCCGGGCCTGGATTGTTTTGACACAAAAGCCAGGATTTGTCAGCCTGCCAGACCCTGCAAATGCAAGGTGCGGCATTCATACTGATCGGATAAGCCAATCATGGCGCCTGTGAATTAGCCGTTAAAACCGGGAATTTCCAAGCCAAAGGGTGACTCTCCGGTGTAGGCGGCGGCCAGGATCTGTGCCGGGTGCCCTACCCACCGTTGCCTGGCATCGCCCCGCAGGTGTCGATCGATTTGCAGCGTGCAACCCACATTGCCAGTGAGAACAATCTGCGCCTCGGTCTCAGCAATATTGCCCGCCTTCCGGGCACCCAGGGTGGCAGACATTTCTGGCTGGGTGATGTTGTAACTACCGGCCGCGCCACAGCAATGATCAGATTCGTTCAGCGCCACCAGCTCCAGCTTGTTCACCAGGGCCAGCAACTGCCTGGGTTGCGAGCGGATTTTCTGGGCATGCGCCAGACCACAGGCATCGTGGTAAACAGCTTTCATGGGCACAGCATGGGAGGGCTTCACCGGGCCCAGTTCCACCAGGAATTCGCTGATGTCTTTCACCTTGCGGGCGAACAGTTCACCTGCCGCGGACCGGGGATCCTTGGCAAGGATCTTGCCATAAGCCTTCAGCACGGGACTACAACCACCAGCGTTGCTGATAATAGCATCCAACCCGGCCAGCCCACCGGGAACCGAACCAAAGACATCGCAATTGGTGCCAGCCTTGGCGGCTGCCACTTCATCCAGGCCAGCATGTTCATGCAATGCTCCACAGCAATCCTGGGCGCGTGGAATATGCACATCACAACCGTTATGCTGCAACAACACGGCTGTGGCGCGGTTCACCTGGGGATAGAAGGCATCCGCCGCGCAGCCCAGCAGCAGCCCCACGGTTGCTCGTTTGGGCCCGATAGCCGGCAGAAATTCGGGCAAGCGATGCGCCGGTCCCAGGGCTGGAACAATCTCCTGCATTTGCCGCAAAGAACGGGGAAGCAACTTTCCGGTCAGACCCACCACCCAGCCCAGTCCCAATCGCTGCATCACCTTCACCGGGAATAGCGACCATCCCATCCGTCCGCGGTACGGGGTGAGGTTGAAGAGCATCCAGCGCTGCAACCAATTGAGAGTAGGGGCCGGAGGTTTCAGCAGGGCCATATCATGCTTGTAGCTGTGAATGACATGGCGGTACTGCACGCCTGATGGGCAGGCGGTCTCGCAAGCCATACACTCCAGGCACAAGTTCATGTGGTCCTGCGCCTCCTGGCTCAGCGGAGCGCGACCATCGGTGATGGCACGCCACAGGTAAATGCGCCCACGGGGGCTGTCGTTCTCGTTGCCTGTCTCCACGTAGGTGGGACAAGCGCCAAGGCACAGGCCGCAATGGACACAATCCATGAACAGCTCATAGTCGATGCCTTTGCCCAGATTGGTCGCGGGCTGATTGGTCATGGGCAGGCTGGTGCGTTCTTTGTCGGTTACAGGGACCATGGAATCAATCCTCTTGGTGGACGATTATCTCTCGTATTTTGCTGCGGATCGAATGAGTCATCCAGGCATCAAATGTCACCCGGAAAACGGCCAGGGTTGAACAGGTTGGCGGGGTCCAGTTGCTGCTTGATCTCGGCCATGATGGCTGTATCTGGCCTGGGCCCACCGTACATAGCCTGCGGTTTGAGTGAACCCGCAGGGGACCGGATCACCACCAGCCAACCCTGGCGAGCCAAGGCCAGTTGGCGTAACCGCCCCACCAGACTGGGCAGCGGCTCCTGAATGGGCTGGGGTTCTCCCCAGGCAGTAACGATACCCGCTCCCAGTTGGGCCATTAGGCCAGCCTTGGGGGCCCAATCCGCCAGAGTCTGGGCCATACCCACCGTATCACCTGGCAAAACACCAATGCGCAAACCCATCGTCCCCTGGGGGCCATGCAAGCTAATCAGGGCGTCCCAGGCTGAACTGAAATGGTCTGGCACCATCACTTCAGCCCGGGTGACCCGGCTCAATTCATCCTGCAGGGTTGCAAGCTGCCATGCCACCGATTCGGGGGCACCATCGAAGGCCACCACCCCCAGCCAGCCTTGCAAACCCAGACCTGCTTTCGCAGCAAAAGCGCTGACCGCGCCGGGCGAGAGGAGGTCGGTCACAAAAGGTCGGGTGGCCGAACCAAAAAGGGTCTCGGCAAACGGTTGCAAATGCTCTTCAGCCAGGGAAATCAGGGCAAGGGCCACCGCCTCTGGCTTGGGTTTCAGTTTGAAGGTTGCCTGTACCAAAGGGCCCAGAGTGCCCATCGCGCCGATATGGAGTTTCCCCATGTCATAGCCGGCTACATTCTTCACCACACGCCCACCAGAACGGGTGAGCCGGCCCTGGTCATCGATAACCGTCAGGCCTAGAAGATAATCCCGGGCGGTGCCATAGCCCTGCCTTCCCGGGCCAGAGCCGTTGGTAGCCAGTAGGCCACCCAGGGTAGCATGGTCGGGATTTGGGCAGTCAACCGGGAGCATTTGCCCCTCGGCTGCCAGGAGCTGTCGCAGGGTTGACACGGCCATGCCTAGTTCCACCGTTACCGTCATGTCGCGGGCAGGATAGTCAACCACCCGGTTGAGGCCCGCCGTGGCAAGGACCACACCCGACCGGCGGGGCGATAACCCGAGGTGGAGCCTGGTTCCTCCACCCACCGGGTAGACAGCGTGCCCACTGGCGGCGGCGGCGCGTACCATTTCGCCCATCTCCTCCTGCGTGGCAGGGGCGTGAACAGGCAAGGGGCGATTTTCAAAATCCAGAATAGGGCGGGAATATTCAGCCATGGGTAGAATGCCTTGTTTGCTGGTTCATCATCCGGTTTTTTCCGTTTGCAACGGGCTCAGAGCGAAGCGCGACGGGCGGGCCTGAGTTGATTGACAGCGGAAGGTTCAGCGCAGGCCCCGGCGGTGGGAAGCATCTTGCCCGGGCTACACAAACCACCAGGATTGAAAGCCTGACGCACGCGGACCATGGCGGCCAGGTCGTCGGGGGAAAACAGCTTGGACATGAAACTGATTTTTTCCACGCCAATGCCATGCTCCCCGGTGACACTGCCGCCAAAGGCCAGGCAGGCGTCGAGTATTTCGTGGCTGGCCTCCATCACCCGGCCTACCTGGGCTGGATCACGCTCATCAAACAGCAGGATGGGGTGCAGGTTGCCGTCGCCAGCATGAAATACATTGGCAATCCTTAGCTGGTATTTTTTGCCGATAGCGGTGATAACTCGCAACATCTCCGGCAGGCGGGTGCGTGGCACCACACCATCTTGCGTGCAATAACTGGGGGCCAGCCGCCCCACCGCGCCGAAGGCCTGTTTCCGGCTTTTCCACAAGAGCATACGCTCCGCTTCAGTGTTCGCGCGGCTCACATGCCGGGCCTTGTTCCGCAGGGCGATGGCCTCGATGCGGGCAGCCTCGCCATCGAGGGCGGCCTCAACCCCGTCGACCTCCATGATGAGCACTGCGCCTGCATCAAGCGGGAACCCAAAACCGAAGGCCTCCTCCACAGCCCGGAGGATGAGGCTGTCGAGCATTTCCAACGCGGCAGGGACGATGCCGGCACCGATGATTTCGGAAATGGTGGCGGTGGCATCGTCCACCGATTCAAACACCCCCAGCAGGGTCCGCACACCCTGAGGATTACGCACCAGCCGCACCCAAACCTTGGAGACAATACCAAAAGTCCCCTCGCTACCCACCACCAGCCCCGTAAGATCCAGGCCAGGTGCCTCCTCAACCGGACCACCGATCTGCATGACCCGACCATCGGGCAGCACCAGCTCCACGCCTAGAATATGGTTCACTGTCACACCATATTTCAGCGTGTGTGGTCCCCCCGAATTGGTGGCGACATTACCGCCAATGGTGCAAGCACCCTGGCTGGAGGGATCAGGCGCATAATGCCAGCCCTGCCCCTTCACCCGGTTGGTCAACCAGGTGTTGATCACGCCAGGCTCCACCAGGGCGTAGCGATTGCGCAGGTCCACCTCAAGAATGCGCTTCATACGCGCCAGCGAGATGATCACACCGCCACCTACCGGCAGGCAACCGCCCGCCAGACTGGTACCGGATCCACGCGGCAGAAACGGCACGCACAGTTCGTTGCAAAGCTTGACCACGGCGACGATCTGGGCCGTGTCACGCGGGAAGACCACCACCTCTGGGCGGTTCTTCTCCATCGTGTAGCCATCGCATTCGTAAACCAGCAATTCAGCCGGCGAGCTAATCAGCCCGTCGGGACCGACGATGAGGGCCAGTCTGGCCACCAGTTCGCCGCTAGTGCATTGGTCCAGCATTTCGCTTGTGGCGGAAGGCATTGTATCCCCGGGAGTCTTGAGGTTCATTATTGGATCAGTACTGGTAACCGCTACGGCGGGTATGCACCCAGGGTTTTTGGTCGGCAGCAGACGGTGGACGCCCCCGCCTCACCTCCCCCACCACTATTTCATGGTCGCCCGCATCGAAGCGGGTGGTTACCACACATTCCAGACAGGCCAGGGTATCGGGTATATGAGGCGGCGAACCCGGCTCAAGAATTCCACCCACCGCGAGGAACCCTTCGGGGCCAGGAGGTTGGCCCTTGCCAAAATGCCCAAGCACCTGCTTTTGCCCCTCAGCAAGCACATGCACCGCAAAGTGAGCCCCAGCATGGAGCAACTCACCCAGGCCACGCCCCTTCCGTACGGCGACACTCACCCGGGGTGGATCGAAGCCGCACTGTTGCACCCAGCTTGCCAGCATGCCCTGGGCATCCGCCCCTTCACCGGCGGTAACAATGAACAGGCCACTGGGCATACGGCCCAAAGCGGCTCCAATCGCCTCCCTGGCGGCACTGAGTTCCGCCGGAGGCTGGGTCTGGTTTTCTGCGCCACCGTTTATCTGGGTCAAGGCAAATCTTCCTGGAAGGTTATTTGGTGGCTGTCAGTTTTGTCAGGAGGGCGGGCAATTCGGCATTGGCCTCATCGTCGTCAACAAATTTTTTCGCGATCCGCCCATCCTTGTTGAACACAAAAACCGTCGGATAGCTTTCGATCTCCAGCCGATCCATCCAGACTTTCTGGGTTTCACTGAGCCAGAACTGCGGTCCGGTTACTTTCAACCGCTCAAGGATCTTGCGTGCCTTATCCTGGCTTTTTTCGCGGCCCTCCTCCACATCAATTGTGGTTTCCACATGGAGAGTCATCACCACTACCCCTTTATCCCGCCATTTTTCCGCCATCTCGACCAGATGGGGCATGGCTTTGATGCAGGGTATTCAGGTGCGGTGCCAGACATCGACAATCAGCACTTTCCCTTTATGGGCATGCACAGCCCTGGCCAGCTCGGTGAAACGGGCCACCTTCAATTCCAGGGCTTGCTGCTGCGCCAACAGCGATACCAGCGTACCTGCCACCATCATCAACATGGGAATCCCTCCCTATCCGGGCTCGACCGTCACCATTACAGATTACCTGTCGGAAGCCCATCAGTCCACAGAATGCACAGCCATTGCATGCCCCCAGCGTTGCCGGAAAGCCTGTCAAATGGCGGAGCCATTGCTTGACCTGAGCTATTGCCCTACCCGCAGGGCCCTGCCCCCACCACTTCCAGACCATCATGTCCCATTCAAGAGGTTGCCAACGCCAATGCCCATGCACCAAAAACGCCGGATGCCGACAAAAAAACGGATTCACTTCGGTAATCCGGGACGGCGCGATCAGCACCGGGGCAATCAGCATCCAACCGAGCAAATCAACTGGTCCCATTTCAAACTATTGGAAAAACATCAGAACTTCTGGGCACGAAGCCCGGGTAGCTCGCAATCACTCGGTGCGAAACCCCCTGACCAGCTCTTCCAGCCTGAGTGAAAGCTGCCGTAGTTCTTCTGTACCCAGGCTGGCTTTCTGTGCCTGGTCACTGGTATTGCGGGCGGAATCAGCCACACCTGTGATATTGGCTGCTATTTCACCGGTTCCCTTAGCTGCTTCCGTCACATTCCGCCCGATCTCACGGGTGGTAGCCGCCTGCTCCTCCACCGCTGCAGCAATGGACACCTGGATTTCATTGATGCGTGTAATGATAGCCTGAATTTTGGTAATGGCAGCTATAGCCTGGCGAGTATCCTCCTGAATAGCATGGATTCTGCCACCTATATCTTCGGTGGCGCGTGCGGTTTCTTTGGCCAGCTCTTTGACCTCGTTGGCAACCACAGCAAAGCCCTTCCCTACCTCGCCTGCCCGGGCTGCCTCGATGGTGGCATTCAGGGCCAGCAAGTTGGTCTGCTCGGCAATGCTGGTGATGGTTTTCACCACCCCGCCAATCTTGGATCCACTTTCCCCCAGGCGATTCACCAGAGTTCCTGTTGATTCCGCCAATCCCACAGCCTCACCCGCCACCCGAGCCGCCTGATGAGCCTGGCTGGCGATTTCACGGATAGTAGCCTCCATCTCCTCCGCGGCGGCAGCCACGCTGCGCACATTGGTACTCACTTGCTCGGCGGCGGCCGAAACCATCTGCACCTGAGCCGAGGTTTCCTCGGCATTACTGGCCATGTAGTGCAAGGCACCAGCCTGCTCCTTCACTGAAATCGCCAACTGGGCTGCCCCCAGGCGAATGGGTGCCACAGCCACCCGCATGCTTCGCACCGCACTATCCAGCGAAGCGGTCATTTCGCGCAGTTCCCCATGACCCATCACGCACACCGGATCAGCAAGGTTGCCTTGAGCCAAGGCAACGAGTCGGGAACGACTGGCCGAAATGGGCCCTACCAGGGTAGCGCCAATCCACCACACCAATCCCAAAGCCAGCACCAGGGCAACAGCGGTGAGTGATACCCCCATTAACCGGACCTTTCCAGACCTGCTAATGCGATTATTCAGGGCCCCTTCCAGGTTTTGCGAGCATTGGGTGAATCCAGCATGACAAACATCATAAGAGTCAAGAATACGCCTGGCCAAAGTGGTTGTATTGTCGGCTTTTCCGGTTCTGCGTGCAGCGGTATCTCCCTGGTCGCAGATCCATGAAAGGTCACGACGCAGCGAATCGGACGCCTGGGCCAACCCATCAGCATCCAGAGTCTCACCCCGAAAACGCAAATCCTCCACCAGGGCCGTCTCCACATCTTTACAAAAACGGACCAGAATATCCTCGCGCAACCGACGGCTGGCAATGCCAAGCTCCAAAGCTGAACCAGCCTCGCCCTGAGCAAGCAACTGGCCCATGGTGGTCAACCTTTGACAGGCCACAGGCAAGGCCATTACGGCGGCATCCATCAGATAGAAGGTGTCAAGGTCCGGATCAAGGATCAGCCCTGAAGTATCCGCTATATGCAGGATCTGCTCCAGAATGATTTCCTGGGTTTTGGCGCGCTGGGACGGGTTGGTGGAACGCCACGCGCGGCGCAATTCCTCCGGATTGGCCCAGGCGCGTTTGCGCGCCCTGAAACCCTCATCGGACAGCTCCAGAACCACCATTTGCTGGACGAAAATACGGTCCAGCCTGTCCAGGGCCCGCTCGACCGCATCGCTGGCTGAAGCTTTTTCGTTTCCCTCGACACGGAGGGCCTGAAGAACCTCTTGGCGATCCACGGCGATGAGAGCATCAAACAAGGCGCGCTCGGCCACTATTCCCGCCAGCTCCTTCTGTGCGGACTCGATCTCCTGGCTGACGGAATTCCAGTAAATTCCCAGCAACACCGCCAGGGGCAAAAGAAAACTGATGGCGATCCACACCAAACGGGCTGCAACCCGTTTGCCCAAAAGAAAATCGGTCCACATCACCTGGGCCATGGCTAATATCCCCCTTGGTCCTGTCACATGATTCACACTGTCGCACTTTGTTTCAGCCCGCACCTGGGCTAGTCAATCAGTCAGGCTGCCAAGGGCACCAGCCCCCTCATGGCTGCGCCGGTGCCGGTTATCCCCAAGCAGCCGGAGGGGGTCCAGCACCAGCAACAATCCGCCGGCCGCATCCCAGACACCGATCAGGGCTTCACGAAGCTGTTCCGGCAGGTTCTCAGGAATCTCGTGCCTGTCACCTGGACTGATTTCCTGAACTTCCTCCAGAGAATCCACCAGAAAACTGACCGCCTCGCCGCCCTGCAGGCAAACAACCTGTAACGGCTTGGCCTTGGGATCCGCTGGAGGAAGCCCCAGCCTGCACCTCAAGTCAAATGCGAGCAGTATTTGCCCGCGAAGGTTCACTAATCCAAGAACCTGGCGATCAGCAAATGGCACCGGCGTGATCGGCTGCGGCCTGAGCACTTCCTGAACCTGCCGGGCATCGACTCCCAGCCGAACACCCCCCAGGCGAAAAACACACACCCTGACCGGAGCTTCGGAACTATCCATTCGCCCGCCCTCCGGTAGCCCAAAAAGTGGGATCCAGCAACTCGACCACACGACCACGCACCAGGGCCACTCCCTCCATGCCAGGACCCGAAGCATCCCCCACCAATTTCCAGGGTTCATCGACAGTATCGATAATCCGCCGCACCATCATGCCGCGCAACCCGGCCGGGCACCGATGGACCACCACCGGGATAGACCCCCTGGCCACAGCCTCGCCCTCAAGCCAACCGGATATTCCAGAAACACGCCCCGGCAGATCCACCAAGGGCAACACACCCCCGCGGTAGCGGACCAATGGCCCTGCTGAGGTTTGCTCGATGGCCCCCGGCTTGATCTCCTCCAAACGCTCCACCCGATCCAGCGGGAAGGCATGCTCCCTGCCGGGTATGATTTCCACCAGCAACAACGACCGAAAAGCCTCCTGGCTCTCATGGGCCTGAGGGACCAAGGGTCCAGATTCGTCCAAACGCCCTCGCAAGCCGGCGTGCGCTGCCAGACCATTGGCATCGAGTATCAGGGCAATCCCCCCATCACCCAGCAAGGTGGCCCCACCGTAGCCTTGCAGATTCTTGAGAAAAGCAGGCAACGGTTTGACTACGATTTCCTGAGCATCGAGAATACGCCGAACCGCCAGGGCGAACAGGCTTGATTCGGTTCGCAGTACCACTACCGACAAGCAATCCGCTTCACCTGGAGTTTTTCCAGGGTGGAGCATTTCCGCCAGGTCCAGCAAGGGCAAAAGCCTGCCGCGAAAACGCAAAAACCTTCCATCCCCCATCGGTTCGACCATGGTGGCGAGTTTTTCCCCCTGGAGTCGCAACAACTCAACGATGCCAGATTGCGGCAGCGCATAACGCTCTTCCCCGCCGCACGAGACCACCAAAGCATTGAGAATTGCCAGCGTGAGCGGGATACGCATCCGGACAGTGGTTCCCTGGCCAGGCGTGCTGGTCAGGTCGACCGCCCCCCCCAGCTTCTCGATATTGGTTTTCACCACATCCATGCCAATGCCACGCCCGGATACCTGACTTAAAGCCGCAGCCGTTGAGAAACCCGGCTGGAAGATCAGGAAGAGAGCCTCGGTATCGTTCAGGCGTGCCGCTTGCTCCTCGGTGAGGAGTTTCTTCTCGACGGCCTTGGCCCGCAGAAAAACGGGATCAAGCCCTTTGCCGTCGTCAGTCAGCTCAATAATCACCTGGCCAGCCTCGTGACGGGCCGCCAGCCTCACCCGCCCTTCGATCTTTTTGCCGGCCTTCATACGATCACCCGGGGCTTCAATGCCATGGTCCACCGAATTGCGCACCAGGTGGACCAGGGGATCCTTGATGGCCTCGATCAGGGTTTTATCTAGCTCGGTGCTACCCCCTGCCGTCTCCAGCTGGCAGCGTTTCCCCATTTGCTGCGCCAGATCCCGGACCATGCGCGGCAGCCGATTCCATAAGTTGGAAATCGGATACATCCGCATTTTCATCACCGCCTCTTGCAGCTCGGTGGTCACCTGATTGAGCTGGCGGGAAGCCGCGGCGAGAGCCGGATGCTCCATCTGGGAGACTTGCTGCACAATGCGGTTGCGAGCCAGTACCATTTCGCTGGCCAAGGCCATCAACCGGTCGACCAGATCCAGATTGATGCGAACCGAAGATTCCCCGCCCATTCGGCCGGACTCCCGGGATTCCTCACCTAATCCAGGCAGGATTGTCTGTCCCGGAGATTCGCCCGCCTGGGAAAGCAGGATGGAAAGGACATCGGTAGCAAGATTTCCCGGTTTGGGGGAGGTAGCCACAGGGGGAACCACTACCGCCAGGGCTTCCCGGCGGAGTTCATCGGCCAGGGAAGCACAGTCGATCGCAGCGGATAAGTCTCCCTGCCCCCGGGCGATGGAGGCGAGCATCTCCCGCAGGGCATCAATCACCAATAACAGCAGGTTCCCGGCCCGCCGATCAAACAGCCGGTCACCACCGCGCAAGCGAACCAGAAAGGATTCAGCAGCATGGGCCACCTCCTCCAGTTTCGTGAATTGCAGGAAACCTGCAGAACCCTTCAAGCTATGGAGAATTCGGAACGCCCCGGCGAGGTTCTCCCGGGTGGGCGAGACAGCCTCGCCTTCGAGAAATATTTTTTCCAGAGCGGCCAGGTTTTCCTGACCCTCAATAAGGAATTCGTGGATTGCCTCGTCCAGTTCGGCCATGGGAAGGAAAACCGCCAATCATGACTCGCACCCGCATCACAAAAGCCCCCAGAAATCCCAGACTAACAAGAACCGAGTAGAAATTCCGGCAATAAAGCTCTTCCAGCCGGCATTTCATCCCTGGAACCCTGCGCAATTGTTATTTCCGGCACGACAGATCAGCTTTTACCACTAGAAATCAATCACACACAAAAATTTTCCAGGAACCCACAAAAGAACACCAACAACATACACACCGTACAATTGGAATTCCAGCACACAGCATACCATATAAAAACATATCCCGCAAAGCAAGCGGCCCTACCCCTCCAGGCTACCCAAAAACGACCACAGCGCCCGGAGGGTGCTTTCAGTGGCGGCTCCATGGATCTGGTGGCCTACCCCAACCAGGTCGAGGCGGGTCAGGTCTGCTACTGGGCCAAAGAGCAGATCGGTTTCGCCTGGGGGCATCATGCCGCCAAAGGCTGGATCCCCCCGCAGCAACAGCACCGGGCAAAGCACCTGCCGCAAGGCGGGCCCCAGATGGATCCCCTCCAGCCAGTCGGGAGTGAGGGCTGCCAGGGCGATATTGGGATCGATCCGCTTCAGGCATGCTGCCATGAATCGCAGGCTGGGGGCGTCCCGCATTTGCCCCAGCAGCCGAAGTTTGCCGGCAGGATCGAGAATTTCCAGGCTTGCCAGGCGGGAAGCCAGCCTGGCAACCGGCTCGGTAGAGCCTCCCAGTTGTTGATAGGCGCGAAAAATCTGGCCATAACCGGTGGCATCGACCTGGTGCAAAAAACCCGGGGTGGGCGGATCTTCCAGGACCAGGGCGGCAACCCGTTCGGGGGCGCGGCTAGCCACTTCAATAGCCACCAGGGCTCCCAGGGAATGGCCCATCAGCACGACGGGATGGTGCGCCAAAAGCGGCAAGAGGGCCAGGAGATCCTCGGCGTAATCGCGTACCTGATACCGCCCGGCCCGGTCGCTGTGACCATGGCCACGCCAATCCAGCAATAAAGGGTGGATGCTCCCTCCCAGTGAGGCGATCAGTGGGTTCCAGTCAGATCCACGCCTAGCCAAACCGTGCAAAAAAACCACCGTCTGCCCCTGACAGGCCCCTTCCAGAACCGCCAGGCAGGGCCGGCCAGGAATATGCAAGCGTCTCTCCGTCAGCATCACCCATCTCCTTATCCCATCAATCCCAGATGCAATCTGAAGAAATCATGAGAACAATAGTTTGTTTCCCATCGAACCTTCCAGGTCGTAGAATCGTCTTAACTGTCGAGACAAACAGGGACAAGCACCCGGACATCACTTGTTGGCGCAGCAGGTCCTGATCATGGTAACGATCAGAACAGCTTTGCGGGCACGGGATTCAAGTTGCACCCTGCGTTTGGTCATCCAGGTTCTAGGTATGTGGCTGGTTGCGACGATTCCTTGCGATGAGTATCGTCAGGGACCGCCTTCCCGGCCTTCTGTGGGAAGCAAAGACAATCCCGCCAGTGACTGGCGCAACGCCGAGGTTGATCATGGCGCAGAAAAAGAGCGGCTGGAATCCGATGACCTGGTTTGGTGGAGGCACAGCCCGCAAGGTGGACCACCGTCGCACCCTGGCCCTGGAGGCCCTGGAAAGCCGCGAGGTCCCCGCTACCATCGTGGTGACGAACCTGCTTGACAGCACCAACCCCACGGTGCCCCTGACCGGGTCGCTACGGGAGGCTGTGACGCGTTTGGCGGTTTCTGGCGATGAAATCCGTTTTGCTGATAGCCTGTTCCCGGAGGGGGAAGGCCCAAAAACCCTGGTCCTTAACGGGGCGGTAGGGGCTCTACAGGTCAATGTGAACAATATCTCCATCATTGGGCCCGGACGCTTCACCACTGGCAACAACGACTACAAGCTAATTCTCGAATCCGATATTGGTTTCGCAACCGTAAAAACAACCACCGCTGGCTTCAGTGGCGGCATCAATTACAAAGTGGGCGACTATCTCGACCAGGGATCCACCCAGTTCACAGGCGGAGCCCGCTTCCAGGTGCAGGCCATTGGCCTGACCGGCAACATCACCCAGGTCAGCGTGGTCAACCCGGGTGCCAACAGCCTCTTCACGGGTACGCTTTCCAGCACTGGCACTGGGTCCTCATTCCTGACAAAAATTGGTAATAGCGTTGGCAGTGGAGCTATTTTTGTCAGCCCTTCCAAGGGATTGGCCAGCAACATCGTTTTCTCGCAACTGATCGACTCAGCCCCACGCAACCTGACGATTTCCGGCATCCACTTCGGTGATGCCAAATCCGTTTCCATTGAGCAGAATCTGGGCAGCCTGATTGTTAACAATTGCCTTTTCGACAACAGTGCCAGTTCTTTCATTTCTTCCGCCGGTGGATCGGGCTCCCTCACCATCAGCAACTCTGCTTTTGATGGGGCCAGTGTCCAGGTTGCCTACGGCGGGTCCGGACCTTTGACGATCAATACTTCCACCTTCACCGGGGCTTCGGCCTTGGGTGCAGGTTTGGCCATCAGTGGTGGCGGATCGGCTTTGGTCATCAATTCCTCGGCCTTCCATGATGGTGAGAACGGTGTAAAAACCAGTGCCAGTTCAGCCACCATCACCAACACCTATTTCACCAGCATCCCCAATGGCGCCCTGACGCTGAATGGCACCAATACCAAGATTACCAATGGCTATTTTGCCGATAACGAGCGCCCGGGCGGTATCTACATCAATCCCTCCTCGTATTCCAGCGGCAAAAATGCCAACCGCGGTGGCGCAGCCATTTTTGCCTATGGGGGTGCCAATCTGGATATCAGCAAATCGCTCTTTCTCCGCAATGTGGTGGATGGCATCCAGACTTACAACTGCGGCGGTGGCGCGATTTTCAATTACAGCGGCACCCTGAAGATTGATCAGAGCGGGTTCACTGAAAACTCGGTGGCCATCACTGGTTATCCGCTTTTGGATCCACCTGACAACGCCACCGATTTTGTTGAGAACCCGGAAATGATGCCGTCTGCCGCCAATTCGGGCGGCGGTGCCCTCTACTCTGGCGGATCAACCACCATCACCAACAGTTACTTCAACAAGAACTCGCTCACCAGCTCGGTCGATTACTGGACCTACACCAAGATGCCAGATAACCCTCCCCCTCCCGATTCGAAACCGCAATACAGCGGCGGCGGGGCCATGTACCTCACCAGCAATAATGCCCAAACAGTTACCACCGTGGTCAGCAACACCACGGTGACAGAAAACACGGTGACCCAGGTTTCCCCGATACCCAACCCCTATGTGGGGGCTGTGGTGGTATCAATCGCCTCCGCCGATTTTGACCAGGATGGTGCTGGTGATCTGGCCGTGGCCAGTGCCCTCGATACTTTGAACATCCAGATCCGAACCGGCTCCGGGTTTGGCACATTCGCCACTACGCCCGAATTCATTCTTTCGGGTGGAGGTGCCATCACTTCCATGACCACCAGTGATTTCAACGGGGATGGCTTCCCGGATTTGGCCGTCGCAAACAACACCACCACCAACAACCTGGCTATTTTCATGAACAAGGGCCTGGTTGGAGGGGTCTGGGGCGGCTTCAATAATCCTGTCAATTACACATTTGGCCGTAGCACCCGAGCCATTGTCTCTGGCGACATGAACGGCGATGGGATTGCAGATCTGGTACTGGGCAATCGCACCACAACGGGAAATATTGTTTTTGGCTTGAATAACGGGAAAGGCATCTTCACACCCACCAGCTACAGCGTTGGCACCAATACCAACTGTGTTGCCATCGGCGATCTCAACAATGATGGCAAGCTTGACATTTTGGCCGGCTTGAATGCTACCACGAAAAATGCTGTCACCCTGTACAATCAGGGCGCCGGCAAATTCAATGCGGGTCCCGTGATCACTATCGGTGCCGCCGCCCTCACGGCTGTGGGTATAGGAAAATTCTACAATGCTGGTTCTCCGCTGGAATTTGCGGATATCGCCGCTACCAATGCCGGAACAGCCGACAATTTCTATATCTTTGATGGTACGGATGGAGTGGCTTTCACCGAGAAACAAAAAACCACTATCGGCAGTCTGGCCAACGGACTCGTGGTCGCCAACCTCGACAACCTGAATGGCGACGATGTGGCCATTTCGCAACTGAACGATGCCGACAACACCCAGATTGGCCTCTCCGATGCCGCTGGCGTTGTCACCTTCGCCACCTACACCGCGGGCACCAAGCCTTCCTGTATCACCCCGGTCAAGTTCCTCACTACTTCCAATACCATCAACCTGGGTCTGGGCGATTACAGCATCACCAGCAATATCCAGGTGGGCCGCAACAATGGGTTTGGTGGCTTCAGTTTCAATACTGGTGGCAAAGTGGGCGTCACATCCCAGGGTGCTGGTCTAAACGGTGGCGCGATGATCATCGCCGCGGGCGTTGACCCAGCCCAGCCCAATGCCACCCAGGAACGCGCCTTCACTGGCACCACCAATGCGCAGCTCATCAATGTCAGCATCACCAACAATACCTTCACCAACCCGTTCCTCCTCACCGGCAAGGTGGTACTGGATTCCAACGCGCGTACTGTGGGTTATAGTGGGGGAAGCTGGGCCAATTTAACCGACACAGGCGGTGTTTTCAACAACACCGGGTCCGGTTCCTCTATAACGGTTCTTAATTCAATCCTGAACCGGAACATTGGCCTGAGTTATGTCGGCCCCTTAGGATTCACGGGTATTGCCAGTGTTGAATATAGCAACACCGGGTCCCGCTTTGCCGCAGGTAGCCCGGGCTCATTCAGCTCCGTTGGCCATAACCTTTACAATGATGACTATGGATTCAGCGGACCAGCCTCAGGCGACCTGACCGGCTCCGATTCTGCCCCTATTTTCGATGTTTATGGCTTGCAGGACAATCTCGGCCCGGTGATCGGCCTGACCACCGCTCAGCCCGTGACCACTCTGCCCGACCAGGGTCAGGGTAATGTGCTCACCATCGCCCTGGACCGCCTCAGCCCGTGCCGCGATTCGGGCGACAATTCGGTTTACACCTCTGGCCTGTTGCCTACCGATGCCCGCGGCGTCAAGCGCCTTATCAACCTCGCAGTGGACATGGGTGCCTACGAAGTGCAGTTCGCCACCCAAACCACCATTGTTAATCCCACCCTGAACCCGGCCGTGCCACCTGCCTATGTGAACCCTTATCTGACCGCCACCTACGGCGTGCCCCTCACCATCACCGCCAAAACCCAGTGGAACGATAACAAGATCCCCAATGCGCTGATTTCAGGGACAGTCAGCCTGGTGAATGCCGACAACCAGTCGATTGTTTACGCCACCGGCATCCTTGTGCCCATCAGCACCACCGATCTCCGGGCTGGCGCTTTGGCCACCCTCACGGTCAATACCAATAATCTGAACCTGCTTCCTTCCGGTAAAAACAATTATATCGCCTTGTATTCTGGTGACCCCAGCTACGCCATCAGCCAGACCAACACCTTCACGATCGATGTGGGTGCGCAGGCCACCACCACCACGCTGAACCTTGGCAACCCTGATGTGCAGGCCCCCAGTACAGATGTGGAGTTCACCGGCCAGGTCAATTACGCACCTTCCACCCAGATCCCTACTGGTTCTGTCACTTTGGAGAAATCGGTAGCCGGGTCTGGAACCTGGAGCACACTGGCCTCAACAATTCCGCTCGATGCCACCGGTGCTTTCAGCGCGGTCACCCAGTTCACCGCCCTGGGTGATTATGATGTGCGAGCCGTCTACACCACTGACAATGCCACCCATTTCAACAGCTCCACTTCCAACTCTGTGCTCGAGCAGATTGGCTACATTCCCACGGTGACACTGACGCCGTTCCCGGCTCCTGCCCAGCGCGGGGATGATGTCACATTCACGGCTGTGGTGAACTATGCCGTCGCCAGCGGTGTCCCCACTGGAACAGTCTCTTTCGTCACCAGTGATGGTACCTTGATCGGCACCGTGACCCCACCTGCACCAAGCCCGGCAGGTACCCTGACCTACACCGTCACACTCGATCCCCTCATGCTGCCCCTGGGCGAGAATTCCATCATCGCACAGTACAATCGTAATGGTGGCAATTATGTGAGTGAGACCTCGAAGGATGAGCCCCTCGTTATCACCGGGGTTCAGACCACGACAACGCTCAGTGCTGTCCCCACAACGGGAATCTATGGAAGCCCGGTGGTTTTCACCGCCACCATCACCCCGACCGGCGGCCCAGCTTATGCGGGGGGCTTTTTAGAATTTTACGCTGGCGCCACCCTGTTGCAATCGCTCCCTGTGCCACTGGATTCAAACGGCTGGCCGGTGCCCGTTTCTTACACCACCTACGGACTTAACGCTGGCACCCTGAGCGTGACGGCCTTGTATACGGGTGATACCGCCAATTATCTTGGTTCCACCTCCAATGCGGTAGAGGTAACTATCAACCCGGCGACCACGACACTGAGCCTCGACGGCAAACCGGTGCGGATCGAAGTGGGCCACCCCATCACCCTCACTGCTTCGCTGACCAACTCGGCCCAGGAACCCACCGCTCAGCCTGGGGGAGCAGTCACCTTTTATGCCAACGGCTTGCCTATTGGCACACCCGTCAACCTCAGTAACAACACCGCTGTCCTGGAATACACTCCCACCCAGACGGGTACCATCCATTTTGAGGCGAGATATCCGGGCAATCTCAATTACACCGCTTCCAGTGCCACTACCGAGGCGGCTGCTTTCCAGGCAGTCAACCAGCCCTTCTATATGGTGGCTCCACAGCAAGGTTCCATCATCCAGATGTTTGACCGGTTCACCAACGAACAACGCACGGTGATCCAGCCCTTTGGGCCGGGTTACACTGCCGGCTTCACGGTGGCCCGGGGCGATATCAACAACGATGGCACTATTGACTTTATCTACGCCGCCCGTGTGGGTGGCCAGGTGCAGGCCTTTGATGGTCTGACTTTCAACCCGCTGGGTTCCTGCTTCCCGTTTGGTCCCGGGTTCTCCCTGCCACTCAGCCTGGCGGTGGGTGACATCAATGGCGATGGCTTTGGAGACATTGTCGCAGCTCCAGGTGCTACTGGAATGCCTCCCCATGTGGTGGCGATCAGCGGCGGTGATTTCACCACCACCCTGTTCAGCCGTTATGCCTATGCCGAACAGTTCCTGGGCGGTGTCAGCGTGGGAGTGGGCGAGGTGAACGGAGACGGTTTCAAGGATATCGTCACTTCCCCCCTCCTGGGTGCAGCGCCCCATATCGTCACCTTCAATGGCCTGACCGGGGCCGTTATGCAAAGCTACTATGCCTATTCCCCAATCTATGTCGGCGGGGTTTCTTTGGCGGTCGATGACCTGGATGGCGATGGCTACTGCGAAATCATCACCGGGGCCATGGCAGCGGCGCCCCATGTGGTGGTGGTCGATTCTCGTACCCAGTCGGTGAAAGCCAGCTTCTATGCGTACGATCCGCAGTTTGGGGGCGGGGTGCGCGTCACCACCATCCAGGATATCAACAATGATGGTATCAACGATATCATCACCGGCCCTGGACCCGGTGCTGGGCCCAACATTGTCCGGTTCGATGGCGCCAAGGCACTCCGGGGTATCCCTGCGGTAATCGACAGCTTCTTTGCTTACGGAATGGGGGATCCTTCGATCAATTACCTGGGGGGCGTTAATGTTGGCTGATCGCCAGCCACGCTGATCCCTCCGTTCATTCACCGCGCCGGCCTGGAATTCCCAGGCCGGCGTTTTTTATTGCCGAAAACTCTATAAAACCAAGTTCTTTCCCAACTGGAGCCTGCCATGACCCGTGCCTTACAAACTACCCTGAACGGCATGGAACAAAGCGTGCGCGCTCGCAGTGTGGTGCTGCTCGAACGGGTACTGGTTGACTCGCTCGACCTGGCCAGCCAGGTACGCACCTGCCACTGGGTACTCCGCAGGCCATCCTTCCTGAGCCTGCACGAACACCTCGACAAGCTGGATGACACCCTGCGCGACGCCGCCGACGAAGTGGCTGAGCGGGTGACAGCCTTGGGTGGCCAGCCCTGGGGAACCAGCCGGACCGTGGCCAAAGGCAGCCGCATGACAGAACTGCCAGAAATTTTTGCTCAGGCCGATGTGCTCAAAGCTATGGCTGAGAGGCTAGCCCTTTTGGGCAATGAAGTCCGCAGCGGCATTGATCAGGCCACCGGCATCAATGATGCTGTCACCGCGGATATCCTCACAGGCTTTTCTGCCACCCTCGACAAGGAGTTGTGGTTCATTGAGGCTTGGTCACACCCGGGCTGAACCCCACTGCCAATTGCTGGCAACTGAATCCACCGGGTGGCGACGGTGGGTTGCAACCCGTCCCCCCCTGCTCTCGCTTCCTGTGGCTTATCCGCGCCAGGTGAGACCAGGTTTACTGAGTGGAAGAATTCAGCCCGGTGCAGCCACCGGCGTCGCCCTGGGCTGAATGGCCAGAGCTATGCAGGACACGCCTCTGGATAGAATACCCTAAAACCCCAAGCCCCCGTAGGTTTGGGGTTTTTGCTGCCCTTACCTTTTTTTCCAATTTTTTCCATTTTGGCTTGCCAAATTTTCGACATTTCCCGGTTTATGGTCTTAGGGAGATCCTCTCCCCCGAAACCCGTATCGCAGAAATTCTCTGAAAAAGGAGCACGCACTGTGCCAGTTATTAAACAAAATCCCCATCCAGAATCGGCAAAAAAAGCAAAATTCCCGATAATACTCCTGGTTGCCAGCACCTACTGGATCACCATCAGCGGCACCTGCCTCCTGGGCTTGCTGAACCAACTGACTCTCATCCTTACCGCTTTCTGCCAGTCCAGAAGCCTGGCTTACTATCTGGGCCCGACTGATGGGATCAAGAGCGTTGGTTTCAGCCAGATGCTGATCGAGTCACTCTTTGCTGCGGTGATCCTCTTTGCTGGTATACAAAGCATTCGTGGCCTAGCCAAAGGAATCCTTGGCTATGGTTTTGGCTCACTGTGCCTGGGCCTCTCCCTGATGCTCTACACCCTATTCAAAATGACTTCTGAAGAGTATTCCGTCTGGGCCTCCAATATCCCACAGCACTTGTATAGTGCTCGCTATTCCGCATGGAGTTTCGGCCTGGTCACCACGGGCATGCTAACGCTGGGGTCGAGAGATGCCTATATGGCCTGGCGTGAGGAAAATCATGGCGAATTGCCCAACCGAAGGCGCTAAATACCACCTGTTGTGGCCATCTCTTGGGATGCACGGCTGGGCTTTCCTGCGATAAAAAGCAGGAAGGGTCAAACCCCCAAAAGCCAACCCCTAGTCTTTGGCAATCCAGCCGAGAAAAGCATCGTCGTCCACATTTCGACCACTGATCACGACCACCAAATCACCCGCCCCCCCAAGGCCCACAGTACCCCCCAGCAGGCCAGCAACAGCGATCGCCCCGGAGGGTTCAGTCCGCAACCCGTGATGATGGTATAGCCAACGCATGGCGGTACGGGTCGCCGGGTCGGGCACCGCCAGCGACTGCCCCACCAACCGCTGCAGAATGGGCCAGTTATGCACGCCAACATCGTACGATAGCAATCCATCACAGATACTGGCTGGCCTGTCGAGACGAACCCTCTTACCCGCCGCCAGTGACTGACAAAAATCATCAGCACCGGAGGGCTCCACGCCGACAATCCGGGACAGGGGGAAACCATCAGCAATTGCCAGCGCGTGGCCCGCCATCAGGCCCCCACCGCTGACGGGACAGAAAAAACAGTCCAATCCACGCCCCTCGCGCATCAGGTCAGCAACAATTTCCAGGCCCCCGACACCGTTGCCGGCAATCACATGCGGATCATCGTAGGGGGATGCCTGAAGAGCCTTTTCCTGGATAACGATCTGGCGGGTCAGGTGGTCGCGCGCGCCGGTTTGATAGTCGCGAGCGAGGTCATAGGTGCGAATTTCCGCCCCGAAAGACCGGGTCAGTTCGAATTTGATCCGGGGGGCAGTATCTGGCATGACAACAATAACCCGGGTGCCAAAGCACATGCCGGCATAGGCAATTCCCGAGGCGAAATTGCCGGATGAATGGGCCACAACTGGGCGGCCTTGCAGGGTTTGCCAGTGATTCGCCAGCCAGTTCAGGCCCCCCAGCAGCTTGAATGAGCCTGATGGGGTCCAGCCATAATCTTTGAGCCAGACCCGTCGGCTGGGTGGCAAACCCAGCTCTTTCTCCAGTGCATGCGAGCGGATCAAAGGCGCCGCACTCACATGAGCCCGCACCGCTCTCTCAGCCGCCTTGATTTGATCCATGCCCAAAACGCAGCTATTCATGGCGGTGCCCTTCTTTGCCCGGGCAAACCCAAGCCAGTCCGGATTTGATCCGGAATCAAGTATCCACA
>QWOS01000071.1 GCA_003669555.1 Planctomycetota bacterium
CAATCAATTCCTTCCGCCAACGGTTCACCAGGGTCGGATGGACGCCATAACGGCTGCCAATCTGGTTGGCGGTCAGTTCACCGCGCACCGATTCCAGGGCCACCTTGGCCTTGAACGCTTCCCCATGAACCTTCTTGATCCGTGCCATTCCTCCCCACCAAGGACATTCTAAAGCTAAGGCACCTGTCCAGTTTTCGGGGTCCACCACACCAGGAGATATTCCCAATGAACACGAATGTAACCTTTTCACCTGTATCTATCCAACCCGCCACCGGAAATGTCCCCGTGGTCGATCCTTTTGACCCTTCACGGCTCCGCTTGTCGCAAGACTTCGTAGCCGCCGCTGGCGTCAAGAAAGTTCTGAACACGATCCCCGTTCGCAAACCGTCGAAGGAATGGTTTGTGATGACTCACCCCGATCCGTCGTATCGGATTCAAACGTGCGTCGTGGAACTCAAAGAAGATTCCGAAACGTACCTCGTTGATCCTTCACTCTGGCCCGAACTGGCTGGTGAATCGACGTTCTCTCCACGAGCCTTGATGACGGCGATCAATCGCCAAGGCGTGCTGTTCCTTTGGCCCATCCGTCTTCCCGGTCCTGATGGTCGGCTGGACGAATGGAGCCGTTCGGTAATGGAAGCGGCAACCCACGCCAACGGCAAGTGGGTCCGGGTTCAGGCGAACATGAGCTTGGGCGCTTACGAAATTTACGAGGCGGCGGGGCAGTGGGCTGCACCGGAATTCCCAACGATGCCGTTCCAACAACTGCTGAAACTCGCCTTCAAGGACAAGTTCATCACGTCGCTGGATCATCCCGTCTTGAAAAGACTGCGGGGTGAAGCATGATCGACTGGCTTTCGCACTTCAAGGAAATCTGGCTCATCGACTTTGAGTTCCAGTGTTCCAATGGCGAACGGTCGATTCCGGTCTGCATGGTGGCCCGTGAGTTTCGCACGGGTCGCTTGGTGCGGCTCTGGCAACATGAGTTGTCGGAGCCGCCGTTCTCGTTGGGACCGGATTCGTTGTTCGTCGCCTACTTTTCATCAGCGGAATGGGGTTGTCATCTCTCGTTGGGATGGTCGATCCCCGTCCACATTCTTGACCTGTTCGTTGAGTTCCGTTGCTTCACTTTGGGCTTGTCCACGCCATGCGGGGCGGGCTTGTTGGGAGCAATGGCGTACTTCGGGCTGGACGCCATCGACGCCAGCGAGAAGGACGCGATGCGTGACCTTGTTCTTCGGGGTGGTCCGTGGACTGCGGACGAACAACGTGCCGTCCTCAATTACTGCCAATCGGACGTGGACGCGCTCGCTTGTCTGCTGCCCGCCATGCTTCCAACTCGGGATTTTCCACGAGCCTTGATCCGTGGTCGCTACATGGCGGCGGTTGCGCGGATGGAGTTCGCTGGCGTCCCCCTCGACGTGAACGCTCTCACGAAAATCGCTTCTAGTTGGGAAGACATCAAGGTTCGGCTCATCGAGCAAATCGACAAGAACTACGGCGTCTTCGACGGCAAGAGCTTCAAGGCAGAGCGATGGGAACGGTGGGTTGCCGACCGTGGTATCGTTTGGCCGCGACTGGAAAGCGGCTCGTTTCGTATGGTCAATGGGGTCTGGAAATCCTTGACCCGGAATCTGCATTAATGGCTACCGGGAACCTGCGAAATCAACGATTTCGAGAATATTTACTAGGCGATTTAGTGTTGGGTAGGTTCATAGGTGATTCGGATTTGTTGGTAATTCGCTGTGATCCATCATCTTCTGACTTTGGTCATTTACTCATGGCTACTCCGATTGATCCTAGAAAAGAATGGTATCGCGTTGCTGAATCATTGTCCGCATTCCTTGCTTTGTATATCAAAGCCGGTGGCGACAAGGCTTGGGTTACATCTTAATGCGTAATCAAAAAGGAGAAATTCTACAATGGCATGAAGTTAGGCCATAAGTTTTTCTCTGCGTAAAAGGCTACGGTTCTTTCTATTTAGGTAACCCTTCAGCCGTTTGCCGTAATTTTTGTCGGCAAAGGCGGAATTTTTCCTCAGCGGATAAAGGATTTCAAGGCATCCAAGAGGATCTGCACGGGGTTGTGTCCGCGCATCTTAAGGGTGCGCATGATGGTCATCATCACAGCCTGGGTCTGTGCTCCCCTCTCGCTACCGTTGCCTCCATCCGGATCACCGGCATACCCTGGGCTGGGCCGTTTCTACCCTGCTGGCCGGCTGCAACTGCCTGTTGGTGGGGAACTATGAGACCGCGGGTTTTATCGCCGGCGGGTGGCTGGCAGCGGGAGGATTATCGACAGTGGCCCTGTTGGCCTTGCAGCCAGCCCGGGTGGCCAGTGATCCGGGCACCTGATGGCAATCCAGACCGCTCAGGGCGGCGGCCGTGGATGGACGGGACAAACCTTGACGCTTTCCTGATCAGACAGCCAGCCACGCCACCCGTTGCACCACCCCGGCCGGCCCGTTTGCGGTTCGGGATCAACGGTTCCCTCACCCTTTCAGTTCCAGACCTGTCAGGGTACCCGTACCACTCCCGAACTTGTCGGCTTCAATACCCAGCCGCTGCAACATGCTCACGAACAGATTACAGAGGGGAGGATGGTTTTTCTCGGCGAATGCCAGATGCTGGCCATGCCGGAATCCACCACCCGCCAGCAAAATGGGCATGTTTTTCACGCTATGCTTGCCAGCATCGCCCAGATTGCTGCTGAAGAACACCATGGTCCGGTCGAGGAGATTGCTGCCGCCTTCCCGGGTCTGGCGCAACTGGTTCAGAAAAATACGGAGGGTCTTCATTTTTTCGATCTCCAGGATCCTGAGCTGGGAAATCTTGCCCGGATCCTGCCCATGATGCGACAAGTCATGGTGGCCCTGACTGACGCCCGGGATCGGCGGCACGCTGCTGGTGCCCAAAAGCTGCAGTGTCACCAGCCGGGAAGAGTCGGTTTGCAACGCCAGATGGATCAGGTCAAACCAAAGCCGGGTCTTGCCAACCAGATCCGCACCATTCTGGATATCCACCGGCTTTTTCGCATCAACCTTGGGCTTGGGTTTTTTCGACCAGGCCTCGGCCTGCGCCAGACGGATCTCCAGATCGCGGACGCTAGTAAAATACTCGTCCAGCTTATCCCGGTCGCCTGCTCCCAGGCCGCGTTCCATCTTTCTGGCCTGGTCCCGAACGGAATCCAGAATACTCCGGCCATCAGCCAATCGGCGGGCCTGCTCCCGCACCTCCTCGGGGCGACCTTCCATAAAGAGCCTGGCAAAGACACCCGAAGGCCAACTGTCCACCGGCACGGGCGCGCCGCTCCGGGTCCAGGAAAGCCCGGCCCCCTCACAGGCCAGGGGGAGTGTGGGAAAACGGGTTTGACCCTGCAGATGCTCGGCCGCGAACTGGTCCAGCGAGATGGTGTTTTTGAAACCCGCCCGGCGTTCCGGGTGCGGGGCAGCGGTGAGAAAACTCTGACTGGAATCATGGCTGGGACCAATATCCGGATGTGTCAGACCCGAAATTACCGTGAAGTCGTCGCGGAAATCCCGCAACACTTCCAGATAAGGCGAAAGCCTGTAGTCGCGGCCAGCGGCCTCCGGGAAGAAAAAAGCGGGATGCAATCCCAGCGGCGTGTTGATGCAGACCATCCGGCGCGGGATGGTCTCCCTGTTGGCGGCCAGACCCGCCGCGCGATTGTGCGAATCGAGCCAGGGCAGCGCCATAGCCACACCCGTACCCCGCAAAAATGTTCGTCGGTTCATCGCCTTGCCTCCCGGTTATGAATCAAGCTACTTATTTGTTCTGGAATATCCCGCTTTGGACAATCTCGTGCACCAGTGAGCGAAGGCCGAAATTTTTGGCGACGACCGCCGTCACCAGCGCCGCCATTGCCTCGCGGTCGGCTGGTTGCGGCACCCGCCCCGTGGCATAGGTGACCAGCTTGGCCGCCATGGCCCCGGCAAGGCGAGGCTTGTCCCGCAGAAGGAGTTGCTTGAACTGATCGATATCAGCGAACCGCTCGCCATCGGCCAGCACATCGGCTGGATCGACTTTTCGGCCTTTGTGGTAGGGCATGCGCCGTCCCTCAATCACCACCTCGCCGCCATTGCCTGTCACCCGGTAATGGTCACGCCAGCCGCCGATGCAGTCGAAACTCTCCAGGGCAAACCCCGGGGGATCCATCAAACGATGGCAGACTGAGCAGGAGGGATCAGAGCGGTGCCGGGCCAACTGTTCGCGAATCGTCGTGGCGCCGCGGATATCGGGTTCGATGGAGGGAACATCCTCGGGCGGTGGCGGGGTGGGAGCGGCAAGCAGGCGATCCAGCACCCAGGCACCGCGCGTCACGGGCGAGGTGGTGGTGCCATTGGCCGTTACCTTCAGCACGCTGGCCATGGTCAGCACCCCGCCGCGATGGCTGCCGGCGGGCAACCTGATTTTCTGGAATTCCCAGCCATCCACACCCGGTATGCCGTAGTGCTTGGCCAGTCTGCCGTTGAGCATGGCGAAGTCGGAGGCGATAAAATGGGTCAGGGGCAGATCATTTTTGAGGATCTCCCCGAAAAAAAGTTCCGTCTCCCGGATCATCGACACCTTGAGCAGGTGGTCAAATTCCGGGTACAGGATATGGCTGGGCTCCGTGGCGTCGATTTCCCGCAAGCCCAGCCACTGGCCGACAAAATGGCTGGTGAATGCCGCCGATTGGGGACTGGCCAGCATCCGTTCCACCTGCTGCCGGAGAATCTCCGGCTGGCTGACCTTTCCCTGGGCTGCCAACTGGAGCAGTTCGTCATCCGGCATGGAACTCCACAAGAAGTACGAGAGACGGCAAGCCAGAGCGAAGTCATCCAGTTTGCCGGGCTTTTCAGTCAAAAACAGGAAGGCCGGGGAGATCAGCACCCCTTTCAGGGCGGCCCGCATGGCCTGTTCGAAGGTGTGTCCGCCCGCCAGTCTGGATTCAAAAATCGCCAGAAAGGGTGCCACCTGGTCTTCGGTCACAGCCCGCCGAAAGGCCCTGCGCGTGAAATCCTTCAGAATCCGGCGGGCATCGGCAAGCGGTTGCGCCGACACCACCTCCACCCGTTCGCCGTAATTGGTATCACCCATTTTCACCCGCGCCAGGTCGCCAAAAATGCGGCGATGGCTTTCAGGTGGCCAGACGGGATGCAGCGGGCCCTCCACTTCCACGAACTGGATAGCCAGTCCAGGTCCGGTCCACTGCTCGCCCCCCACCTTGTTCACCGTGTTCGCGCCCGCCAACCCGTAGGGAAGCATCGAAATGGTGGTGCGCGGCTCCATGTGCCTGACAAAATCAAGCACCTTCGGTTTGTCGGGCTGGACATCAAAATAACCCACCAGGCCGCTGGTGCCGGTCAAGGCGGTGCCGCTCTGCGTGACCCTGAATGTGACGGGTTTGCCCGGGCTCTGGAAACCTGAAGCCGAGATGCGGAAACGGTAGTTCCCGCCATCCGAAGGGTAAAAGGTTGAAATGCTGGCATTGTGCCATTCCGAGGAGCAGAAACAGACTACCTCCCCGTCTTCGAGAAAGCGGTAGACGCTTTCGGTGGAACCGCGAACGGGGTGCCCATCCTTGATGCTGTAACGCTTTTTGATCAGGGTTGGCGGTTTGGGGCGGTTGGCAATCGCCAGGTTCAGGGCTGTCTCGGCGGCTTCGAGGTATTTTTCCATGAGGAATGAAGAGGTGTGGTGCATCGCGCCGGCATTGTCAAAACCATCGGCGGAGCCATCCTGGGGTAATTGCCCCTTCAGGTTTGCCTGAATGCCCAGCAGGTCATTGACTGTATTCTCGTATTCCGTCCGGTTCAGGCGGCGGAGCACCACCCGGCCCTGGGTGGCCAGGGCGGCGGCATCGGCGGCGGCAACGCGGGGAGCCAGCCAATGGGTCAGGGTCTGGATTTCGCCGGGCGGCAGGCGTGGTTTGTCTTTGGGCGGCATTTCCCCCGACTGCACCCGGGCCATCACGCTGGCCCACCTGGCGTGACTGGCGGCGTCAGTAAAATCGGGTTTCAATGCGTCGAGAGACAGGTTGCCCCTGGGTTTGGCACCGGTATGGCAAGCCATACAGTGCTGGAGCAGGAGCGGCCGGACCTGTTCCTCGAACTGTATGGAATCAGCGGCGGAAGCCGGTGGCGAAGCCGCAACAGTTTCCAAGGCAGACACGGCGCCAAGCAGCGCGGCTGCCCAAAACCCGAACCATCTGGGCATGCAATCCCCCCCGCCTCCCCGGCCAAGGCACCAGCAACCCCCTGATTATCGACTACTGGCCAGCCGCAGGCAAATGAAACCTGATGGCCGGGAGGGTTGCCGGCCATCAACCCGGCAGGGCAACACCCCATCCGGCTGGCGCGCCAACCCAATGCAATACCTGCCCAGATCCTATTTGCCAGCGTTTGGGAGAACGCCAGCCATGGGCCCGGCGGTCGCCAACCCCGGCCCATTTGCGGTGGTTTTTTGGCGCAGGCAAGTGGCTGTCACTCCAGCACAACCAGGGCGTGGGTGTGGATTTTGGGTACGGTCACTTCAGCCCCCTCAGCCGTTTGCGTGACAGGCAGCGGCAGATTGCCGGGCACCAGGAATGCCCGGGCAGGTTTCAGGCCCCGGGCCAGGATGCGGATGTCGTGGATCGGCATCACCTCCATGCGCATGGACGGGTTGTTTTCAGGCAACGCCCGATTGGCGGTGGTGTTCAGCTCGTTGAGCAAATGGATGATGGTGCGCTTGCCACTGTTTTGGGTGTAATAAGCCGCCTGCACCGCCATGGAAGCCTTGACCTCAATGGGGGGAGGCGCATTCCGGGCCGCCCAGCGGATGGCATTGCTGATCAGCCGGCCCTGGTAGTGGAACGGGGCGATGAAATAGGCCTGCCCCATATCGCAGGCGAAATAGACGGAGCGGCCCGGTTTGGCCTCGTTGATGGCGATGAACGGCCATTCCGTGGGCGCGGCAAGGCGACGCCCCACTTTCTGGGTGCCGGTGACCAGCTCCACATTGGTCATCCAGCCGATGAACTCCACCCGGTCACCTCCGCGGATATTGCTGCGCATCTGCGGATGGTCGGCGATAGGATGTTCGGGCTTGAGGATATTGAAAGCCACCTGCACCCATTTGGGGTAATTGGGCCAGCGGGCGGTGTGGTCACTGGTGCCCTTGAAATGCACACCCAGCACTCCGGCCAGGCCAAAATCCTTGCGGAGATCGCCAAATTCGTTGGCGATGGAGGTTTCATGCATGGAAACCAGGCCGCCACCCTCCTGGACAAAACGGGTGATGTTGGCGTTCATGCGGTCGCTCAGGCATGCCGCGTTGGGGAGGATCAGCACCTTGTACTGTTTGAGCGTCTCATAGTTGTCGAGATCCGGCTCGATGATCATGTCGACCGGCAGGTGGTCCTCCATCATGGCGCGGAACACCCCCACAGCCGATTCCATATGGGCCGGCATCCGTCGCTCGCCAGGCAGGCTGGCACCCATGCGCCTGGAATCGACCCCGCTTCCCATCCAGTCGCCCAGCGGCACCTCATTGCGTATGCCGCTCAGGCCATACAGGAGCCGGCTGCTTTCGCCAACAAACAGGGCGGCCCACTTCAGCGACCTGGCTCCCGCGGTGTACGGTTCGCGTTCGGTTATCTGGCGGTTGAAGCCCTTCAGGGTGGCCTCGTTGCTCTGCTGCCACAAACCCTGGGCGGCAAGGCAACCGTTGGTGATGACAGTCATGTTGCGGAGGTCACACTCGGCCTGGGGGGCCTGCATGCCGAACTGGCCCTGCTCGCACAGGTAGGGCAAGACCCAGGCGGGGCGGTCGCCCGTAAGGCCGCGGTAATAGCGCACCGTGAAAGACGGGAGCAGATTGCTGCCCTGGTCGGGTGGAAAATCCCACAGCAGTTCCAGAAAAGGAGCGTCCAGCACACGGTGCATGGCGTCGCTCCCCTCAATGGCCGGGGCTCCCATCCAGTGCCACCAGCGGCCCGGCCCGGTCGTCCACGGGGCGGCGACACAATCGGGCTTCACGGCTTTCAGGGCTTTGGTCCAGCGTTCAACGAAGCGGGTGTAGCGCCAGAGTCGCCATTTCACATAGTGTCGCCATTTTGGATTGTTGACATCGAGGCCAGCCGGTATTTCCCGGCCGGTGTCTTCCTGGTAGGAGCTTTTGCACGAGGGGCAGTAGCACTGCGACCAGCACCCGAAACCGTCGAGGTTGTAGCCGTCCAGATCAAACTGCTTCAGCATCTCCACCTGGGAGCGGATGAAGAAATCGCCATAGGGGGAATTCCAGCAGCCCAGCACATGGTTTTTCACCAGCTCCTCCGGTTTGATCGGCTTGCCGCCCGGTTGGGGCATATCCTGCCAGCCTGGATGGTCCCGCTGGGCCCAGGGCACCATGTTCATGCGGATGACCTCGCCCAGCACCTTGCCGCCACGGGCGTGGACCTCACGCACATTGCGTTTCATGCGCTCCCTGTTTTCGGGGGTCATGGGTTCGCCGGTCAGGACCGCCTCAAAACCAGTCCCCTCCTTGTTCAGCACCCAGTGACCACCCGCGAAGCCATCGGGCCCGCCGGCGTTGGTGCCGCCAATGACCACATTCACGCCATCGGCCATCGCTGATGGCATGGTTTTGCCATCGATGCCAAAGCAGGCCCGCTGGTGGGTCTTCAGCCATGCCACTTCAGGTAGCTGGCGGGGATAGGTCACAGTCCAGTCCTGGGCGCGGGCGCCAGGGTGCGGAAAGGCCAGGCAAACCACCAGGAGCAGGGCTGAAAGGAATGGCTTCATGGGCTGGAGCCTGGTACAGGAGTGTCGGGAATCGGTGACGGGCAGCCCTGCACCATGACACACCGCCCGGGTAGTTCCGGGGGTGGAGGGCCGGATTTCAAAACGGTGGTCAGCCGGAGATTGCGGGCGGTGCGGGCACATGGGAGCGGTCTCGGGGCATTGGCGTGGCTCAGCGCCCCGGGCTTTTTGGCTGGGGGCGCCATTCGAGCAATGATAGGGTTTTTACCACCGTTTGCTCGCGCGGGAAGGTATGGAAGCAGGTGAAGATCACCAGGCCCGGACGGCCATCGACGGTGAGATGGGCCAGCGCCGGGGTTTCCCAGAAGTCGGCCTCAAACACATGGAGCAGGCCACGGGCCTTGCCATCGCGCTTGATTTCGTCATGGGTCTGGGCAAAAATTTCCGCCGGGAGCGATTCGACCGTCCACTGCGATTCGTAGCGGATACCGCCTGGCAGGTTGGTTTTGAGGGTGCGCTGCTGGTGGAGTTTCAGTTGAAAAAGCGCCCGGCTGGTGGGCAGGGGCTGGGCCAGATCGGAGGCCACCTCGCTGGCCCAGGCGTTACCCCGCCGCCAGGTGATCCAGTGCCCGGTGGGCAAAACGCACACCTCCACCCATGCGCCATCGAACTCAATCACCCGGCGGGCGTTGACTGTGAACAGTTCGGGATGCAGCGGCCGGGTGAACAGGTGGAAAGCCAGTTCGCTGACCGGGGGTCGAATATGGGTCATGGACTCCTTCCAGAGCTTTGCCATTCTATCGTAGAACCGGGCTACCGTGGAATCGGCAAAAAAGTTGCGTCCGCTCTGGGAACAACCCCGGACGGGGCCATAGGCTCGGTTTTTGCCGCCGGCGGGGGCGGTGAATGGCCGGGAGGAAGCTGTAATGACTGCGGAAAAATGGCGAAACAGAGTGGTGGGGCATGCGCGGGTGCGGGCGGGGGATCTGAAACCACATCCACTCAACCCGCGGACACACCCCGATTTTCAGGTACGGGCGCTGCGGGCGGTGCTGGACCGGCTTGGCTGGGCCCGCAGCCTGCTGGTGCATCGCCTGGCGGATGGTTCGCTGGGCCTGCTGGACGGGCACCTGCGCCAGAGTCTCGACCCGGACGCCCTGGTGGAGGTCGAGATTGTCGATCTCGATGAACGCGAAGCCCGCGAACTGTTGCTGTGTCTCGATCCTTTGGGGCGTTTGGCGCTGACCGACCTGGAGCGGGCGGCCATGCTCCGTCAACTCTGCCCGGTCGACAACCCGGACCTGCATGCCCTGTTCGACACGGTGGGACGCGCCGAGGACGCATTGCGGGCCCTGTTGGAAAGCCTGGGCAATGCCGGCCAGGCCGACAAGCCCCCGCCAAAAGCGGTGCTGGAGGCAAAGTATCTGGTGGTGGCGGAATGCCCCAGCGAGGCGTCGCAGCGGGCTTTGCTGGCAGAATTGCGTGGCCAGGGGCTGGTGTGCCGGGCTCTGGCGAGCTGAAGGGAGAACTCCATGAGCGGAAACTGGT
The DNA here is from genome assembly GCA_003669555.1 of Planctomycetota bacterium. Taxonomy (GTDB): domain Bacteria; phylum Planctomycetota; class Planctomycetia; order Gemmatales; family Gemmataceae; genus UBA6894. The sequence continues at coordinate 10,292 of QWOS01000071.1, forward strand.
GGCGGCAAGACCTGACAACACCAACGCCCACCGGGGGGCGGGCCGAGCTGGTGGCTGGCATGCTGGGGACGCGCCTGGATAGCGCCAGCCTGACCACCCTGGGTTGCGAGAAAGGTTGGGAGGAGAAATGGGACATACCATGGACCGTGGGACTGGTAACGGGGGAATCAGGAACAGGCAAGACTTCTTTGATCCGGGATGCCTGGCCGGGGGCGATCACCCCGGCGCATCTGGAGTGGCCAGCGGATATGGCGGTGGTGGACCTGTTCCCGCCGAGCCTGCCGGTGGGGATGGTGACACGCCTTCTGGCGGGAGCCGGGTTGTCGACAGTGCCGGCCTGGTTGCGTCCGGCGCGGGCGCTGTCGACGGGCCAGCGGTTCCGGGTGACGCTGGCCCGGTTGCTGGCCCTGGCGATAGCGGAACCGGGCCGGCCAGTGGTGGTGGACGAATTTGCCACGGGGGTGGATCTGGCTACCGCCCGGGCGGCATCGGTTGGCGCGGCCCGGCTGGCCCGGGAGTTGGCGGTGCAGCTGGTGGCGGTGACGGCCCGGGAGGAGTTGGAGGAGTGGCTCAACCCCGACTGGGTGGCCCGCCCGAGGGTGCTGGCGGGGCCGGACGACAGGCCGGCCACCTTCCAGCGGAGGTGTCTTCGGCGACGCCCGGCGATCTCCCTGCAACTGGGGCGCTGCCACCGGACCAGTTGGGATCTTTTCCGATCGCATCATTATCTGACAGGGAGTCTGGCGCCAGCGGCGATCTGCCTGGGTGCCTGGGTGACCGGCCAGCCGACGATCCAGGTGGGCTTCAGTGCCTGGGTGAAGGCCCTGGGCAAGCCGGGCTTTCGCGAACACCGGACGGTGGTATCGCCGCCATGGCAGGGGCTGGGTGTGGGGACGGCGCTGTCGGACTGGTGCGCCAGCCTGCTGGCGGGGCTGGGTCAGGCGGTCTGGAGCACGACAGGCCACCCGGCGCTGCTGGCAAGCCGCTACCGGTCGGCCAACTGGAGCATGACCCGGCCCCCGGGGCTGGTCAACCCGGAGCGGGGCCGCCACCATGCCACCTGCCGGATGACAGCCGGCTTCCGCTACACCGGCCCGGTGCTGGATGCAGCCCGGGCCCGGGCGGTGCTGGGCCGGTGGGGGAAGTCACCGGGCTGATACCCAGCGGGGAACAGGTCTCCCGTATCGCCGGCCTGGTGGCAGCCGGGGCGTCGGTGTCAGCGGCCATACGGGCTGCGGGTATCAGCGGGTCTTGCCTGGCACGCTGGCAGCAGTTGGCCCGGCGCAATGGGGCGCCACCGGCTGTGCTTCATCTGATGGCTGAGCTGGACAAGGCGCGTGGCATAGCTCTGGCGCAGGCCCAGGTGCGCTCCCTGCGCGACAAGCCGGCCGACTGGTTGAAAACCAACCGCTCATCAGGCAAAGCCCGCCGCAGCATGGATCAGCCCGGAGACGAACTGCCATGGCGCGGCTGGCGGCAGTGGCTGGACCTGGTTCAGGCCCTGGAAGCCTGGCCCGAAGCCCGCCTGGCAGCGGCAAGGTGGGTAGAGGGGCTGGATGAGTGAGCGGTGTGCCGGATGCAAGATCAGACAGGCCCGCTATAAACTTGCTTAGCTTCAGTAGCAGTTTCCTGATGGTCGAAACCATGCTTGTAAAATATCAGGTATAAGATTATAAAATCATTACAGCCGTAATACCATTTCTGCGTTTCAGCCAGGGAGGTTCGTCATGCGGGCATTTCAAAGGAATTTGTGCCGATTGGCTCTGGAGACCCTGGAGTGTCGCACGGTACCGGCGGGCCTGGGGCTGCAGCCCGATTTCCTGTTCCTGCTGGGTAGTGAAACCGGCGTCCCGGAGGCTGCCGAGGTCGATGTGGTCGCCAATGACGATTCGCCGGCAGAGCTCACCGTGAGCGGATTCTCCGATGGAGCCTTCGGGACCGTCGAGCGCGTGAATGCTGATGGCAGCGTGTTGAAGTACACCCCCGGTCCTGATTTTGTGGCCTCTGACTCATTCAAGTACACCGCCAAAAACGCGGCGGGCGAGGAAG
>QWOS01000090.1 GCA_003669555.1 Planctomycetota bacterium
CAATCGGTTCTCCCTACCCCTATCCGGGGCTTTGTCAACAAACCGCTGGGCCCCTGGGCCCGTTGAAAATCCCTCTATTTTTGGGTGTTTCTGGCGGGTGTGGTGGGTGTGGCGGGTGTATATGCCGGTGTGTTCTGGCGTTGTGTTCTGGCGAGCCGGGCACGGGAGTGCTCGGGCTCTGGCGCGGTCGGCCATTTCTCTGCCCCCCGCGAAATCCAGCGCCTGAGATGTGGTTTGTCGGGTAAACTCAAAGGGCCCCGGGTTGAACCTAAGCCCGAGCACTGCCGTGCCCGGCTTGCCGGGGCTTCGCCAACAAACTGCTGGGCCCCTGGGCCCGTTGGAAAACCCTCTATTTTCCGGTGTGTCTGGGGGGGCTGGCGGGTGTGTCTGCCGGTGTGTTCTGGGTTGTGTTCTGGCATTGAGTTCTGGCAAGCCGGGCACGGGAGTGCTCGGGCTCTAGCGCGGTCGGAAATATCCCCGCACCAGGGAAATCCAGTGTGTGGGATGTGGTTTACCGGGTCAACTCACGGGGCTCCGGGTTGAACCTAAGCCCGAGCACTGCCGTGCCCGGCTTGGTTCGCCTGCCAGCCGCTGGAGCCAAGGGCCTGGTTGATACCCCTTCAAACCGTGAGGTTTTGCCAGCCAACTGTTGGACCCTGGGCCCATTGAAAACCCCCTCCATTTGCTGGCATGTCTGGCGGGTCGGGCACGGGAGTGCTTTGCGCGGTTGCACCCTTCGCTGGTTTCCAGCACATATCATAAGGGGCTTAGGGCAACGCCCTAGGAACCGCCAACGGGTACGAATCGAGGGCCGAAAGTCCGGCCTCAATCCCTCATGATTAGGCCGGGCCTTCAGGCCTCAGATATTTTGGGGCTTCGGAAGGGGGATCGTTAACCCGTTGGGGGAGAGGGGACATGGGGCTGCTTTTCCAGGTCTGAGGCGATGGGAGTGGTGGTGGGGTGTTGCCGGTGGAACTTGGTGCATCGGGTTTTTTCCACGGGGGCTTTTCCTGAAGCGCTCAAGGTGCCCAATAAGGTTGTCCAGGGTAGAGCGAAGCGCCGTCCTGGGTAAGGGGCCACCCAGAAAACCCCGGCCTGCAAGGGGCGGCAGGAAGCACCACGAGGTAATTTCCTGGCGGCCTTTCGTGGCAGAACCTGTCGGGTTGGCTACTCTTGGGTTGGCTGCGGCTTTTGGCTACACCCCTGTCGGGTGCTTACGGCACAAACGACCGGCAGTAGCCGGTATTTTTCTGTCAGTCCTGGCAGAGAGACAGGCTCACGCCGCTTGGGGAAAATAATGCAGACATTTATGTCCAATTATGGTGTATGCTGAGAGTAGGCTGTTGGTGGCAACAACGGGATAAATCATGGCTACACCTTTTCCGGACCGGCTGGCTTCTTCATTTCAGGGAGTCCGTTGGGTTGTCGGGGCTTTGTTTTTCCTGATCGGGACCGGTTTGGCCTCGGGTGTCGGGGCGGCGGATCTTGATGCTTCCCCCATCAGGTATGCCGTGGCAGCCGACAGCAACCCGGTTTCCCGCCTGCGCGACGCCGTGGTCGCCGGTAAATTGCAACTGGCTTTTGATGCGGACAAGGGCTACCTGCCCGCAGTGCTGAAGGCCCTTGATGTGCCAGTTTCGTCCCAGATGCTGGTTTTTTCTAAAACCAGCTTGCAGCGGCAGCGCATTGCCCCAGCCACACCCCGCGCCCTGTACTTCAACGACGAAGTGTATGTGGGCTATTGTCAGTCGGGTGACGTGATGGAGTTTTCTGTCGCTGATCCGGGACTGGGTACTGTTTTCTACACATTGGAGCAGCAAGGGGATGAGCCAGCCCGTTTCATACGGCAAACCGAATCGTGCCTGATTTGTCATGGTTCATCGGCCACGCAAGGTTTTCCTGGCCACCTGGCCCGGTCCGTTTACCCGGATACCGAAGGACATCCCATTTTCTCGCTGGGTACCAGCCGGGTGGAGCATTCCACGCCTTTATCCCGACGCTGGGGGGGCTGGTATGTCACGGGGGGCAATCCGGGCCGGGAGCATTTGGGTAACATGATCCTGCCTAAAACAACACGGTTCCAGCCGGCAAAAAATCCGCATGGCACAACCTGCGATGACTTATCGCCATTCATGGAAACCAAAGAGTACCTGTCTCCCCACAGCGACCTGGTGGCCTTGCTGGTTTTTGAGCACCAGGCCGAGGTCCACAACCGCCTGACCCGGACGGCTTTGGAAACCCGCATTGCCCTGTACCAGCAGGAGGAATATGACCGCATCCTGAGCCGGCATGGTGAAGGTCTGTTCGAGGGGACTGCCCGGCGCATTGATTCCGCTTGCGAGAGTCTGGTGGAATACCTGTTTTTCTGTGGCGAGTCTCCTTTGGGTGGCAAGGTGCGGGGAACATCAGCTTTCACCACGGAGTTTCCTGCGCGTGGCCCGCGCGATACCCGGGGCCGCTCGTTGCGCGATTTTGACCTGACAGAGCGGATGTTCAAACACCAACTCAGTTACATGGTTCTGTCGAAGTCTTTTGAGGATTTGCCCCGGATGGCCCATGCCATTGCCTGCGCGAAGATCATCAAAATACTTGCCGAAGGCCCTACTGACCCAAAATATGCCCATTTGACGGCAGAAAAGCGGGCCCTGGCGCGGGAGATCCTGGCAGGATCCAGCCCGGTCTGGCAGGCGCGGCTGGCGGGGAAATAACCAGGGCCCACCAGGGATATGCGCAGCGGCAGGTATGGAAACGGCCTTTCTGATGGTTCCTTCATGCTTTTTCCCGGATTGGAAAGGGCCATTCGCCACGCGACCGGCTCCACAGCAAAAAAACTACCAGGCCAACTATCAGGGTGCCCAGGCCCAGCAGGATGAAGATTTTGCCTGTGCCCGCGTAGACGAACAGCCAGCCAACCAGGGCGATGAGGCAGGGGAGTGGATACAAGGGCATGCGCCAGGGTATGGGAAGCCCCTGCTTTCGCAGTAGCATCACCGCAAAAACCTGGGCGACAAACTGTTCGAGGATGCGCGTGGCCACCAGTGCGCTAATGATCATGTCGAGGCTGAACAGGCTCCAGAACAAGACCAGCCCGCCAATCAGCAGCAAAGAACGGTGGGGTATCTTGTGGACTGGATGGACCGCGGCAAACCAGCGCAAGAAGTGCCCCTCGCGGGCCGCCGCGAAAGGTACCCGCGAGTAACCCAGTGTGCCTGAGAAACACGAAGCAAAGCAACTGCCCACCAGCAATACCGTCACCAGCTTGCCGGCCCAGTCGCCACGCAGGCGGGTCATGAATTCAGCGGTGATATTATCTTTGCAGGCGTCGATGTCGGCTTGGGGGATCACGCCCGTGATGGCCAGGTGAACCAGTGCGAAGAGCAGCACCACCGCCGCCGCACTGGCCAGGATGGAGCGCGGCAGCACCCGCGACGGGTTTTTGACCTCACTTCCCAGATAGCAAATGTTGTAATAGCCGAAGTACGAATAAATAGCCAGCCCCATGCCGGCCCCCAGAGCGGCGCCTGGCAGTGGGCTGGTGTCATCGTGAGGGTTGGCAGGCGTTTCCAGAAACAGGGCCGGCTGGAAGCGCGGTAGGCCCTCGAGGAGAACCCAGCCAATCACTCCCAGCACAGCAGCCAGAAAAAACAGGCTGATTCGCCCCAGGCTATCCACCCGCCGGTATAGCAAGGCCAGGATAAGCGCCCCCATGCCAAGCCCAAACAAGCGGGTTGGGCTGAGGATGACGCCCAGGAACTGGCCTTCTGTCTCGATACCGAATCGCAGCGTGTTTGCCTCGTCAAAGGCCTTGAAGGCAGGACTGATGGATTTGGAAAACTGGGCGGCGGCCACCAGGCCCGAGCCCACCTCCAGGGGGCCGCTCAGCAGTATTTGCCAGACAAACAAAAAGGACATCAGGCGGCCCCACCGGGACCGGCCGTAGCTTTCCAGCAGGTAGTGGTAGGATCCCCCCGCAGAGGGGAGCGCCGCCCCCAGTTCGCCCCAGATCAGGCTGTCGCAAAGGATCAGCACCCCGGCGACCAGCCAGGCCAGCAGGGCCTGTGGACCAGGCAGCACCCCGAGAATAAGCGGAATGGTGGCAAACACCCCGGCGCCAACAATCTGGGTGATGTTGATAGCGGTGGCCTGCCAGAAACCCAAGCCCCGGCGGAGGTCAGCGGGATGATCGAGGCTCGGGGATGGTTGCGTCATTCAAACACCAGGGTGCCAAAATTTTTGAAGTCATGGAAGCTGGAGCCCACCCGGGCCCAGTCCCAGGCGGTGGTGGCGCCTTTGTCATGATCCACCCGATAAAAATTGGCCCGCCAGCGTGTCCCCGGTCCTGGCAGGGAGTTGCGCATCGGCTCCATCAGGGCGAAGGGGATGAACACTTCGGCTTTCCAGCCGCCGATAGCCGCCCCACTTGCCTTTTCGCCGGTCATGACACTGGTGGCCTTGCGGGTTTTTCGTCCTCCTTCGTAATGCCAGGGGAGCCACCCTTTGAATTTGCCTTCCAGGTTGGGCACGACAATGGGTAACTCTTTGCCAAGTGGTGAAATCTCGTATTCGAAATAGACGGGATCCTTTTCTTCGGGCCAGAGGAAAGCCTCAAAAACATCTTCTGTCCACAAATTTTCGAAATCCTTGTCAAAAGTGGCAGTCAGGTTGCTATCGGTGCCCTCCATCAGCGTGTACAGTCCGGTGTTGGAATACAGAAGCTTGATCCGGGTGGTGTAGTCGAGCTTGCCCCCGGGGCGTTTTTCCAGGGGAATCCAGGTGGTCTTGCCCCAAGCCGGGTTGGAGCCGTTCCCTGTCACCTCGAAATCAGCAGTTTTGCGCACCGTGGTGGTCGGTGGCAGGCGCGGTTTAGCCTCCTCGGCGACTAGGCCGAAGAGGATGCGCTCGGCGTTCTTGCGATAGATTTTCTCCAGCACCTCGGGTGGGAGGAAGATGCCATAAATATTCCAGAAACCCTGCAAATGGTGGCTGGCCGAGCAATCGAAATACTCGTCATCGGTCTCGAGGAAGCGGTAATAGATGCGGAAAGCCTCACGGCGTGGGGTGGTGTCGGTACCAAACAGGATGCGGTCCTGGTATTTGAGGAAGAAACGCCGGGCGGCATAGGGCTGGCGGCCCAGCTCCGAGATGCGGGCATCGAAATCGACAAACATGTTGGGGTACTGGTCGAGCTTCTCTCCCACGCTGGCGAGGTCTTCGGCGTTGTTGCCGAAGTGGGTGTTGATGAAAGTGGTTTTCGGGTTGTTGCCGATGACGCGGTGGAGTTGGTCGAGCAGGGCTTGCCTGTCGGGATTGCCGCCACCATAGAAAAGCCAGCCCGGATTGGAATTCAACTCATGCCAACGCTCGTTGGACTTGTCGAGGGGCGTGAAAAAGGCGGCCGGGTCAGCAATATGGATGATGACAGGCCGCTTGTGTTTGGCGCAAACAGCCCAGACGGGGTTGAGTTTGGGATCGTCCACCGGCATCAGTTTGCCATCTTTGTAGCGTATGCGCAGGCCGAAGGTCTTGTGGAACTTCAGGCCTTTGGCACCGGTCTTGAAGCTCTCCTCCAGGCGGGTGGCTTCGCGGTTGCCCCACTCGGGGTCATCGATGCCGGTGAAGTCCACCAGGGCATAGGTGAGGAAGCGGCCTGGGTGGGCTTCATCCAGGGCGGCGACAGTTTCTATCAGGCGGTCTCCCCAGCCGCCATCAAGGTTGACCACGGTACGCACGCCGGCCTCGTTCATCTCGGCCAGATAGCGGGCTACCACCTCGGGCTTGAGGCGGTCCTTGCCGCCGCCCAAATGGTTATGGACATCCACAACCGGGTACATCGGCTTCTCCAGCCGGGTGACCTTGGCCTTGAGCATCGATCTGGGCTGCCAGTCTTTCAGCTTCAGTTCACGGATATCGCCGTCGGCCTTGGCTGGTTCGGGGGGTTTTTGTGCTGGCAATTGGCAGACCCAAGCCCACAGCAGTAACCCCGCGATGGAAAAAGGTGAACGGGGAAACATGGAGCGACCTCTCTGGGTGAAAACCGGGCAAAGTAATCGGAACCTGAGGATCAGTTTCCAGCATTGGAATGGCGTTGGGAACAAGAAAAAAAGGAACTCCGGAGGATTCCCCGGATTTGCCCAATGGATCTTGCGTTATGTGATAGGTGGAATCCATTGGCGAGGGTGGGTTTTGCTTGCTGGCCCTGCACGATGAATCCCGGTTTTTTTCCTGCCGGTGTAACCCCAAGGAACGAAAAAACCTTGATCAAGCAGTTTATGCCACCATTCCTGCCGTAAGGCATCCCGCAGGAAAAAGGCCATCATTGCAGGGATAAACCCGGATTCTCACCAAAAACCGTTTGCGTATGGCCTAAACCATCAGGATGTCCTTTCCGTTACCAAATCAGAATCCGGCTCGACCCAATTCCAAGGCGGTAGAGGGTGCTTTTTTTGTGTTCTGATATGTTTTGTTATTTGATTTGCGTCTGTGTTGCGATGTAGGATGAATCTGTATCCGGGTTTGCCATCGTGGATCGTCATAGCTGAATTTAGAGCTTTACTGGAGTGCTCCCGATACTTGGGACTGTTCAGTTAGTTGCTTTCATTTCCAGGGAGGGCCCAGCACCGGCCGCTTGCTGGAACTGAGCACACAGGGGCTGAATGGATGCTTGACCGGAGAAGCGGCAAGCGTGGAGATATTGGGCAAAGGAAGGCCGGGAAGAACTGGATTAAAGATGCGGGCGGAGGGGAAGTTTAACCATAACCGGGATTGTCTGGATGATTTGAAATCATTTTCAATACAAATGTATCAAGCGGCATTCGGCTCGGAGGACATTAAAAATATAGAGATGATGATGCTGACAGACCAGAGTATCGAATCCGAACTCAGTTACGCCTACCTGCATGCGATCGCATCGCGAAGCGGGATCATTTGCGAAAGCACTGGCCTTAATACCGATGCAGCGGGCGTTGATGCCATGCTACGTGTCTATGGAGAGCTGGCGACTGACTCGATCCTGACCGATTTTTCCGTTGAGGTGCAACTCAAGGCGACTAAGCAGGCCCCGATCGAGATGGATGGCAGGTATTCCCATTCGCTGAAGATCAAGAATTACAACGAACAGCGTTCCACCAAAACGGCCGCACCGAAACTTCTGGTGGTTCTCTTCCTGCCCGCAGATGCCAACACTTGGCTGGTCCAAAGCGAAGACTGCCTTGTGACCCGGCGTTGTGCCTATTGGGTCAGTCTGCGCGGCGCCCCGGAAACCGACCAGGAATCGAAGACAATATATATCCCCAAGTCCAATGCGCTTTCGGTGCAGTCGCTGCGAGCACTCATGACTCGATTCTCAAAAAGGGAGGTTATCAATTATGTCGTCTGACACACTTTATAAAGACATCCTCCAACTGATCAAACCGCAAAAGGTTCGTTGTTACGCAATCGCCAAAGGCTGGCAGCGTGTCCCAAACGTAAATGGTGACATTGCGCTCTTCAAACATCCTCAAGGGAGATTCGACCAGCTCATCGTCCCGATGGATGAATCGTTCGACGACTATGCCAAGCGATTGCAAGATGTCGTCGAGAATCTGGCGGGATTCGAGTCGCGTCCCGTGGCCGAGGTGTTGAACGACCTGCTCACACCGGAAGCGGACATCCTGCGTTACCGCGTTGCATCGCTGGCAACTGGTCGGGGGTCAATTCCTCTAATGGAGGGTATCCGGCTGTTGGAAGGTGCGAAACGGAGCATTCTCGCCGCTGCATGCAGTGTTGTAAACCCTATCGCGCACCATGCTCGCATGAGTCGCACCGAAGCCCAGCAGCTTCTTGGGGCCTGTCATCTGGGACAAACCGAGCGTGGCAGTTACGCCGTTTCCGTTTCTTGTCCATTACGGGCGGTGGAGCAAGATCAAGCCTTGTTTCCAGACAGTGAACCATTTACCCGGCGAACCGTCTCAGCCTTGATGCGTTCATTGTCGCGTCTGGTGACTTCGATTGAGGCGGATACGGTTTCCAGTGTCTTTGAAACGCATGAAAACCAGCCCGTATTGAGTGCGAACTTGTGCGATGCGCTCTTACAGATGCAGCCGCCTGAGGAAGATTCCCACCTGGATGTGAAAGTCTCGTGGGCGGCCACACTGAAGCAGCAAGACCGGATTCCGCCGATTGTACGAATCAGGCACGCCTATTTTCCGATCATTGAGGACATCTCGAAAAAACTGCGGCCCGCCCAAGCGCCAGCCGCATCCCTGTTTGTTGGTAAAATCGATAACCTCGGAGGCGAACCAGGGGCCGACGGTCGGATGCAAGGCGAAGCAACCCTTTCGGTGATGTACGAAGAACAGATGCAACTCGTTCGCGTGGACCTTTCCCCGGATGATTGGTTGACGGCCCACATTGCCTTGGGTCTTCACGGCATCGTGAAGTTTCAAGGGATTCTGCATCGGGGTACTCGCGTCCATCGCATCACCAACATCAACCAATTTGCTCGCGTTCAATAGCGGAAGTCGACAACACCACTAAGCCTGTAGAGGAACGAACCGAACTGGCGAATGCACTTGAACTTCACCTGGTCGGCCCAAGTGAACAGCTTGATTTTCCTACCGAAGTTCTGTTTTTAGAGCAGACTTCTTATAAAAGTGCACAAAGATTTGCCAAAAAACACCTTGTGTTTTGCCATTTTTTCATTCCAGAGTTACTCCACAAATGTGAAACTTGCTCTAATTAAAATTCTCGTCGAATTGATAAAAATAAGGGATAATTGGTTTTGATTTTGTTAGTAGTTTTCGGGTTTTCGTTGTGGGGTTTGTGGCGGAATCGTGAGCCATATGGTGTTGGCTAATTGGGTGGTTCGATAGTAGTAAGATTAATATTATGTTAAGGAGGCATTTTTGAAAAATGGCCGATAATACAAAAAGACCACAAAATTTCTGTGCTAAATGTAGAAATTCCTGGTTTCCTAAAGGAAAAGATATTTCATTAAAATGCCCGAATTGTGGCAGCGCTGAAACAGAGCTGGTTAATAATTTCAGCCCTGTCGTAAATACACCTGATAGGGCAGGAAATGGATTTAAATGGTTTCTTGTTCTTGGCCTGGTCTTTATTGCAGCCGCGTTTGTTGCCATAAATAATAAATCAAAAACAAATGCACCCGATGACAAAATCGTAATGGGTCAACCGGGTAAGGCTGGGGCTCCCGATGGCAAAATCGTAACGGATCAACCTGGTAAAATAGTGATTCCCAACGATAAAACCGTCATAGCCCAACCTCAATTACAACCAGAGGATGTGCTCATAATTCAAACGCAAAAGGCAGCTAATGATAGCACGGCAAAGGAGCTTCCAGAAAAAAATGAGGTAATAAAACTTCAAGAAAATGTCTTGGCGATTAAAGCACAAATTGTGGAAATGAACAAAGCAATGGGAGTGTTTACAAAGTCCGTTGCCGATGGAACCGAGCCTTTTAAAGGGGAGCGCTATTATTCCCGCATAAAAATCAAAAATGCGGTAAAAAAAATAAGCGACGCCATGCCATTGTTGCGAAAAATGCCAAACAGCGATGATATTTTGTCTCCAATTGAAGCTGATCTGAAAAAAGCACAGATTGTTTTATTGGAAAACAAGGAATAATCTGGGTCGAGTGGGGCGGCCGCGTTTTTTTGGTTGATTTTACCTGCAGGTAAATCCCAGTCTTCATTCTCGACTGGTGAAATGAAAGCCAAGGTACTGTTGCGTCGGGAGTTTAGGGGCCATCCCCATAGGCTTTACCCGTCGAATATGGGTGAAGCCGTTTTGCAGACTGCGCCAAGACCTGTACCCTGGTTACGCAAGCCGTTTCAATAGAACGACTTGGGAAAATTAGCGACGGGTGGATTTGAACCACCGACCTTGGCCTTATGAAGACCCTGCTCTAACCCCTGAGCTACGCCGCCTGATTTTTTAAATGGTACATTGTGGGGCCGTTCACGGCAAGTTAACCCGGGCTACGGCGGCATGGAAATCGGGTGGATTTCCAACCACACTGCGGCATCGTTCAGGGGCATGGGGGCGGGCCTGAGCCAGCGCCTGAGGGTGCGGATTTCCAGATCTGCCCAGCTATTGGCGGGCAATTCCAGCTCCAGGCTAGTGCTGAGTTGGTGATTCTGGAACAACAATTCGCCGCCCACCACACCCTGCAGAATCAGACCGCCTGGCAAGGTGGCGCCCTCTTCGGCCCGTAGCACCAGGCGATGGCGGGCTGCAGGGCCGGGGTTGTGCAGGCGTACGGCACCACTGCCTCGTATTCGCAGGCTGAGGCGGGTGGGGTCACCCAGCGGCTCGAGCAACACGCCGTGGAGGAGAACCAGCAAGGGCGGGCAGGGAGGTGCGGCAGGCAGATTGTGGGCGGTTCTCAGGTCGTACCAGACCCGTTTGACCCCAGCGGCTTCCACCGGTTCTGCCAGATGCCGGGCAAGGGCGCTTCGCAAAGCATCCCATTTCTGGGCTGGGTAGCCCCTGGTGTCCACCCAGAGTCCATCCATGTCTTGGGCGGTCAGTTCGGCCAGCATCTGCGGGACAGGCAGGCCTGCCACCCAGCGCTGCCAGGCATCAGCCGGGGTGTTCATCATGCCCCCGGCACTGAAAGTCTGCCCGGGTGCATGAAGGACCGCCGCCAGGTGGCCGTAGCCGTCCATTGTGCCTGGGGGAATGCCCTCGGGGTAGCCGTGCCAAGGTAATTGGAAATGCTTGCCCCCTTCAGGGTAAGCCTGGGTAATAGCTTGGCCCAGGTCGCCCAGGGCTGCCCATTCCGCAACCCGCCGGGAAGGGCTCGCCGCTTCTGGCTTGATGAATTGATCTGCCAGCCCCACCAGCAGCCATACCGTCAGCCCAGCGAGGGCTTGCCAGCGCGCCAACGATTGGAGGGGAGGTAGCAAAGCCCAGGCGGTTAGTCCCAGGAATGCCAGAATCAGGCTCATGCGGCCGAGGACACGGATGCCCGGCACCACCCAGGCAGTGGCCGCACCCAGGCCACCCGTCATGGCATAGGCCAGGCAAACCAGGGTCACAAATCCCAGGGCTTCCAGCGGCCCGGAACCCGTGCGGGTAACCAGGGCCAGCAGCCCCAAAAGCAGACCGGCGCAGGCCGTGACACCCAGATAGCTCGCTTCGGCTTCCTGGAGGGGCCGGTGGGAGCCCATGTATTCGGCCCGGAATAGCCCCAGGCCGCTCAGGTGCCCCTGGTGGGGCAGAGCCAGAGCCAGGGGCTGCAAGGAATACACTTCAGATTCGAGAGCCAGGCGGGCCCCCACCACCGGGTTGGCAGGTTCATGCCGGTCGGTCCAGAGTGCTGGCAGCCAGCCTGTACCCGCCGCCAGTCCCCCAGCCATGGCCAGCATGAGGGCCTGGGTGAGCGTCTTCCAGGTGCGGCCCAGCCAGCCAGCCCGACAGCCTGCCGCCAGTACCGCCACGCTGGCGAACCAGGCGGTGTAGAGGCCGGCCAGGCCACCCAGGAATGCCAGGGCAAACTCCCATGGCAGGGGCAGCCAGCGATCGGGACCTTTGTTTTGCGCCAGCCTTAGCGCCGGCATCACCTGCCAGGGAGCCAAAAAGTAGCTGGCTAAAAAAAGGTGGTGGACTTCCTGAAAATGCCAGGGCAGGAAGGCAAACAGCAGGCCCAGCATAGCAGCGCGTGGCCAGGGGCAGCCCCCTAGATACCAGCAGGCTGTGGCGCTCCAGGTGGACAGGGTAAATCCTGCCACCAGATAGAGGTTGTAGCAGCATGCTGTCGGGCAGCCCATTTTTCCCAAACAGGACAGAATTCCCAGATGGAGCCAGTCGGCCCGGGGGAAGCCGGATAAATCCTGGATGCCCGGGAATCCCAGGCGTGGGTCGCCCAGATAGCCCAGCCCTCTGCCCATGGTGTCAATCCATTGCAGCATCATCAGGCCATCGCCATCGTGGACTGCGGGTACGAGCCAACCGGTCTGGTGGATTCCCAGCCGCCAAATCGCCAAAAGGCAGGCAAAAAAAGCTAAACCAGCCCACCGTCCCCATCCCGGAAGGTGGTTGAAAAGTGAGGGTCGGGGTGAGTCCTGGCTTGTCATGGTAATCAGGGTAATCCAGAGAAACGCGTTCGGTCAATCGAGGCGGTGGGAGCTAAGCGAAAAATCAGCCTGCAAGGATACTGATGGAGAAGGGTCTGAAGCACCGAAGATGAGAGAGTAGCGGTCCACTCGGACTGTAGCATTCTGGCCTGGGAGGCGTGCCGTGGCGGAAACCGCCTCGGAAGATCTGGTGGTTGAGACGACTCAGTTGACAAAGATTTATCAAAACCGCCAGATCGCCCTGAATGATGTGACCCTCAAATTGGAACGCGGCTGCGTTCTGGGTTTGTTGGGCAGCAATGGTGCGGGCAAGACCACACTCTTGCGCCTTGTCATTGGTCTGCACCACCCTACCGCAGGTTCGGTGAAGGTGTTTGGCCGTCCTATGGGCGCCAACACTGCAGACCTGCGGCGACGAATCGGCTACATCCCCACCAATCCGCGCTTCCCGCGGGGGATGACCCCAATCACCTATCTCGATTATATGGCCAAGCTGTTTGGTTTGACGCGTAATGTCCGCAAGCCCAGGCTGGCCTCGCTCATTCGGGCGGTGGATCTGCTGGGGGCCAGTGCCAGCCCCATCAGTACCTTCTCCAGCGGCATGACCGCGCGTCTGGCCGTGGCCACGAGTCTGATCAACGATCCCGATCTGCTGATCTGGGACGAACCGACCCATGGTCTCGATCCCGAGGCCAGGCGGAGCATGCTGGACCTGATCAAAAACCTGAGCAAGCAGAAAACCCTGATTGTTTCCAGTCACAATCTGGGGGATATCGACGAGGTCTGCAATCATGCAGCCGTGCTCAGCAATGGCCATCTGATCTATTCGGGACCCTTGCAGGATTTGAAGGGCCGGATGCGGCGCAACCATTATGAACTGGACTTCGAGGGTGAACAGAAGACTATCGCCCGGGCGTTGCAGGCAATCAAGACCATAGGGGAAGTGAAATACACTTCGCTGCAGCATCGCCGGCTCACGGTTCAATTGCAGGACGATGCGGTCGCAGCCCCGGTGCTGGCGCAGGTCCTGGCTGCGGTCCACGAGGCGAAGGTGGGTCTGGTCGGCGTGCGTAGCGTCGGCCAACAGACCGAGGAAGCGTATCTGGATTTGGTGGAGAAAGAGGAACAGCGTGGCTTCACCCGCATCTATCGTCAAGCTGCCTAGTCGCGGTGTTCCCGCGGCCCAGGTGGAGGAACCCCCATCCCAGGGGGGAGGCTCGTACCAGCCGTTCCTTCCCTATTGGGCGGTGCTTGAAAATGATTTCTTCCAGGTGCTTTACAGCTGGGTATTCCGGTTGTGGGTGCTGGTGATGGTGGCGGCGGGAACCGGCTTCCTGCTCTATCGTGTGGGGGTGTACAAAGTTACCGGGGTGGTGCAACACGCATCGCACTTCCTGGCAGATCTCACCCAATGGACGGTGCTGGTGAGTGTTGCCCTGGTGGCAGTGCTGGCAGCCAGCAGTATCGCCGGTGAGCGTGGCAGCCTGGCCGATAGTGTGCTCAGTCGCGGGATCAGTCGCTTCCAGTATTATCTGGGCAAATGGCATGGTCGTCTCTTGTCGGTGCTGGCAACCCACCTGGCCTTGGGATTGGTTGGGCTGACCGCCGCCAAGATGTTCCTGCATGAGGATATTCATCTGGTGGGTGGCTTGGCTGCCCTGGGCATTTCGGCTGCCATGCTGGCGGTGGTGGTGTCGCTCGGTGTGATGGTCAGTGCCATGATTGTCAATTCGTTCGCTGCCATCGCTGTGCTGTGGGTGTTGCTGTATGGCGGCGGCATGCTGCTATCAAGCCTGCCAGTTGGCACCCCATCACCCGACTGGGCCTTGCAGCAGCTTCCCTATGTGCTGAAAGGGCAGTTTCATCTGGAGGTGTTGCACCGTGTGGTTGGCTGGTCGCTGGGAATCTCCATCGGTAGCGCTTTCATCGGCATGACTTATTTTTCGCGCCGGGACATGTGATTCGGGCGGATGAGCGCCGGGTAGTCGGCGGGATTGCTCCGCCGGTTTATCCTTTTTTCATTTGGCTGAGCCGAATAAACAGCCATTTTTCATTTCGTTCACCCGGGTGGATGTCGCCGGTATCGGATCAGGCCAGGATCGGTTTCACAACCACTCCGCTGACATCCGTGAGGCGGAAGTCCCGACCCGCATGGCGGTAGGTGAGCTTCTCGTGGTTGAGCCCCAGCAGGTGCAGGATGGTGGCATGCAGATCGTGGACATGGACGCGGTCGCGGATCGCGTCCCATCCGAATTCATCAGTTTCGCCGTGCGCCATACCACCCCGAACGCCGCCCCCTGCCAGCCACATGGTGAATCCGTAAGGGTGGTGGTCCCGCCCGTTGGTTCCCTCCGCCGCGGGCGTGCGGCCAAACTCGCCTCCCCAGATCACCAGCGTGTCTTCCAGCAGTCCCCGCGCCTGGAGGTCTTGCAGCAGGCCCGCAATGGGGCGATCGGTGGCGAGAGCGTTCTTCGTGTGTCCCCCCTTCAGGTCGCTGTGCTGGTCCCACGGCTGAAAGCCGCCACTGGTGTGGTACAACTGCACAAAACGTACCCCACGCTCAACCAGCCGGCGCGCCAGCAGACATTGGCGGCCAAAGGTGTCGGTCTCAGGCCGCCCAATGCCGTACAGGGCGCGTACCGGGTCGCTCTCCTTTGCCAGGTCAAAGGCATCAGGGGCCTGAGCCTGCATCCGGTAGGCAAGCTCGAATGATTCGATCCGGGCGGCGAGGCGACTGTCTGCGGAACGGATCGCCTGATGGAGGTCGTTGAGTTGGCGCAGGGCGTCGAGTTCCTGGCGCTGGCGATTGGGCGTGACCTGGTCATTCTTGAGATTGCGGATCGGCTTCATCATGTCTGACACAAAGGTGCCCTGGTGGGCTGCGGGCAAAAATGCTGCCCCGTACTGGCGACCTCCCTCGATGAGGGGACCGGGGCCAATGGCAATGTAGCCAGGCAGGTTCTGGTTCTCCGTCCCCAGGCCATAGGTCACCCATGAACCCAGGCTGGGGCGTGTGGCGACTCTTTCACCGGTGTTCATCTGCAGGCAGCCGCCGGGGTGGTTGACATCGTCGGCGACCATGCCGCGCAGGACGCAAAGCTTGTCGACCTGGGTGGCCACTTGCGGGAAGAGGTCACTGACTTCGAGGCCTGATTCTCCGTACTTCTGGAATTTCCAGGGGGACGCCAGCAGGTTCCGTTTCTGGCCGAGGTAAAGCTTGGGTGACGGCTGACCATTCCGCCTGGTCAGCTCGGGTTTTGGGTCGAAAGTGTCTACCTGGGAGGGGCCGCCAGGCATAAAAAGAAAGATCACCCGCTTGGCCCGCGCCTTGAAATGCGGGCCGCGCGGCGCGAGCGGGTTTGCCGGTTCCCCAGCCTGGGTTCCCTCGGCCAGCAGGGCCGCCAGGGCCAGTGATCCAAACCCGGCCCCGCCACGCTGGAGCATTTGACGGCGATTGAGCCGATTCGTGCCTCGCAAATAGTTGTTCATGAGTGATCGCTCCGTGGGAAGTCGGGCAGGCCGTTGGGTGCCCCGATACCTGCAGGTAGATGGCTGCTATCAATCAACATACAGGAACTCGTTGGTACTCAGGATCAGAAGGCAATAGCGATCCAGCGGATCCGAACTGTCTGGAATGGTGGCCGGGGTGAGCAGCTTTTTTCCAATAGCAATCGCTGCCGGCGTCGGCGGGCGCCCCAGCGCCAGGGCGTAGAGGTGGCGGATGCGGGATGCGGGGTCTGCGGGTGCTTCCTTCCGGATGCGGTTGGCGAGAGCCTTGGCAACTTCACTCAGGAACGGGTCGTTGAGGAAAAACAGGGCCTGGGGAGCGACAATTGACTGGCCGCGTTCGGCGATGATCATGCTTGGATCGGCGCGGTCGAAGAGCCTGCCAAAGTCGGAAGTGTTTGCCCCGGTCCGGGCGGACATCAGGTAGAGGGTGCGTCGGGGGGTGGCAAGATCGGAAAACGGAGCCCCACCACGGGTTGGTTCCAATCGGCCAGAAACGGCCAGCAGACTGTCGCGGATCGCTTCCGCTTCCAGCCGTCGGCGGTTCATTCGCCCGAGCAGCCGGTTCTCGGGGTCGCTGGCCACAGCCTCGGGGTTGCCGTCACTGCCCTGCTGATACACAGCCGAGAGCAGGATAAGCCGGTGCATTGTTTTCACGGACCATTTGGATTCGATAAATCGGGCGGCGAGGTGGTCGAGCAATTCGGGATGGGTTGGCCGCTCGCCCCGCTCCCCGAAATCGTTTGGCGTGCGAACCAGCCCTTCCCCGAAATGGTGCTGCCAGATGCGGTTCACCATCACCCGGGCGGTCAGCGGATTTCCGGGGCGGGTCAGCCAGTCTGCCAGTTGCAGGCGGCCACTGCCACTAGTGACCTTTTCTGCGCGGTCCCCTGCCAGAACCACCGGAAAACCGCGCGGCACGGTTTTCCCTGGCCGATTCGCGTCGCCACGGATGAATACTGGGGAATCGTTGAACCCTTCGTGTCGCGTTCCCTTGGGGCCACCGTCCTGAACGGTGACCGCTTCAGGAACCACCAGGGGGGGCTTGCTTCGCAGGTGGTCCAGTTCAGCCTGTTTGGTCCCAAGGAGTTGGCGCACCTCGGGGCTCAGCCGCTTGATGCGCTCCACCTGTGCAGGCCAAAAAGCGCCACTGGGCGAGAGCATTTCAGCAACCAGCTCGGCGCATGCGTCCCGCGGAGGTTCCTTCGGGGAGTTACCCTGGAACCAGACGCCATGCAACTCGGCTTCGACCACCCGGCGCTCGGCTTCGGTCAGGGGCCGGTTGTAAACCCGCATTTCCGCGATGTCCCCGCTGAAACGGGGGCTGGCCCCCGAGCCAGGCCCGCCGATCATCAAGGCCGTGATCTTCGGGTCGGAGGAAATACCTTCGATGATTTTCGACGAGACTTCGACGCCGTTCCGGCGCATGAGGGTTCCACCCGGCCCCCAGGTGATGCAGACTTTCTCGAACCCCGCTGGCTTGCTGGTATCAACCAGGTCGCCCGACTGACCATCTTTCCGGAGGATCGCATGGAGCCGACCTGCGGGGTCTGTCATCAGGCCGAGGCCGTGCCGCCCGCTGTCAGCATCTTCCCATCCGACGATTCGCTCACTGGCGCGGGCGGTGGCCGACGACCGGAAGACGAGAAACAGGGTTCCCGCGGGGGGCGCATTGCGTTCGACTGCCAGGCTCGCCTGACCATCGAAGCGAATCACCGGCTGGATATGCTCACCTATCTTTGTGGTGACCTTCAGCGGGGCATTGCGAGAGTCTGGTATTGAGGCATCGCCAGAGAACCCAAGGCTGTTTGGCCATCGTGAAACTTTCCCGGCCTTGTCGGAGGTGATCCGGGGGTCATTCGCCCGGAAGCGCAACAGCAAGGCACGGCTCAGGTTTTCGTGCGCTGGCGTTGTAGTGGCTTGGCCCTCGCCACGCTTTACCTCCCTGGCCAGAGAATTTTGCAAGGCCACGGCCGCATTCTCCAGTGCCTGGCCTGAAGGATGCCCCGCAACAAAGTCACGAAGCGGAGCCGGATAGTCCACGAGTGGATGCCTGGCAACCCGGTCCAGGAGGGTGACCCATTCGGTCAGCAGGCCGCCCTGGAGACCCAGCCGCCTGGCGACAGCATCCGGTGTCGGCTTTGGCCCCGAGCGGCATTCGCTGGCAGCCACCAGATAGCGTGCAGTCTGTTCCGAAAGCCAGCTCCTGAGGAAGTCGCTGTAAGACTGGTCGGCAATGCCGGTTATCAATCGCTCAAGTTCGGCCCGTTGGCGGGTGTCAATGGTAGCTTGTGATTTGAATTGTTCGAGTTCAGCCGGGGAAAGTAATGGCAACTTGACCAGGGGGGTGTTGCCGGCCACGGGGCCGGGGATGATCCGCGTGCTGAAAAAGATACCCGCAAGGGCATAATAATCTTCGGTGGAGATGGGGTCGAACTTGTGATCATGGCAGCGGGCACAGGCAACCGAGAGCCCCAGAAAAGCCCGGCCAACAACATCGACCTGATCGTTGACATAGTCGGCAATCATCTGGTTTTTGTCGACATCGCCCGGCACGAAATCGGCAATGGCCAGCAACCCCGTGGCGACAAGTCCATCCGCATTGAATCCCCCTGGTTTCAGGGAGGGAATCAGGTCGCCAGCCACCTGGAAGCGAACGAATTCTGTGTAAGGCAGGTCGCGGTTGAAGGAATCCACCACCCAGTCCCGGTACCGCCAGGCTTCACGGAAATCGCTCTCCTTGGGCAACTGGATCAGGTCACGCGCATCGGCATAGCGGACAACATCAAGCCAGTGCCGGCCCCATCGCTCGCCATACAGGGGCGAGGCGAGCAGGCGGTCTACCACTGCCGCAAAAGCCTTTGGCGAATCATTTTTCAGGAAAGCCTCAACCTCGTCTGGGGTAGGAGGCAAGCCGATCAGGTCGAATGTTACCCGACGGAGGAGCGTACGCTTGTCGGCGGGCTGGCTGACGGGAAGATTCCTTGTCTCCAAAGCCAACAGGATGAATCGGTCTATATCAGTTTTTGGCCACGCCGCATTGCGGACCGTCGGGCCGGGATGTGGTTGAACCGGCCGAAATGACCAGAACTGCCGATGTTTTTCAGTGACAGCGAAGCGGGTGCCGGTGGTGGCCGGTGCGGCATTGCCGCCCGGCCAGGGGGCACCCAGTTTCACCCATTTTTCGAGAATCGCCAGTTGCTTGTCGGCCAGTTTGCTGTCAGGCGGCATCCGGAGGTCGTCATGATACCGAACAGCCTTGATCAAACGACTTTCTTCGGGCTTGCCGGGCACGATTGCCGGGCCGAGGTCACCGCCACGAAGGATGGAGGATTGGGAGTCCAGCCTTAGACCCCCTTTCGCCTTGGCTTCACCGTGGCATTTCAGGCACTTGCTGATAAAAAGGGGCCGGACTTCCTTCTCGAAAAAGGTGTCGCCCTCGCTGGGTGGTCCCGCCCCCTGGCATGTGCTCCCAAGCAAACCGAGCAGCAAGGCGAATGAGAATCCGGATCGCATGATTCGGCTCGTGAACAAGGTGGGAATCGTGGCGTGGGGGATTCAATCAGCAAGGCGATAACAGACGCAGCGTCTACAAGTCGTCAGGCTAACATTCTACCACTGCAAATCGGGGCAGCAATACCCCGCGCAGGAGGCTTTCATGGAATTGGCCCCATGGAAACGGAAAAATTAGCACACCATTCCGGCAACCGTCCCAGGCAGGTTCATGGCAGGTTGGTATCAGCCCGGGTTGAGCCAACCCCGTGCCCTGGTGGCAGCATTCCGGGGAAGGATATGCCGGATAGCTGTCCGGAATCGGCAAGGAAAAGAAGTGGGGAGGAGGAGTGCCAGGAAAGAAAGGCGACTGCTTGGGAAACAGGAAAACCAAGACCGGTCTGGGTCAGCGAAAGAAGGCTGACAAAAAAGATTTGGAAAAAATATGCCGGCCGGGCTGACCGACGCGCCATAAACTGCCTGTCCGGTCCCGGTATGTCGGGGACATCGTTGTTTGAAAAAAGTAGCAGGGAAGTGACTCCCTGCCACCCGGGAAGGCCGATTAATAGCGGTACTGATCGGTCTTGTAGGGCCCTTCCTTGGGAATGTGGATGTAAGCTGCCTGTTCCGAAGTCAACTCGGTCAGGTGGACATCCAGCTTCCTGAGCTGCAAGCGGGCCACATGCTCATCCAGCTTCTTGGGCAGGACATAGACGCCAACTGGGTACTTGTCGTTGTGGCCCCACAACTCGATCTGGGCCAGAACCTGGTTGGCGAAGGACGAACTCATCACATACGAAGGATGCCCGGTGCCGCAGCCCAGGTTCACCAGTCGCCCCTTGGCAAGCAGGATGATCCGCTTTTTGTCGGGGAAAATGATGTGGTCGACCTGTGGCTTGATCTCTTCCCACGGGTAGTTTTCAAGCGACGACACATCGATCTCGTTATCGAAGTGACCGATGTTGCAGACAATGGCCTGATTCTTCATCTTGGCCATGTGCGCATGCGTGATCACCTTGTAGTTACCGGTGGCGGTCACGAAGATGTCAGCCTTGTCGCAGGCATAGTCCATCGTGACGACGCGGTAGCCTTCCATGGCGGCCTGCAACGCGCAGATTGGGTCGATCTCGGTAATCCATACCTGCGCCGAGAGGGCACGCAGGGCCTGGGCCGAACCCTTGCCGACATCGCCATAACCGGCGACAACGGCGATCTTGCCAGCGACCATCACATCGGTGGCACGCTTGATACCATCCACCAGCGACTCGCGGCAGCCATACAGGTTGTCGAACTTGGACTTGGTGACCGAGTCGTTGACATTGATGGCAGGGAATTTCAATTCACCACGCTTGTGCATCAGATAAAGGCGGTGTACGCCGGTGGTGGTTTCCTCGGTGACACCCTTGACGGCGGCGAGGTTTTCGGAATACCAGCCGGGATGCGATGCAATGCGGCTTTTGATCGCAGCATACAGAACTCGCTCTTCCTCGCTGCCAGGCTTGTCGAGGACATGGATGTCCAGCTCGGCACGCGCACCGAGGTGGAGTAGCAGGGTTGCATCTCCGCCATCGTCGAGGATCATGTTCGTGTGCCCGCCGTCGGCCCACTCGAAGATCTTGTGCGTGTATTCCCAGTACTCAACCAGGGTCTCGCCCTTATAGGCAAATACAGGAATACCAGCCGCAGCGATGGCCGCAGCAGCATGATCCTGGGTGGAGAAAATGTTGCACGAAGCCCAGCGGACTTCCGCGCCCAGGGCCTCAAGCGTTTCGATCAGGACGGCTGTCTGGATGGTCATGTGGAGCGAGCCGGTGATGCGCGCCCCCTTGAGAGGCTGACGCGAGGCGTATTCCTCACGAATGGCCATGAGGCCAGGCATCTCGGTTTCAGCAATGACCATCTCGCGACGACCCCAGGGGGCCAGCGAGATGTCAGCAACGAGATAGTCTTTAAAAGTAGCAGTATGCTGAGCAACGACGGTCACGTTCATAGTCTCCTAAAACAATGAACGGGCGCCGTTTCACAGTGATTTTCCACCCCATCGAGCCTGGCAGGTATGCCCATGCATACCGTCGCAGCGCCCCTCGTCGAGATAGTGTTCGGTTGGTCGACTTTAGGCAATGCTCCGTGGGAAAACCGTATTCCGAGTAAATCAGTTATAGCAACGACTTGTCCCGAGGCAAGTTTCAAAGGTAAAAAGTCCGGGCCATCAGCGACAACCGCTTCCCGGGACGAAATATCGTCCCAGGGAGCCTAAACTCCAACCGGCCCAAATCTCAAACCGCCAGTGGAAGCGATCTCATAACCGGAAAAATTTCCAATATCATCGAGCCCAGAAAAAACAGATAGAAGTCCACCGGTTCTTTCAGGAACCCGGGTGGAGCAGCATTCGCATATTGTGAATTTTTCTGGATAGTTGGGGTGAACGCGAACACGAGTGCTATTCCGCCAGCCGGCCACCAGACCCGGGGGCTCTCCAGCGTTCGCGGTTCAGGCGTTGGCTATTTCATGATGCGGCGCCGGTTTCGACCTGGCCGCCCGCAGTGCCATGGCGATGGCTGCCAGAGCCACACCAGGCATGACTACCTTGAACCAGGGCGTGTAAGGGAGCATGGAGGAATTGAAACCGAGCGCCGCCAGAAGAAGCACCGCAACCACGGTTGATGCCCCATAGGAGCCTGCTTTCTGGGCCAGCCAAACGCCGCTGAAAGCCGTCCTGCCCCACAGCAATACGACAATACCCAAGACCCAATCCGGATAATGCGCCACATGCTGGCACATCGCTTCCGGGGAGTTGTCGAAATCATCGGGCAGCGGATGAACCACGGCGCTGAATATTTCCACCGCCATCACCAGAAAAAAAATGGTCAGCACTCCTGCCGTTATCCCCAGCAGGACGCGAAACAAGGAGATCATGTAGGGCTCCACAGGAAAACAGCACCATTTCATCAGCGTAATCGCACTGGAAAACACCCGATATTGAGAACCGAGCCAGTCAACCAGGGTTGCTGGGGCACTTTTCAGGCCCGGGGTTGGGGAATGTTCCATCCCGGGTCGTAAAAGTCAGAGAATAGCAGTTGCACCTGTTCGGCGCGACCCGCTGTGGGGCCATCGAGCAGGAGGCGGATGCCGGCATGGATCCGGTCCATGCGGGGGTCGGAGGACACACCGCTTCCACGGTCAATCCGGTCGAGTTCGGCGGCAAGCTCAAGGATGCGGGCGCGGATTTCCAGATAACGGTCATCCAGAACCCTGGGCCCGGGCTGGAGGTTGGTTTTCACGAGTTGACTCCTTGGGGTGGATCCGGCTGGGAAAGGTCATTCATTCCAACGGGTCGGTTCTTGGCGTAGCTGGTGCGTATTCCCAGGGGTACGAGGATATTGAGATTGCCTGTTCGGAATCCTTCCATATCCAGTGTAACAAATTGAAAGCCAAGTTCCTTCAGGCGGACAGACACCGGCGTCAGGTGGTCATTGTGTATGAAGGCGGGGATGGACTCGGCCGGAATTTCCACCCGTGCCAATTCCCCGGCATGGACCCTCACCCGGCACACCGGATACCCCAAATCACGCAAAAACAGCTCGCCTGACTCCACCCGTGCCACGCGTTCGGGGGTGGCCTGCACGCCCGGGGCAAGGCGGCTGGACAGGCAAGGCGATGCCGGTTTGTCCCAGATGGGCAACCCCCAGAGACGAGCCAGGGCCCGCACACGGTCTTTGCCCAGGCCGGCTTCGACCAGCGGATGGCGTATCTGGCGCTCAGCGGCGGCTTGCAGGCCAGGCCGGTAGTCCCCCAGATCGTCCAGGTTGGCACCACTGAGGATATAGCTGGTACCCCAGCGCACCATGTGTTGCCCGGCGGTGTCGTACAGGGTGCTTTTGCAGTGGTAACAACGCGCGCCATCGTTGGCTACATAAGCTGGAAAATCAAACTCCTGGGTGGGGACCAACTCGTGCCGGATACCCAGCAGACTGGCTATCTGGCAGGCATGGTCAATGTCGTTCCGGGCCACACTGGGGCTGTCTCCCGTGAAAGCCAGAGCCTGGCTGCCAAGGGCTCGCTGGGCCGCGCAAGCCACCACAGCGCTATCCACACCACCACTGAGTGCCACAGCGACCGATTTCAAGCCAGCAAGGACGGCCAGTAGCCGGCTGGCGTCATGGCTGGTGGAGGCATCAGCCGGGGCGATACATGGGGTCATCAAGCCTGCCACTCCCTCAAACCTGGGCCAGGGGACCGTAAATCCACGGTGCCAACCCGGATTCAATTTATACCCTATGCGCCAGGCTGCGGTGCTGCCAGCGGAAGGTGGCCCGGCGCGGCAGTGCGTCCTGCCGGAATGGCAGGTTGGAGCTAGGTCAAGGTAACCAAGTTGGCAGCACCGCCCATGAACCTGGGGCTTCCTCCGGGTACCCATTGGCAACCCAAGGGGCGGGAAACAAGCCGTATTGGCAGCTTGCGGCAGCAAAGAGGAAGTGTCAGATGCAGTGGCACGAAGATTGCATGGTGATTGAGGAGAGATGGACGATTTGTCCAGATGGTGTTCCCCACGGGGATGAGGTGGCCAACAGACATGAAGACGAATGTACGTCCGTTGAGTGATCGCGTGGTGATCGAGCGTTTCGCGGCGGAGGATCGCACCGCCGGTGGTCTGTATCTGCCAGAAAACGCCAAGAACAAGCCCCAAAAGGGAAAGATTCTTGCGGTTGGCCCAGGCAAGATGCAGAAGGATGGCACTCACAAGGCCCCATCCCTGAAGGTGGGCGATGTGGTTCTGTTCACCAACTGGGCCGGCGATGAGTTCAAGCAGAGCCATGGCGACCAGGTTCTTCTCATGCGTGAGGAGGATGTTCTGGCGGTGGTCGAAGGCTGAATCGGAACCCGGTGAGCAGTCTGCGTGGGCAGGTTGTTGCCGGAATATTTTTGAAGGTAGTGGGCAAACAAGATTCAATAGTCAAGATTTGAGGACACAAGCATGGCAGCCAAGCAAATTGCATTCGACCAGGAAGCTCGTGAGGCCCTTCGCCGCGGCGTTGGCAAACTCGCCCGGGCAGTCAAGGTGACCTTGGGGCCGAAGGGCCGCAATGTGATCATCCAGAAGAGCTTCGGCTCCCCCACAGTCACCAAAGACGGTGTGACGGTGGCCAAGGAGATCGAACTCGAAGACAAATATGAGAACATGGGCGCGCGTATGGTGCGCGAAGTGGCCAGCAAAACCAGTGATGTTGCCGGCGACGGCACGACCACTGCCACGGTGATGGCTGAGGCTATTTTCAACGAGGGCCTGAAGGCCGTTGTTTCCGGCGCCAATCCCATGCTGATGAAGCGTGGCATGGAATCCGCAGTGGAGCAGATTGTCAATCGCCTGCAAGAAATGTCCAAGAAGTGCACCAGCTTCAAGGACATGCAGAGCGTGGCCACTGTCGCTGCCAACCATGATGCTGAAATCGGCACCATCATCGCCGAGGCCATGGAAAAGGTGGGCAAAGACGGCGTTATCACCGTCGAAGAAGGCAAGACCACCAAGACCGGCCACGAATTTGTCGAAGGCATGCAGTTCGACCGTGGTTACCTGTCGCCCTACTTCGTGACTGACAATGCCAAGATGGAGTGCGATCTCGAGGACGCCTATGTCCTCATCCACGAGAAGAAGATCTCCGCAGCCAAGGATCTAGTCCCGCTCCTGGAGCAGGTTTTCCAGGAGAGGAAGCCTCTTCTCATTATTGCCGAAGATGTCGAGGCTGACGCCCTTGCCGTGCTGGTGATCAACAAGATCCAGAGCCAGGGTGCTTTCAAGATTTGCGCCGTCAAGGCCCCCGGGTACGGTGATCGTCGCAAAGCCATGCTGGAAGATATCGCTGTCCTCACTGGCGGCAAAGCCCTGTTTGAAGACCTGGGCACCAATCTCGAGACCGTCACCTTGAAGGATCTCGGCCGGGTGAAGAAGGTGAAAGTCGACAAGGACAACACCACCATCATCGAAGGCAGTGGCAAGCGCGAGGATATCAAGGCCCGTGTGGCATCCATCCAGCGCGAGCTGGAGAAGTCCACCAGCGACTACGACAAAGAGAAGCTCAGCGAGCGCATCGCCAAGCTTTCCGGCGGAGTGGCCAAGATCAATGTCGGCGCAGCCACCGAAAGCGAAATGAAGGAAAAGAAGGCCCGCGTGGAAGATGCCATGCATGCCACCCGCGCAGCCGTTCAGGAAGGCATCCTTCCTGGTGGCGGCGTTGCTTTGTTGCGTTGCAGCCAGGGCCTGAAGCCGAAGGGGCTGACCGAGGACGAAGCAACCGGCTACGACATCGTCGTCCGGGCCTGCAATTCCCCGATTACCCAGATCGCCCACAACGCTGGGCAGGATGGTGCAGTCATCCGCTCCAAGGTCCTCGAGGATAAGTCTGTCACCTTTGGTTATGATGCCCGGCATGACAAGTATGTCGACATGATCAAGGAAGGTATCATCGGCCCCACCAAGGTTGTTCGCTGCGCTCTGCAGAACGCCGCAAGTGTCTCCACCCTGCTGCTCACCTCCGAGGCCCTCATTGCTGAGGTCTCGAAGGACGACAAGAAGCCAGCCGGCGGTGGCGAAGACCTGTATTGAGCAGCCGGCCCCTCCCGGGGCCAACCTGAAAAGCAAAAGGCCCGGACACCCACAGGTGTCCGGGCCTTTTTTCTTGAGACCACTTTGGAAAATCCAGTCTTCAGGGGTTTCTTGGGGCCGGAGGGGCCAGGGGCGGAATGGCTGGAGGGGGTGGAGGAAGGCCATTCGCTGGAAGGGGCGGAATTCCAGAGGGAAGGCCCGGTGCGAATCCGTTGACGGGTGGCATGGGAATGATGCTGGATGGAGCTGCGGGAATTCCCGGGGGAAGCACTGGGGGATTTCCGCTGGCTGGGATGGCGGGGGGAGCGGCAGAGTCGTTGTTGTCTGGCACTTTACCGGGCATGACAGTGGCCGCTCCGGGCAGGTTCAGCCCATCAGCCACCTTGTCCACCCCCGGTACCTGCTGGGCCGCCTGGACAACGGCCTGACGGGTGGCCTCGTCGGGGACTTCTCCCGTGAGTTCCAGTGCGCCATTATCGATCAGGCGCACCGTAATATCCGTCCCTTGCAGCGAGCGATCCAGCCTCAGGCGCAGCCTGACCCGATCTGTGAGCGGTACCTGATCGAAAAAGCTCTGGTTCTGGAATAAACGACCCAGAGCGGTTTCGCGAACTTTTTCCGAACCTGTGGCTACATGTTTCCCCATCTTGGAAGCAATTGACGCCAAATGATGGGCATCCTGGCCACAACCGGCTGCCAGCAGCGCAGCCGAGGGAATCCACTGGAGCCAACGGGCAGACTTCCAAAAGCAGGGTGGCATGCGGGACTCCTGGTCATAGGGGTCTGGTTTCTGTCGCTACACTAACCCATGGGCCAGTACCATGCCCAGAGGGTTTGGCCCAGTGCCTTGTCGGGTAGGGGCCAGCTTTCCATAAACCAGGAGGAGACAGGGAATGGCCCAAGATTTGAAAGAATACACCGAAGAGCAGGCTCGGACCCACCTTGCAGAAATGGGCCTGGATCGCTGGTTTGTGGAAAATGGCTGGATTCGCCGCAAATACAACACCGATGGCTGGCCAACCACGCTGCAGGTGGTCAATGCAGTGGGATTTCTGTGCGAGGCCGGCTACCATCATGCTGATCTGGAAGTGACATGGGGCAGGGTGCTTGTCAAACTGAAGACACATAGCCATCGGGCCATCACGGATATGGATTTCGAGATGGCCCGGCGCATCGAGGATACGGTGCTTTGGCGGCCACAACCTGGCCAGGGCCATGCCTTGCAGGGAAACCCCAACAAGTTCGTTCATGATAAAGCCTGAAAACCAGCTTTCCACCGCAACCAAACCTCTGGTGGCCAACGGCACCCGGATGGATCCCACCGATCCCCGGCGTTCCTTGCTGACCCCGGATCCGGTGCCGCCGCCAGCCCATCTGGTGGGGGGGCGGGTGCGTTTGGGGCCACTGACTTTGGCCAGTCGCTTCACCATGGCGCCGCTGGCCGGGTACACCAACCTGCCATTCCGCCTGGTGGTACGGGAGTTGGGCGGCATAGGGTTGGCTACCACGGATCTGGTGAATGGCCGCGCATTGATGCTGGCCAGTGCCAAAACGCTCGACCTGATCCAGACCTGCGCCGAGGATCGCCCTTTTGCGGTGCAGATTTATGGCGGTCTGCCTCATGAATTGGCGGAAGCAGCCCGGCATCTGGTGGGGCTTCTTGGGGATGGTTTGGCCAGTATTGATATCAATATGGGCTGTCCTGTACACAAAATTACCAAGGGCGGCGGTGGCTCGGCCATGTTGTGCCAGGTGGGCAATGCTGTCGCTCTGGTGCGGGCGGTTGTCGAAGCGGTTCCTTTGCCCGTGACGGTGAAAATGCGTCTGGGGTGGGATGCGAAACAGATCACAGCCCCTGAACTGGCGCGCGAATTCGAGCAGGTCGGTGTGGCGGGGCTCACCATCCATGGCCGCACCCGCGAGCAAGGCTTTTCGGGCGGGGTGGATGTGGCGGGCATTCGTAGTGTGGTCCAGGCGGTGGAGCGCATCCCGGTGCTGGGAAATGGTGATGTGCGCACCCTCACCGATGCCGCCAACATGCTGCGCGAGACTGGCTGCTCGGGATTGGCCCTGGGGCGTGGCGCATTGCTCAACCCGTGGATCTTTCATCATCTGGCCCGCTGGGATGCAACGGGTGATCCGGGCGATCCACCCACCTACATCCAGCGGCTGGAATTCATGATCCGTCATTTTGAAAGGCTGCTTTCCATCCGTGATGAGCGGTTTGCCTGCCTCACCTTCCGCAAGATGGCGGGCTGGTACTGCAAAATGCTGCGGCCCGGTCGGGAAATCCAGCAAGGTATTGTCATGCTGGAAAGCCAGGCTCATTTCAATCAGTTATGCGAGCAGATGCGTCCTGCCATCGAGTCCCGCGACAGCCATCCCTGGCATGAGGCTGAGCTACCCCTGAACCTTCCTGCCGGGCCCATCGCCCACTGGTGAAATCCCCCCAGCCGCTGGCTTTCCCCCGGGGCCTGACACTGGGATGGATTCCGGCCGTGATAACCGCTATCAGACCCCGCCGAGTCTTGGGAGCCCACTCCGTGGGTGCCAGGGATTCCTTGAAACGGGGGAGATTTGGTGTCCTTACGCGCCTTAAAACTGCAGTTGCAACCCCGGGAAATTTCCCCCATCCCCGCCTACACCACCAGCCATGGGCAGTGCTGGAATATCGATGCGCTGGAAGGGTTGAAACGGCTGGCCGACGATTCCGTCGATCTGGTCCTCACTTCACCTCCCTTTGCGCTCAGGCGACAAAAGGCTTACGGGAATGTGGATCCGTCATCTTACAGCGACTGGCTATGGCCTTATGTCGAACAAATTCACCGGGTATTGCACCCCACCGGCAGCTTCGTGCTGGAACTGGGTGGAGCCTGGGTGAGAGGCAGTGCCACGCGCTCCCTCTATCAGTACGAACTGATCCTGCGACTCAGCAAGATGTTTCACCTGGCCCAGGATTTTTATTGGTACAACCCCAGCAAATTACCCACCCCTGCCCAATGGGTGACCATCACTCGCACCCGGGTGAAAGACGCCGTCAACATGATCTGGTGGTTGTCGAAGTCAACCGAACCGAGGGCGGACAATCGCCGGGTTCTGAAGCCGTATAGCCCGTCGATGAAGCGTCTGCTGCGCGATGGATATGATCCCGCCATGCGTCCGTCACAGCATGAGCTGAGCAAGGTATTTCAGAAGGATAACGGGGGGGCCATTCCGTCAAATGTGCTGATAGTACCCAACACCCGCTCCAGCGATCCGTATTTCCGCGCTTGCCGGGCTGAGGGTTTACCGATCCATCCCGCCCGGTTTCCGCTTCCGGTGCCTGATTTTTTTGTGCGCCTGCTGACCCAGCCCGGGGACCTGGTGGTGGATCCATTCGGGGGGAGCAACACGGTGGGGTTTGTGGCGGAGACGCTCGACAGGCGCTGGCTGAGTATGGAAATTGACCCGGCCTATGCTCAAGGATCCCGGCTGAGATTCCAGCCGAGACCCTCGGAAGCGGCCTGATCAACTGCCAACTGAAGCTCAGGTCCGGACGGAACGCTGTCGCATCAGATTCAGGTGCCTGGTGAACCGATCTTGCAGGTAGGAATGCAACTGCTTCAGAAGGGCCACATCGTCGAGACTGACGCTACGGCCATTGCTGAGCGTGAGAGGGGCTTTTTCGAGTCGCAATCTGGAATCTTCCAGATTCTCACGGACAAGCTCCAGCTGCATATCAATCTCGTCACTCCGCAGCGAATCCCCAAGCGACCAGAACTGGGTTGCATCACCAAAGCTGATCTCTGGCTTGCGATCCTCCAGGTGCTTGCTCAGGGCTTCGCTATCGAGCAGACCCACCAGCAGGCGATTCAATTCCGCTGGCAACCCTTTGAGTGAGGGCGACGGCGCGGTGCGCTGCATGGGGGGAGGGCCCTCCCCGGCATGGAGCCTGGTTACGGCCTTTTTGCCGTCAGAAGTCAGCACATACATCTTTTGGCCGACTTTCAGGAGCCAGCCTTTTTTGGCCAACCCCTTTTCGCCCATGATGCTTGCCAAAATCTTGTTCGAGTCGGGATAGTGCTCAGCATAGCCCTTCAGACCAAAGGTCTTTGGGTACTTTTTCCACGCCATCACAATCAAGGATTCGGCGCTGAATGGGGATTCCCCGCCTTTTTCCAGGTCGTGTGCGGAGAGCAATATCTTTTCCGGAACCGTGCAATCAGCAAGGCCGGGTGAGTTTTCCGGGTTCTTGACGTTAGCCATCGTTTTTCCGGGGTGCCAATAGGTGCGCTCTGGGTATCGGGCATTCTGAACATCCTTCGGCTTGCACTCAACCCGGGTCAATCCCCCTGGATCAGAATTCGGAAAATGGACCCCGCGTAGTCGTTAAGGTCGGCACCACCGATACAGGCTTGACCGGATACCCTCGTCAGCTGACTCAACCGGAACAGACCTCCTCCACCGGGCCTGCTTCATCTTCCAGGATCCCCAATCCAACCCCGCTCGCCGTCTCTATTTCGGGACCGCGCCAATCTTCCCCTTCCAGAAGGATGCCGGCCATCACCGTAGCGTAGCTCCCTTCCTGCAGACTGAATTGCAATTCAAAGCCGCCATGCCCCGTGGCCGGCTGCCAACTGGGATCACCCGGGTAAAGCAGGGCACGCCGCCGGGCACCCGGAAATAATTTCCCTTTCGAAGAGATCAGGCTGCCCAGGCCCAGGCGTTCCAGAAGGTCACGCTCCACCCGGGCCGCTTCCCCCTGGGCAGGCAACAACCGGGCGCCGGGAAGAGGCCCGGCCGGAACCACCTCACCCGCATCCAGTCTGATTTGCTCACGAACGGGATCCTTGGCGACAAACAGGCCGCCGCGGGGCCAGTGGGCCAGAATCTCGCCTTCCACCACCTGACGGAGAGTGCCTGCCCGCAGGCGATCGAGGACCCAGGCGTTGAAGACATGCGATTGTACAGCGGATAAAGCCAGGCGCCTTAGCCAGGGGTTCACGGGCAAGCCCGGATCCTGAAGCAGGGCCTTTCCCAAACGCAGGGTCTGTCCTTCCCGGCCAAAGCGCTGCGAGCCATAAGCATTGGGGAAACCGCGACGGACCAGATCCGCTATCCGGGGCCCGATGATGTCTCGCCAGTGGGGCTTGGGGTCCCGCACCACCAGGCGGAAACGGTTCCCATGCAAATGGCCAGGGCGCAGCTTGTTGCGGTGCTTTAGCGACCGCAAAACCGTCCAGCTTTCGCCACACAACCCCTGGTCCACAGGCGCTGCCAGGCGGGGCAGGCTGATCCACTGCCAGGTGATGGCCCTTTTGTCTTTCAGGCCCGCCATGCCGATCTCACGCTGGGGAACGCCGGTCACTTTGGCCAATTCCCGTAGCAGCCTGTCCGCCGCAAGATCCCGCTTGCGAACCCACAGGTACCAGAATTCCCCATCCCCGGCTGGCTCATAGGCGGGAATCTCTTCCACCTGAAAGTCTTCCGGCACGGTCTTCAGGAACCCTCCCGTGCCCGGCTGGCCTGCCAGGTCGATCCGCCATCCATCTGCCATGCTGTTTTGCTCCCACCGGGGTCGAAGTGTGGTTTTCAAGCGCGCCACCACTTCTCGATCATGGCACCATCATCCTGTATGATCGCAGGCATGCAGCCAAGCCACACCATACCCCATGATCCAGGTAATCCCCTCGCCGGGGTTTTGGACCTGGCGCGAGAATTCCAGCCCGCCTGGGAGGCCCGGCCATTGGCAGAGCGGCTGGCTTGCGTCGGCAGGTTGCGTGGCCTGCTGGTCAGGCATAACGGAGAGCTGACCCGCATCGCCTGTGCCGAACTGGGCAAGGCACCCCAGGAGGTGCTTTCCGCCGACATCATGGTACTGGCAGAAGCTTGCCGGTACCTGCAGAGGCATGCCAGGCGTCTTTTGGCCCCGAGGCGGGTTTCCTGGAGGGATACCCCCTGGATCATGTTCAGGTCCAGGGTTTGGGTAGAACGGAAAGCGCGGGGAGTAGTGGGTATTATTGGCACCTGGAACTATCCGTATTTTCTGGCCGGATCCCAGATGCTCCAGGCGTTGGTGGCCGGCAATACCGTGATTTTCAAGCCTTCCGAGCTGGCGGTGCAATGCTCGGCCCTCATGATCGACCTGTTTCATCAGGCCGGGTTTCCCCCCGAAGCCTTGCAGGCTTTGCCCTCCCGGCGCGAATATGGTGCCCACCTGGCGTCGGCCGCTGTGGACCACCTGGTGTTCACTGGAAGTCTTCCCGTGGGACGGCTGGTGGCGAAAGCTGCCACCGAAAACATGGTGCCTTGCACTTTGGAGCTATCGGGGTGTGACGCACTGGTGGCCCTGGACGATGCCGATCCTGAACTGGTGGCACGCGCCGCCTGGTTTGGGGCGGTTATCAACCGGGGGCAAACCTGTGTCGCAACCCGGCGTGTGGTGGCCACGGCCAAAATGCTGGAAAAGGTGGAGCCGATCCTGGCCAGGATCATCCAGGGTGTTGAACCATTTCCTCTGGTTCAGCCTGCCGAGGGATTGAAGGCCCACCGCCTGGCCGTTTTGGCGGTGGGGCAGGGGGCGCGTTTTGTTGGAATGCCACCCAGCCAGCCGGCGGAGGGGGGCGTCTGCCCTCCTCTGGTGCTGGCGGGGGCCCGGCCTGATATGGATATCTGCAGGCAAGCATTGTTCGCCCCGGTGCTTTGCCTGGTGGAGGCTCGCAGCGAAGCGGAGTTGGTGGCTGTGGAATCTGCCTGCCCGCTGAGTCTGGGGGTATCGGTATTCAGTTTGTCCACTGACAAGGCTTTGCAGGTGGCGGCGCGCTTGCGCGGCCCGAATATTGGCATCAACGAGGTGGTCATCACGGCTGGGCATCCAGCCACACCCATTGTGGCCCGAGGGGCCAGTGGCTGGGGCAGTACCCAGGGGGATGAGGGATTACTTGAATTGACACTGCCCCGGGTGATTTACCAGGCGCCCGCAGGGGCCAAAACCTTCAGGCCCCATCTGGATACAGTGCCCGTGGGCGGAAAACCCCTCCAGGATTTGACCGGGCTGCTCGAGGCTCTACTGCGCTTGGCCCATGGGGGAACGATAGCTATTCGCCTGGGGGCTCTGGTATCGCTGCCCGCCAAGGCTTGGCAGTATTGGCGGGCAGGGCGGCAAACCGACTGAAGCGGCGGATCTCAGTCAGGCTGAGCGTCGGTGCCCTTGAACCTGAAGCCAGCCTTCACCCGCTCGTCCTTCAGGCAGATGACAAACCAGATTCCGAAAAGGATGGAGAAAATGGAAGTCACCGGCAACACAATCACCGGAAAGTAAAAGAAATCCATGTTCTCGTACTCTTTCCAGATGAAAGTGAGAAAAGTCAGGCAGTTGACCGGCAGGAAGCACATCACGGCAGTGGTGACACCCCACCGGTAAGATTCGAGATTGATGATCTTTACGGTTCCAATCAGCAGCATGAAGGTCCAGACAACGATGAAAATGCTGGCCAGAAGCCAGGCGATGCGGGTGGGTTTTTCGCTGCGTGACATGAATTCCTTGGCCGCCTCATCTTCCTCTTTGGACATTTCCGTCTTGCCGTACTCGGGTTCCCACATTTTTTTGCCGGCCTTGTCGAGCGGAATGGGCCAGGAAAGCTTGTCCAGTTTGAGGTCTTCCTGGCGTGACTTCCATTTGGTGGCATTGTCGTCTTTGTTGGCCAGCTTCTTGTTGAGAAATTCCTTCAATGACTCGGCGGGACTGAGTAATCTTTCCTGAAAAACAAAGGCCCAGCCCGCCAAAACCATGCTGCCAATGCTCAAGAGGAGCATGAGCGTGCAGTGGAACATCATGTTGTTGCAAGGTTTGGTGAGGATCTCGATAGCCGGTCCGCGGAAATCTTTCAGGGAGGTGTCGGGGGCGTAATTGATCTCAGGCTTGCCACCCTCTTTTTTCTTGCTGCTTTTTTTGTTCTTCCGGCTGTCTTTCGGGTCTTCGGGGGGAGGGGCATCTGGGTCGGTGGCTATGCCATAGGTGCTGCCGGATTCTTCCTCCCCATCGTCATCCAGGACAGGTTTTTTGGCCTTGGGCACCTCCGGCTCGCCTCCCGCAGTGAAGGTTTCCTTGCATTTGGGGCAACGAACCTTTTTTCCAGCCGGGACTGGCGCTGCAGGGCGAAGCACTGACGAGCAGTGCGGACAGGTGAGTGTGGGGCTGGCCATGCGAAATAAATCCTCTGAATTAACAAGACTGGAGCAAGATTATGTGAACGCAACAAAAAAGGCGCAACTATTTCTTTACAGGCTGAAGGCTTGCCCGGTACGGTCGATTCATACCCCTCGCAATGTCAGGTAGGTGGCTGGCTGTCCGAGAATGCGGACCCGCATGCTGCCTGCCACCGACAATCGGCAAACCAGGGCCGCCTGCCGGGCCGCAGCCACTTCGCTTGTCAGCACCACGCCGAGACCATTCGGGCGCAGTACACGCTTCATTTCCATGAATGTGGCGGCATAAAGCTGACCAAGGTTTTCCCCCACTCCGTAAGCCATGCCGAAAGGCAGGTTGCATAAAATCCGGTCCACCGAGCGTTCTGCCAACGGCAATCGCCTTGCATCCCATCGGCAAAAAGTGCCTCCGCCCATAGTGCGCAGGTTCAGCCGGGCGCAATCCAGCGCCTCGGCATCGACATCACCACCCAGCAGGCGAACCTTCCCCTTCCCATTGGACTGGACCATCAGGCGGGCTTCCGCCAACAGGGTCCCCGCTCCGCACATGGGGTCCAGAATTACCATCCCGGGCTGGATATCTGCCGCGCGGGCCATCGCCGCTGCAAGGACCGGGCGGAGCGAGGCGGGCCTGTGTTCGCGCTTATAGGTGCGATGGCGCATGGTACGATCCGACAGGCGCAGGCCGCAAATCGCCTGGGTGCCCTCGATGGTGAGCCAGAATTCGATATCGGCGTTTTCTTCTACCACCCGCCATTTTGGGTGGATGGCCTGACCCAGGCCGCGGGCGAGCGCCTGGCGGGTGTATTGTCTTTGATAAACATGCTTGCCACTTTGCTGAACAACCAGCCAGTATCCCGGATTTCCTTTGGGTTTCGTCCGGATACTGTGGTGCAGTGCCAGCATGCGGGGCCAATCAGCCTTGGACTTGGTCCATTTTTCGATCCAGTCGAGGTCGAGTGCCCGGTAGGAAAGCTGGTCACTTCCCCAGGCAAAAAGGAAAACATCTTCCACCGTGCGCAGTTCAAGCAGATCCGCAGTGATTTCCGGCACTTTGAAAACCACCAGTCCCTGGCCTGTGCGAAGAATTTCGCCTCCCAGGCGGTCACGGATTTCATCGGAGGCAACTTGCTCAAGGCCCGGAATAGTCTGGGCGTAACAGGCTGGTGGCGGCGTTTGCGGTTTTCTGGAGTTCATGGAAGGCTGCTTCTTGGTCCTGAAAGGGTTATGGTCCCAGACTTGACTTGCCCAGGGGTTCATTGGCCCGCTACAACATAATTTACCGCATTTGGCAGGCGCGGCCCGAAAAGTCAGGGTTGTCGCCGTTTTTTGTATTGGCTGCGGTGGTATTTCACGCATTCGGGGGAACGGGCATGATCGACCTGAAGGTGTTGATGGTCGAGAAGGAAGATTGCGATGCTGGCACGGTGCAGCAGTTGCGAAATGGTCTTCTCAGCGACAAAGCGCAATATAAGGTGTTGCGCGACGCCGCTGACACGCTGCGCAAGCGTCTTGCCACCGCTGTGGCCCCAACTCTGGGAAAAATCCATCTAAAGCTGGGAATTTCGCTGTATTTCCTTGGCCATCCCAAAGAAGCCGCTGAGCATCTGGGCAATGCGGATGGTGCTTTGGCGGCTTTTTACCAGGGCCGTATCCTGGCGTCGCGTGGGCTGAATACCGACGCCCTGGCTGCCTTCGAAAAGGCCGAAAAATCCGGTTACAACGCTAGCCAGGTGAATCTGCAGCGGGTTGGGGTTCACCGCCAGATGGGCAAGCTGACTGAGGCTGAGGCCCTGCTCGAAAAGCATAAAGATCTGTCGAGCCATTCCGCCGAGTTTCATTACCAGCAGGGTCAGCTGCGATTGAAGGAAGGCAAAAAGCACGAGGGAGTTGATTCTCTCGAAAAAGCCATCAAGTTCGATCCGAACCACACCGGGGCACTTTTCCAGCTGGCCATGCTCAATGACCAGGCAGGCAATGATGACGAAGCTGTCGCCCTGTACGAAAAGTGCCGGGTAAACCCCCCTGTGCATACGGGCACCCTGACAAATCTGGGTGTGCTTTACGAAGATCAGGGCAAGTATGACAAGGCGCATGAGTGCTACAAGATGGTGCTGCAAAGCTATCCGTCTGACGAGCAGGCTCGTCTTTATGTAAAGGATGCCGTGGCCTCGCAGACCATGATTGTTGTGCATGACGATGCCATGTCTGACCCGCAAATGGTGCAGGTCTTTGAATTGTCGGTCAACGATTTCGAGTTGTCCGTACGCGCCCGCAACTGCCTCAGGCGTATGAGCATCAAGACCCTGGGTGACCTGACCCGCATCAGCGAAGATCAGTTGCTCACCAGCAAGAATTTCGGTGAAACTTCCCTGGTTGAGATCAAGGAGATGCTCAGCATCAAGGGGTTGCGCCTGGGTCAGTCCCTCGAGGCTGGCGGCGAAAGTACCACCTACCGCCCGGTGGGTGAACTGAGCGAGGAAGACCAGTTGAAACTGGCCGCCCCGATCACTGACCTGCAGCTTTCGGTGCGTGCCCGCAAGTGCATGAGCCGTCTGACCCTCAGCACCATTGCCGAGCTGGTTTGCCGTTCATCAGAAGAGCTGATGGAGGCAAGAAATTTTGGGGTAACCTCGCTCAACGAGGTGCGCGAAAAATTGCGCGAGCGTGGCCTCGCCTTGCGGGGCGAATGATTTTCAATCCCCTCCGGCTCCCGCGAGGCTCCCCTGCCTGGCGGGCCGGGGAAGGATAGCCCATGTCCATTCGCTACCAGTGTCTGAAAACCGATGGGGCCGCCCGTCTCGGAATTCTTTTCACCCCACATGGAGCCGTGGAAACGCCGGCCTTCATGCCGGTAGGAACCGTTGGCACGGTCAAGGGTATTTATCCCGGCCAGGTGGAGGATTCGGGAAGCCGAATCCTGCTGGCCAACACCTATCATCTGGCCTTGCGCCCTGGGGATGAGCGGGTTGCAAGGCTGGGTGGTTTGCATGCTTTCATGAACTGGCCGCACGCCATTCTCACGGATTCTGGCGGTTATCAGGTTTTTAGTCTGGCGCAGCGGCGAACGCTCACAGATGCCGGTGTCCTATTCCGGTCCCACCTCGATGGCAGCCAGATAGACCTCACTCCCGAGCGGGCGGTGCAGATCCAGGAAAACCTTGGTTCAGATATTGCCATGGTTCTGGATATTTGCCCTCCAGCCGGCTGTTCCGAGGAAGAAATGGCGGAAGCGATCCGCCGCACCCTGTTGTGGGCGAAAAGGTGCCAGAACTCTGCGACCCGGGCAGATCAGGCGCTTTTTGCCATCGTTCAGGGAGGCCTGGACCTCGAAGCCCGCCAGGCTTGTGCGGCGGCGTTGGTGGCGATGGATTTCCCCGGCTACGCCCTGGGCGGTTTCAGCGTTGGTGAAGCTCCCGAGGCCATGGCGCAGGCGCTCCCCTTTTGCGCAGCCTGCCTGCCCGCCAGCAAGCCCAGGTACCTGATGGGGGTGGGCAGGCCCCAGGATCTAATCGCCGGGATGGCTGCCGGAATCGACATGTTTGATTGCGTGTTACCCACCCGCAACGGGCGAAACGCCTCGGCGTACACCCGCCACGGCGAGGTCAGGCTGCGGAACGCATGCCATCGCGATGACCCGAACCCCTTGGAAGCTGGTTGCCTTTGCCCGTGCTGCACAGGGTATAGCAGGGCATATCTTCACCACCTGTTTGCGGCAGAAGAAATGCTGGGCCCCATGCTGCTGAGCCTGCACAATCTATGGCTTTATCAACGCCTGATGAGTGAGGGCCGTGCGGCTATTGGACGGGGCGAGTTTGGCCAATGGAGCGCAGAGTGGCTTGTCTGCCTCGATGGAACACCGTAATGTGTCGTTTTGGGGGATTGTCTGCCCGAAATGAATTTGTGACCTCGGGTTATGGCACCACTGGGTGGTGTGTCGACGGGAGTAGGCATGAAAATTCAGGCCATTGAAGTGGCCCAGGATCCGCTTGTCCCTGTGCCTGATGGCAAGGGAGCCCAGCAGCCATCCTGGTGGAATCAGCTTCCCCTATTCATTATTCCGGTGCTTTTTTTGTTGTTTTTACTTCGGCAAAGCCGTCGTGAAAAACAGGACAAGCAAAAATTGACCAACAACTTGCGAAAAAATGACAAGGTGCTGACTATCGGTGGCATCTACGGGACAGTGCTGACCATTGCCGATGAGGGCGATGAGGTCTCGCTGAAAATTGATGATAATGCGAAGATCCGGGTCACCCGGGCCTCGATCCTGCGCAATATCACCCGTGAAGAAGAATCGCGTTTGCCAGCGGAAAAAACGGACAAGTAGTGGTTCAGTCTGAGTCTGAAAACACACGGATGGGGCCCCGATAAGGCCGGTGCGGAGGGTGGATTCTTGAACGCTTTTTTCAGGTCTTTGAACCAGACGATCGGTATGGGCGTTGGTGCCCGCAGGGTCTTAACCTGCGTGGTTCCCCTGCTGCTTGGATTGGTTGTGCTGGGCGTAGCCTGGCGCAATTACCAATCTGGCAGTCCAGGCCTCACCTACCGCATGGGCGTGGACCTTTCGGGCGGTACCACCCTGGTGTACGAGGTGAAGCTCGACGACAAGTCGATCACACCTGACCAGGTGAACCAGCGCCTGGAAGAGATGGCCACCCAACTGAAGCGGCGAATTGACCCAGCCGACCTTTTCAACATCATTGTCCGACCGATTTCGGGTGAACAGCCCCGCATTGAGATCGTCATGCCTTTCGGTGGCGAAAAGCAGGACGAAGCCCGGCAAGCACGTTGGGACAAGCTGACCAGCGAGGTCAAGGCACTTATTCCCGCTGACAAGGCCTCCACAGTCGATGATCTGCCGCCTGACGATATCAAACGCCTCGAGATCGCTGCACAGGAATCAGGCGCACCGCAGGAGCAATTGCAGGGACTGATCGAGTCTTACACTTCCACCGGCACCGGATTGCGTCAAAGCCTGTCGCAGAATCAGATCGAAAACATCAAAAATATGATCACGCAGCAGGGATTGCTGCAATTTGCCATTTTGGCCAGTAGCGAACCTGATCGCGAAGCTTTTGAGGCAGCCAAAGACTACTTCAAGGAATTGGCATCGAACCCCGCCAAAAAAGCCAAGGAAGATCGCAAGCTTCCCGGCCAACCCCCTGATGAACCCAAAGAATTGATCAAGACTGAATTGGGCCAATCCATCGAAAAGGCCCGCTTCTTTCAGGTTCGCAACTCCACAGGCACGGGTCGGCACACTTATCGCTGGGTGGAGATGGGCAAAGGGTTCCTCTACCAGGGCGACAAGAAATATGTCCTCGACAAACCTAACGAACCTGTCGAAATGGATGGTCTGCTGTTGTACCGTCGTGATATTGCCCCGCAATTCCGCCGGCCCCCGTTCATGTCGCTGGAAGATCAGCGCGGTGGCAAAACCATGGAGCATTATGTGCTGGTTCGCACTCC
Source organism: Planctomycetota bacterium (assembly GCA_003669555.1). Classification (GTDB taxonomy): domain Bacteria; phylum Planctomycetota; class Planctomycetia; order Gemmatales; family Gemmataceae; genus UBA6894. Next base: position 39,331 of record QWOS01000090.1, read on the forward strand.
GGAACCTGGCCAGGATGTGAGCGGCAAGGATCTGCAAAATGTCTACCGCGCCCCGGGCAGCCGTGGTGAACCGGCGGTGGGCTTTACGCTGAAAGGCACTGGTGCCAACAAGTTTTTTGACCTCACTTCGCGCAATGTGAAGCAACGGCTGTCAATCATTCTGGATGGCCAGGTGAAGTCGGCCCCTGTGCTGAATTCAGCTATCAGCGATTCAGGCCAGATCACCGGCGATTTCTCCCAGGCCGAACTGGACGACCTGATCCGCTTGCTGCGCGCTGGTGCCCTTCCCGCAACTCTCGACCAGCGTCCTGCGTCCGAGGCAACCATGGGTGCCACCCTGGGCCAGGAGACCATTTACAAAGGCACGGTAGCTATTGGCGGCGCCTTCATCGCCGTGCTTCTCTTCATGGTTTTCTACTACCGGTTCTCAGGCCTTGTGGCTTCGGTGGCCCTGTTCGCCAATCTGGTGCTTACCATCGCTTTCATGGTCCTGGTGCAGGCGACATTCACCCTTCCTGGCCTGGCTGGCCTGGTGCTCACCCTGGGCATGGCGGTGGATGCCAATGTGCTGATTTATGAACGGATCCGGGAGGAACGGCAGCGCGGAGCGGGGTTGGTGCTGGCCTTGCGCAATGGTTATGACCGTTCTTTGCCCACCATTATTGACACCCACCTAAGCTCCATATTCACGGCCGTCGTGTTGTATGTGGTTGGCAACGACCAATTGAAAGGCTTTGGTATCAGCCTCACGGCTGGTTTGGTGATCAGCCTGTTCACCTCGCTGTATGTCACACGCACCATTTTCGACATCTATCTGTCGCGTCGGCAACATGGTGACCTGTCCATGATGCAACTGTTCCACAAGCCCAATATCAATTTCATGAGCATTCGCTGGGCCATGTTTGCCTTCACGGTGGGTTTTACACTTCTGGGTGCTGCGCTTTTCTTCTCGCGTGGCAAATCGGTCCTCGACATCGATTTCAATGGCGGAACGGCGTACACAGGCCGGCTGACCGAGAAGCATGATATGGCATGGCTCAAGTCCAGACTGGGCGAATGCAAACTCCCCGAGATGAAACTCGAACAACTGTTTGTCAGCGATGCCGAAGACAGTGAAGGGGAGAAATCGCGCTTCTTCACGGTGCGAACCGGCGAAACCAACACCCAGGTGGTTGGGGCTGAGGTCAGTCGTCTGCTGGGTAGCGATCTGCAAAAAGTCGACCTTGCCACTATCAAGGTGGAGGTTGGTCCTGGCGGGCTGGTCACTGGAGCGGATCTGGTTTTTTCGGCATCCGTTTCGCCTGATCAGGCCTCGCGTATCCTTCGGGAACAACTGCGTGCGGAACCCATCCTGGAAGCTGCAGCCAAGGAATTGAAGTTGTCTCCTGACGCCACCCGCATCCGGGCGCAGGAAGCATCTCGCCAACTGCGCATCGATGTGAAGGGGAAAGCCCAGGCTGGACGGTACCAAACCATGAAAGTGGTTTTCAACGATCCCCTCGAAGCACCTCTGGCTCAGGCGGCCCTGAACGCCACCCAGGCTGCTTACCGCGATAATCCCCAGCCAGAGCGACTGGACAACTTCTCAGGCAGCATGGCGAAAGCAACCCAGGGCACGGCTTTGGCTGCCATCGCCGCTAGCTGGATTGCCATCGTTTTCTACCTGTGGCTCAGGTTTGGCAACTGGACCTTTGGTCTGGCAGCCCTCCTTTGCCTGGTCCATGACCTGTTCTTCACGCTGGGTATCATCGCTGGATGCCACTATCTGGCTGATATCCCCGGCATCGCGGCCCTGTTCCAGATCCAGGACTTCAAGATCGATCTTCCTGCGGTTGCCGCCCTGCTAACGCTGGTTGGCTATTCTGTGAACGATACGATTGTGGTGTTTGATCGTATCCGGGAGGTGCGAGGTCGCAACCCGTTGCTGAATGAACGCATGATCAACGATAGCATCAACCAGACCCTGAGCCGTACCATCTGGGCTTCGTTCACCACCTGGTTGGTGGTACTGGTTCTTTATTTCAGTGGCGCCGAGGGGATTCACCTCTTTGCGTTTGTTATGGTGGTGGGCGTGGTGATCGGCACTGTTTCGAGTATTTACATCGCCAGTCCGCTCCTGCTCATCCTTGGTGAGGGGCGGCAGAATGCGGTGATTGATCAGGAGCGCTCCCTGGCAGACGAAATGTCCGCCGACTGACGCTTTCTCTTGATTGGTAGAATTTAAAACAGAAGCGGGCCGATCCAGACTGGATCGGCCCGCTTCTGTTTTAAGAGAGAGTAGAAGGGGAATGATTCTCTTTTTTTACTTCTTCCCTTCGCCGCTGCCACCCGGGATGGATGGTGCTGCCGGCTGGCGGGTTGGCTCTTCTTTCGTGCCAATTGAGGCTGGTGTTTTTGTGACTGCTTCTTTTTTGCCGTCTTTCGCCGCGTCTACCTTGTTCCCGGTTTTTGTGGCGGAAGAATCGATGCTTTTGCTGGGCCGCTCAGTGCCTTCCTTTTTGTAGCGATCGGGTTCAGACTGGCCGCAACCAATCGTCAGGATCAGGGCGGGAAGACCCAGGGACGCAGTAGTTTGCAGGATGCGGAAACGGGAAATTCGCATGAGGCCTCCAGTGCAAAAAGAAAGCCGGCGGAAAACCGCCGGCTTTCAGGTTTTTTCCAGGCCGCAGGATTCAACCCTTGGCCCAGAAGCAAATCACTTGGCCTTCTCGGGAGCCTTCTCAGGAGCCTTCTCGGTGGTCTTCTCGGGAGCCTTCTCAGCGGCCTTCTCAGGAGCCTTCTCAGGAGTCTTGGCAGCCTCGATGACCTTGCCGGCGCCTTCTTTGGCAGCTTCGCCGGTTTTCTTGGCGCCTTCGACAACGGCCTTCTTCACTTCCTTCTTCTTCTCTTCACCGCAACCGGTGACAACGGGAAGAACGAGGGCGGCAACGGCGAACAGAGAAAGGAACTTCTTCATGGTGAAACATATCCTTGGTTGCAAATCTTGAGGTCCATGCCTATCGAACCCCTCGATAGCATCTTAGAGTCAGATGCACATCCGGCAAGATTTATTCCCGGTCCGGGGAAATTTTGGCTATTAAATTCTGCCGGTTGTTTTTTCGCCTCTTTTCCTTGCTGCGGGAATAGAATAATACTTGGGCGCATCCCAGAGTGTGTTGGCCCCGTGGAGGCAATTCACAGGTATGGCGAGTTCCCGGGCAGTTTGGCAAGAATGGATCGAGCAGCATCATGCTGCGTTGTATCGTTTTGCCTATCGCCTTTCCGGACGATGTGAAGACGCCGAAGATCTGGTCCATGATACCCTCCTTGCTGCAGCCCATGCCAAAAGCCCCCTGAGGGAGCCAGAGGCTGTGCGGGGTTGGTTATTCAGCATTCTCCGCAATGCTTTTCTCATGAAGGTGCGGCGGCGGCAGAATGGCCGCTTTGATCCTTTGCCGGATGATCTCCCCGAGGGCGGGGAATCCTCTTCCTCGGATTTGAATGGCCCGGATGTTGAGTTATTGCAGCGGTTGCTGGATCAGATGCCAGAAGGCTATCGCACACCGCTAATCTTGTTTTATTTTGAAGAGTTCAGCTATCGCCAGATTGCCGAGCAGATGGACATAGCCATCGGTACAGTGATGAGCCGCCTGGCTCGGGCAAAAGACTGGCTTCGGCAGCGCTATCCATGGCCCGAGGCCACAGGTGTGACTCCAGCTGGAAAGCAGCCTGGGCGGCGGCTGGATTCGGGGCAGTGTGATCCAATCGATACCAGGAATTGAGGTTCCCCATGCGATGTGAAACAGCCCGGACCATCCTGGAACTCAATTTGCCTCAGTTGGGAGAGGCTGACTGGCGAGACATGGATGCCGTGGAAAACCATTTGAAGGGATGCCCTGCCTGCCACACCTGGTGGAGTGAGCGGGCTCGGGAAGACACACTGCTTTCCAAGCAATTCCGTTCCGTGCCGGTCCCGGAAGGGCTTTCCGGGCGGCTCAACAATAAAATGATCCGGCTCCAGTCCGCAAGGCGGCGGCAGATAGCTTGTTTGTCTGGGGTGGCTGTGGTGTTTCTGGCTGCCTTGGGAACGGGTTATCTCTGGCAGTCTGCTCCATCCCCTCTGGATACGCACGAGCTGGCCAGGCTGCTGGAATGGCGGCCTGAACTGGATGGGCCCAGCTCTCATGAGCGCATGGAGCAAATCGCCGATTCGTTTCGGAGGCTGGGGGTCACCGTCCGCTTGCCCGAATCACTCGACTACCATCAGGTGGTTGGGTATGGCGTGACCGAATTGCAAGGCAACCGGGTGCCGCAGATTTTTTTCCAGATGGATGAAGGGGCGAGCCGTCAGTTGGTCCGTCTGCTGGTTCTGGATTCAAGAAAATTCGACATGTCGCAATACAGCCTGGAACAAAACACAACGACCGGGCGCCAGGTGGAACTGGTTCCTGATTCTGAGGACGATCGTTTTTATTTCCTGCTTTCAACCCAGGATCCGAAGCGGCAGCCCAGTTACTGAAAACAGCTCTGGCTACACATCCCAGCCATTGCAACATCCTGTTCTGGGCAATTTTAGCCATCCATCCCAAATCCCTCATGCGCCCAAGGCGGCTGATTCTGTGGTTGAGCTTGCCGTTTACCCCAGCTGAATGCTATGCGCCTGCTGTCTCCCGGCATGAATCGGGAGTGTGGGGGGTACGCCCATGGCGGGGCCGCGACAGAATCTTTTCCTTGGCAATCCCTGGTTCCGGCGCGGATTCTGGTGGATGGTGCTCCCTGTACTCATGGGCTGGGTGGGTGCGCCCTTGGCCAGAGGGCAGCTGGCCCTGCAGCAAGGATTCGAGGGGCGGGAGAACCTGTGGGTTGCGGGTCCGAGCGATGCCCAGCCCAAAGACCTGATCCATACCACCACCACGGATCATGCCCACAGCGGTCAAAAATCCGAGACAATTGCTTTCTCATGCGAACGGGGCAGCCTGGTCCAGTTTCATTTTGATCCCGGCAAAGCCGCCGTGGCGGAAGATCTCAACTGCAGTTTGTGGTTTCGCGCCAACCGTCC
>QWOS01000075.1 GCA_003669555.1 Planctomycetota bacterium
AAATGCTGAAATACAGGGGGGCCAGCACTTCTGGAACAGGGTGGCATACCTGTGCCGGCTGGTTTGTTTTTGCTGGTATGCCAACAGGTTGTTATTCCCAAGCCATGGGGGAACCGGCGCTTTTCATTTCAGCCCATAAGTTTTTGCCAAAGCCAGGGCGCGCTCGTTTTTTCGGTCGATGGCCAGGGCGCTTTCCAGCCAGCGCCCTCCTTCCTGGGTGAGACCATTTCGCAGCATCATTTCGGCAATCTCCACTCTGGGTGCCGGATCCCTGGGGTTCCCGCGGATTTTTTCAGCCGCATCGCTGGTGTTTCTCAGATCTTTTTCCACTTGGGCCTGCCGGTTCCGGACCGTGTCGGCCTCCTGCTTTTTCCCCAGCCGCTCCAGGGCCTGGGCCAGGTTAAAGAGTACTTCACGGTCAGCTGGGCTCCACCGCAACGCCTGGGTGAAATTTTTTTCCGCCTCGGCTGGATGGTTGGCGTTCAGTTCCAGCCGGCCCAGTTCCAGCCAGGCCTCGCTACCCTGGGGGGTGCGCCGGATGGCTTCCTGCAGGCTGGACCGCGCTTCGTCCTCACGGTCCAGATCCCTGAAGCAGCGCCCCTGGATGAGGGGAATATCCGGTCTGGCCGGTGTAAGCACTGCCAGCCGATTTAGTATTTCGATAGCTTCTCCAGGTTGGTGCCGCCTCTGAAGCTGGCGTGCCATCCAGGCCAGGGCGTCCGGATTATTGGGAGCCACCTCCAGAGCCCGGGCAAAAGCGGCTTCGGCGGGGGGCCGGTTCTGCAGCTTTTCCTCCACCCGGCCCAGCCAGACCCAGGCCAGGGGGTTGTCTGGCTCCAGTTCGGTCCATTGGGTGGCGCAAAATTGCGCGCGGTTCAGGTCAAATTGCACAAACAGGGCTGGAACCAGGGCCTCCAGCACACGGGGCCGTTCGGGGTAGTCGACTTCCAGGCTGGACAGCAACTTTTCCAGATGCGGCTCCGGCTGGCCAGTTTGCACATCTACCAGGGCCATCTCCAGATCCACTGCTTCCGGGGGCCAGCCCTGGGCCCGGGCATTGCGAAGACACGATCTGGCCAGGCCGGTTTGCCGGGTGCGGCGGGCGGCCTGGGCGCCCAGAAAGGCCACCTCGGCTGAACCGCAAAGCGTCGGCTGCAAGGAGGCTAGCCAGCTCCAGGCCTCTTCGGCACGGTTTTCGGCCAGCAGGGCTCGCCCTTTTTCCAGCCGATAGCCGTCCAGAAGCGAGCGACCCGTAAACCAGACCATGGTGCCAATCACGATCAGGGCGATCAGAACGATGCCCATCCGGGCACGGGGTGTTTCGCGCCATCTGACCGGCTTGACTGGGGAGAGATTATTCTGGGAAGATTTCATAACGAAGATTCCGGCGGGCTGCGGTTCCAACATTTCCTGCTTGATTATTATGATATTATGGTCGGTGGCTGCCGGGGCATTTTCCTGCGTGGCCGGGGGATTTATGGGGCACCGGCGGGGAGCCGGCCAATCGATCCAGCCAAGACAAGCAATCACACGGGGATGTCCCGTTTACACCAGGAGAGTCTCATGCTGACCTGCGCGCGTGGAAGCTGTGCCATTGTGATAGGCGTGCTGGCCTTGGCCGGCCTGATGGCTGGTTGTGCGAGTGAAAAGGCCAAAGTGAATGTGCCGTTCAAGCTGGTTTCATCCAGCGGCAAGGCTCTGGAAAAAATTCAGGTGACTTTTCTTTCCAAAGATGGCAAATATGCCGAGATGAGCCAAAGCCAGGATGGTGGCATCGGCAGTGTCATGCTTTTTCCGGAAGAATACGATGTGGGTGTGAACAAATATGAGGGCGGCAAATCGATGCAGGCCATGAAGGCTGGAACTCCAGAATACGAAGAGGCTATGGCCAAGTATGGCGGCAGCATTCCACCCAAGAATGTACTGCCTTCCATTCTGGAGGATCCCCGGAAGTCTGGCCTGTCGCTAACCGCCAAAGGCAACATCCAGGATCCCATCGAGTTCAAGTTGCCGGGTGTGGAATGACCGACTACGGGTTTGTGAGCCCCAAGGTGGTAATAAAGTGGTAATCAAGCAGCCGGTCCGCCTGGTGGTGATCATCCTGATGTTGGGAGCTTTGGCTCTGGGCGGCTGGTTTTTTTTGCTTCCCGTCAGCCTGAAACAGGCCCGGCAGGCGGCAGCTCTGGCCTTGTCAGACGATAACGAAGCCGCTTTGGAGCGCGCCCGGAACTCCCTTCTGGCAGCCGGCGCGCCGGGTGAGGCCCAGGTGCTGCTGGGCCGGATGTTCCTGCAGAGGGGCCAACCGGGTCGTGCTCTCGACATGGCCCGGAAAGTGGGTGGAGCTGATCCGGCCCAGGCCGATGCCCGAGTATTGGCGGCCGAATGCCTGCTGGTGCTGGGACGGACGCTCGAGGCGGGTGACGCCTTTCAGGAAATCCTGAAGCTGCAGCCCGACAACGCCGATGCCCTCCTGGGTATGGCGGCGGTCTGGTATGACCTGGGGGCCCTGGTGCGGGCTTTGGAACCGGCGGAAAAAGCCGCCAGCCTGCGGGTAAACGATGGCCGGCCTTTGCGCCTTCTGGGCAGTATCCATTTGCAGCTGGGTGAGCGGTTCGTGGCCCGTGAGAAGCTGGAGCAGGCAGTGGCCCGGCAAATGCCTCCCAGCCATGCCCGTCAGGCCCTGGAACAATTGCTGGAACTGGAACTGGAGGAAGGCCGGCTGTCCGAGGCCACCACCTTGCAAGCCCGGCTTGCGGCTTTCCAGGCGGCTACGGCCAGGGAACAGGCCCTCGCTGCCTGGCTGATGGAGTTGCAGGGTGACAGTGCGGAAAGCCTGGCCCGGTTGCGTGCCATCACGGAGAGGGAGATTCGGGACCCAACGCTCTGGCGCTGGCTGGGCGAGGCCCTGTTGCGGGCCGGCAAAGCCACCGAGGCTGTGGCTCCTCTGGAAAAAACTTTGCAACTGGAACCCCAGGCCCCTGAGCCGCGCCATCTGCTGGCCCGGGCCCTCGACCGGGCAGGCCAGGCGGATAAGGCCCGGCAGGTGCGTCAGGATCTGGCTTTGCTCGAGCAGCGGCTGAAACAGTTGACCGCCCTGAATGCCAAGGTGGATGAAAATCCCCTGGACCCCGCCCCCCGGCTGGAAATGGCCACAGTGTGCGAGACCATCGGCCGGCCCGACTGGGCCCGGCAATGGCGCGAATCGGCGGCCAAAGGCCGGGCCGGTAATCCCTGAGCATCCAAAAAAAGCGTGCAGGGCTATTTTTTTATTTCTTTGGCGCAGTCGGTGATAGGTATGATTGAGCGTGAATTCGTGGGAGAAAACAGGATTTGGCTGCGATGAACCGGTAGATTAAGGGTTTTCGGGTGGTAAAAGGGCCTGCCCAAGTGCTATCATCAACTCTTTCCGGTTTCATTGGGGGGAAGTCCGTTCCGCCTTGTGACCGCAAGGAGAGTTTGCATGGCGAAGGAAGAGGCGATTTTGATGCAGGGCAAGGTGGTGGCCGCCCTACCCAATACCCAGTTCCGCGTGAAACTCGACAACGGGCATGAACTGCTGGCGCATATCGCTGGCAAGATCCGCAAGAACTTCATCAAGATCCTGCCCGGCGATGTGGTGACTGTGGCAATCTCCCCGTACGATCTCACCAAAGGTCGTATCACCTACCGCGGGCCGCTTCGGACCAATACAGACGGAGAAGAAGGCCAGAAGTAAGCTGCTCTGGCTGACTTTTTCAGGCACAAGTGAAGCCACCAGCCGTCCCCTTGCGGTTGGTGTTTCTGGTTTTTTGCAAGTCATTTCTCGAACGCTGGAAGGATTCCATGGGCAACAGGCTGATGGTGAACAATGTGCCCCCCCAGGTGGGTGATGCTGAACTGCATGAGCTTTTCTCAGGCTTTGGCAAGGTAGTCAGCGCTTTGGTGCCGCTGGATCGCGACACACGGCAGCCACGCGGTTTTGCTTTTGTCGAAATGTCCACGCCAGAGGAGGCGAAAGCCGCCATCGTTGGCATGCACGGCAAAGAGATCCTAGGACAACTGATCCGGGTGGAGATAGCCCTGGAGCGCCAGGAGCGTACCACGCCCCGACCCGAATCCTCCGCAGGGGCCGGTGGCTTCCGTAGTGGTTTTGGCGGCGGCTTTGGCGGCACGCGCCCGCCGAGCCGGGGTCCGGGAGGACCTGGTGGTGGTCCCGGAAGAGGTCCGGGTGGTTTTGGCAGTGGTCCACGCAGGAACCCAGGTGATTCAGGAGGGCCGTCCCGTGGCGGCCTGGGTGGCGGCGGCAGGCAAAGCCAGGGCCCGGGCGGGGCCAGAGGGCGCTGACAAGCAGCTACGACAACAACCCGCGCCGGCTTTGGGTCAACCAGAGCCAGTGCGGGTTTTGCCATGGGAATCAGGCCCCTGGCGGTGGGCCTACCTGGCGCGGATATTCCCCAGGGCCATCAGCGCATAACCGGTGACCAGGGCTGGGTCGCCTTCCATCCAGCGGTCTTTGGGATTGGCCCAGGATCCGTCCGTTGCCTGACGCTTCTCCAGCCGTTCGACAATCTCCAGCCGCCAATCGTGCCGCACGCCCTTGCCATCGGCAAATGAGGGTTCGCCCAGCAACTGCAGTGCCTTGCTGGCGGTGTGCAGGTAATAAAAATAGCCCCATTCTTCGCGTCCATCGGGCATGCCGGGGTTTTTGTCGAGGGTGTAATTGTCGCGCAACCACTTGAGCGCGCCCTGGATGCGGGGATCCTCTTTTTTCACCCCGCAATAAATCAGGCTCTTCACACCGGCATAGGTCATGCTGCCATAGCCCGGCAAGGCACCGTCGGTGGTGGGCTGGTCGAAACTTTTCGTCGAGCCGCCGGCGGCCGCCGAATAGATGAAACTGCCATCGTTGATCTTGCCGGCCCAGGGGCGATCGTTGTGCTCACCCCGGAGGTTTTGGCAACGGCTGACGAAAACCAGCGCGCGCTGATAAGCGGGGTCGGTGGCAGGGATTCCCGCCTCCTTCAAGGCGTCGAGAAAGTACTGGGTGTTCGACAGGTCGGGACGCGATTTCGAGTCGTAGCCGGCGCCACCAAAGAAATCATCCGCAGGCTTTTTTCCTTCCTCATCATCCCATTGCAGTTTGCCCAGAAAACCTGCGGCATCGGCAATGACCTGTTTGTGGCTATCGCGGCCGGCTGCGGAAAGTGCCATCACATTGACGCTGGTGACATAATTCTGCAGCCCCACCCGTGGATCCTTGCCGGCGATATGCCCGGCCTGTGGATTGACCAGCCCCTCGATATAGCGAATGGACCGCGCCACCATGGGATCGGTGGGGGAGCGTTTCCCCCCATGGATAAGGCCCGTCGTGACAATTCCGGTGATGCCTGGGCTTTTTGCCGTGGACCAGCCCCCCTGGGAGTCTTGCTGCCTGGCCAGCCAGGCGGCGGCGCGGGTCGCCATGGCGTCGATCCGCTTGTCGAGATCCATATCCGCCCCTTGCCCATGCACAGCCTGAGTCAGCGGGCTGGTGGGAAGGGTGGCCAGCAGCAGCGCCAGGGTGCCAACAGTTTGCCGGATGGGCCAACGCATGGGGATGCTCCGTGTGGGAATTGCTCGGGATCAGCACAATTCTAGCGGATTTTTCCGGGGGCATCTGCCAGGGCCATGGGCCCGGTTTTTCCGGGGGATTTCAGTACCGGAACAGGAGCCATGAAAAAATGTCGCCCCGGCCAATGAAAGGCCAGGGCGACAGGGCTGATTCGGGATAAACCGGACGGTTCAGCTCACAATTCCCATAACGTCTTCTTCGGTCATGACGAGGTATTCGACTTCGTCCACAGTCACTTCGCTACCAGCGTAGGACGAGAAGAGAACGCGGTCGCCTTCCTTCACCTGGAACTTGGCGCGCTTGCCGCCTTCGAGGTATTTGCCAATACCCAGGGCAACAACCTTGCCAACGCGGGGCTTTTCCTGGGCGCCGGTCGGCAGATACAGACCGCCGGTGGTTTTTTCTTCGGCTTCCTGGCGCTTGACCACGATTTTGTCATTCAGGGGCTGCAGCTTCATCGATCACTCTCCCACTAGCGAAACCAGCACCAGTATGCAGTGCCGGGATATCCGGATATTGCCAACCAACATTCAGGGCTTAGCCGACGATGCCAGAGCCAGGCAAACCGTAGTGCCGGCGCAATGCCCGGGCTACCGTCTGCAACACCAATCCCTTGCTGACCGGCTTGGGAAGCACGCTATAGATACTCGAACGCTGCGCTTCACGCATCAGGCTCTGGCTGGCATCCGCCGTCACCAGAATCGCCGGAAGCATCGCGTGCATCTGTCGAACCAGTTGCAAGGTTTCCAAACCCGTCAACCTCGGCAAATGCATATCGAGCAAGGCCAGATGCACCTCGGCATCGGTGACCATATCTATCGCTTCTTCACCGCTTGAGGCCAGCAGGGCTCGATAACCAACTCCTTCAACCAGTTCACGAAGGACCTCGCGGCAACCTTCGTCGTCATCAGCGATCAGAATCGAGAAGTCGGAAGGACGGGCCGTAGTTTCGGTCATAGACCCACCCCCCGGTTCAAGGACTTCCTGAATGTGCCCGACGGTTCATGCCGCCTGACACACCGAATGTATGATCGCCAGTAACCTCCGGCTCAAGGTAGGCTGGTTCGACTCCAGCACACAACAGCAAACCAAACACCATCTTACAGCAATCGGGGTGCCAACCAGTCCGGTAGGCGGCTGAACCCGTTTTTATCGGGAAAAAAAACCGGCCTGCTAGCCTCGGCCTTTCCTGGCCTGCCAGCTTGGTCGGAAATTTGCACGGTTCCTGCCATTTTGGCGGTCTAGGTGTGGCCCTAGGGGCTTTCTCTTTTCTGAGAATGGCAACGACCCGAGAATGGTACCGCCCGGATTCCGGACCTTCTTTTCAGGCCTCAAGTCGCTCATGATGGGATTGCGGGGCACACACTCCAGTCGGGCGGGGCAAGGGCCTGTTCCTGCGACCGGAAGCACCTTTTTGCTGCGATGAATGGTTGCCAACTGCTGTGTGATGCCCGCCCGGCTGATAGGAAAAGACAGGCCCGATGTCAGATTCCTGAGCTGACCGGGCCCGTTCGTTATGGGTCAGGGGGTTGTCTTGTGCCCCGCCGTTTTAGCCGTCGCTGAAGTTTTACCGGGCTGGGCGAAAAGGAATTTTGGGTCAAAGTCTTCATCATCGAGACGCACGAACTGGAGGCGATCGTACTTCATATATTCCATCTCCTGACCCTTTTCGTCCCAGGTAATCAGCAGTACGGGCAACCCTGTTTCCGGTGAGAAGCACATCAGCCGTTTCCCTCCCGTGGGGAAATCCTTTTCGGAACCCGCCGGGAAGCGGATTTCAACAGCATCGACCGGCCCAGGGAACTCAGGCCGGCGTACCTGTCCCAGCGACTGGATGGAACCACCGCCAAAGGATCCCCGGCTGAGGGATTCCACATTGCCAGCAAAGCGGTTTATCATGCTCAGAAAGCCGGTGTCGGTGATGGAGTAGCGGGTCGAATTACGCACCAGGGGGCTGTTGACATCGAGGGTCATCGATTTCCCAGCCGGCATGAACGGAATATCGCCGGAGGCGGTCAAAACGGTCATTTTGCGCTCATCCGCTTTGGAGTTGTATAAAACCTCGCGCCCGGCACTCGCTGGATTCAGCCACTTCAAATGCACCGCGAAACTGTCCCGGCGCAGGGTCAGCATGATGGTTTCCTCGGGATGATCGGTGGTGCCGATCCGTTCGCGACGGTTGAACCGAACAATGCAGCCGTCCATTTTCTGGTAGGCAGCCAAGGCTTTTTGGGACAGCGTGGCGGGATCCCTGATTTCGGAAAGTGCCCCGGTAGTTGCAGCCCCGTTGTCGGTAGCACTGATGCCTGGCAAAGCCGCTGGTGGGAGGGAGCCTGGAAAGGCCGGGGGGGAGCCAACCGCCTGAACCAGAGAATCTCCTGACGGGTTGGCCGTCCCGGCAGCCGGCAAGATGGTGGTGTGGGCCAGACTGAGGGGAGCGTGGGCTGTACTGCCAATTCCTTGCAGCTTTTGCAAAACGGCCGAAAAACTGAACGGCTCGTTGCCTGAACCGGCCAGGGCGCTGGCAGGTCGGGAGCCATTGGTGGGCGGCTGGTAATGAGAAACCACCGCCACAGGCTCTATCGGGATGCGCAGGGCACTGCCAGGAACCATATCGGGTTGCTGGGCGCGAATGGTGGTCTGATTGGAGGCTTTGCGGCCCAAAGTACCGGGAGCAGTGGTCATCGCCTGGGGTGCCTGAGTCGATTGGCAGCCGCCTGCGCCGGCAAAGGCGGCGCAAATAGCCAGACTTGCCCATGTCTTCAGTATCATTTCGGCTTCCCTGCTTGCGTAGCCAGCCAGTCCTTTGGCGAGCGGTCGGCTGTATAGCGAGGGAAACTTGAGAAAAAAAGGTGAATAAATTAAATGGCGTGCGAGACCCGAAAATCAACCATTAGAAGAAGGGCGACCCGATGGCTGGAACCGTCGTTGGCAGGTAGGGAAAAGGGGGAATTCCCCGCGGGCGGCGGGTATTTTGATACAGCGCGGCTGGATGCCAAAATTATCAAAAGGATCCCTGCGCCAACGGGTAGGCAGAATCCCCCAGTGAAAGCTTTTTTTGGTTGTGGGACCCAGGGTGGCACTGGGAAAAAGGGATTTGAAGCCCTCACCCGGTAGTCTTTCGGGCCAACCTGACTTCCAGGCAATGGGCTGATAGGATCGTCTACCTGCTTTCCCCCATAGTCCCTCCCGGGATTTCCGCCGGGTGAGCGGTCATTTGGTAGCCGGACAAGATTGCCTGACTGACCTTTCCCTTTTCGAGGTTGCAATGCGTTACCCTCCCACCGTGATTGCTGTCCTGTGTATCGCCGCACTGGCGTCATTGAGGGCGGAAGACCAGCCGAAGCTGCCCGACCCGGGCAAGCCGCTTGAATTGACTTCGCAGGAAGACCACAAAAAAATGCTGGAGCAGCTCAAGATAAAAGAACTCCGTCGCGGTGCCGATGGTAATAACCCCAAGGCGCCAAATGCCGCCAATAAGGACGAGTCGAAAGCGACACCCTACCCGAAGCTGCCCGACCCGCTTGTATTCGATAATGGCAAGCCAGTACGGACGGCCGACGACTGGAAAATGAAGCGCGCCGAGATTGTCGAGCATTTTGACCGTGATATTTATGGGAGGGTGCCGAAAGGGGTTCCCGGGGTGACATGGACTGTGAAGGACACGACGAAGGACAAGGTGGGTGAAATCGATGTGACGACGAAGCGGGTGATCGGCACAGTGGACAACTCGGGGTATCCCCACATCAAGGTGGAGATCCAGCTCACCCTCACCACCCCGGGCAACGCCAGTGGACCGGTTCCGGTGATGATGGAGCATGGGTTCGTCTTCCCACGGCGGCCCGGCATCAACCCGCCACCCGCGCAAAAGAACGGCCCGAAGCCCTGGACCCAGCAACTGATTGAGAAAGGGTGGGGGTACGCCATCTATTCGCCATACAGCGTGCAAGCGGACACAGGCGGCGGCAAGGGCGGATTTGGTGGGGGCGGGGCCTATCAGGGACTGACGACTGGCATCATTGGCCTGTGCAACAAGGGCCAACCGCGCAAACCAGATGACTGGGGAGCGTTGCGGGCGTGGGCCTGGGGCGCAAGCCGGGCCCTGGATTATCTGGAAACCGACAAGGCGGTGGACGCCAGGCAGGTCGGCATCGAGGGGTTGTCGCGTTTCGGCAAAGCGGCGGTAGTGACGATGGCCTACGACGAACGGTTCGCCATCGGGCTGATCGGGTCAAGCGGTCAGGGTGGGGCGAAAATCATGCGCCGGAACTATGGTGAGAAGGTGGAAAACCTGGCCGGCAGTGGCGGTTACCACTGGATGGCCGGCAATTACCTCCAGTACGCCGGGCCGAAAACTCCGGAAGACCTACCGGTGGACGCGCACGAACTGGTCGCCTTGTGCGCCCCGCGGCCTGTCTTTGTCTCGGTTGGTTCGGAAAAGGTGGAGGGCACCTGGATTGACTCCAGGGGTACTTTCCTGGCTGCCGCCGGTGCTGGCCCGGTGTACAAGCTGCTGGGCAGGAAGGATCTGGGTACTGCCGAGTTCCCGCCGGAGACCACCGCCCTGATTGCCGGGGAAGTTGCCTTCCGTCAACACGAGGGCGGGCATACGGTCGGACCCAACTGGCCGGTCTTCCTGACCTGGGCGGAAAGGTATATCCGGACACCGGCGATCCAGGTTCCGGCCAGGCAACCCGCCGGAAAGTAGCTCTTTGTGGCAGCATCCGCCCCCGATCAGGAGGACCCGGCTGGTTGCATGGCTGGCAGGATGAAACAGGAGGTTGCTTGCAAAAAGAGTTCCGGCGGGGCCGGTTGGCCGGAGTACGCTCCCAGCCCCTTCCGCACCCCAGGTTCCCAGGGAGGGGCTGGCCCGTTGCAGGTTTAAAATTCTTCGGCCGGTTGTTCGGGGGAGGTTGGATTTCCTGAAATCTCCAATTGGGCTTTCAGGAAGGCAGCCAGGGCCTTGCGGTAATCCTTGCGCAGGTTGCGGATATCCAGGTCACGCTCCATGGCCCAACGCTTGCCCTCCACCAGGCATTCGGCCAGTATCGCTGCGTATTTTTGCTGTATTTCCAGCATTTCAACCACCCGGTCGCGGAAGAGTTGCAAGCTGGTTGATTTCAGCTCCATGGTTTTCCAGCGGGTGATGATGGGGGCATAACGGGGGAGTAATGCCTCGAGTTTCCCGGCGGCCTGGGAAGCGGAGTCCCGGTTGCGGCGATACTTGTCTTTCGCCTGCAGGGGTTCCGCCTCCTGCTCCGCCAGCACCTGGAAATCGCGCATCAGCCGGAACATTTCGGGGTAGGCTTCGCGGTTGAGCGCCTGCAAATCGTCCCGGCTGGCCATGGCTTGGGCAAATGGCAGGGAATTGCGAATGGCCAGGTCACCCAGGCCAAGCGCCCCACCGCCCGCCAGCAGCAGGGTAATAATGCCTGTCAGGTGGCGCGAGGGGGTTGGGCTCCGTTGCTTCACTCCGCCGGGAACCCCCCAGCCCAGCAGCAGGCAAGCTGCCGCTGCCAGGGCGCCTCCCAGGGCACCTCCCAGGTGGGCCAGGCCACTCACGCCCGGAACCATGCTGATGCCAATGATCAGGACGGCATTGATGATCAGGCCACGCTGCATGGAGGTGGCTATGGGGCCAGGCAACCTGTGACGGTTGACCGCAAACCAGACCACCAGAGCCGCCATCTGCCCGCATAAGCCACCACTAGCGCCTGCCAACGGATTGTGCTGGAAAGCGAGGGACAGGCCGGCCCCCCAAACGGTGGCCACCACAAAAACCAGAAGGGTGGGGAACCAGCCGATGATGCGTTCGAGCAACTGACCCACGCTAAACAGGCTGGCACCATTCATCAGCAGATGCAGAAAGCCCAAATGGACAAAGCCGTTGGTCAGGAGCCGCCACCACTGGCCTTCGGCAAGAGAGGAGGGATCGACCGCCCCCAGTTCCATGAGAAGAGGGGTCAGGTCGGGGCCATGTCCCTCGAAATAATCGGGCAGGAATCCCCGATCAAACGCCAACCAGACTCCCCGCAGGAAATTCAGCACCACCAGAGCCAGGAGCAGCCGTGTGGACCAGGGGGTCCCCAGGGCGGGATCCAGCCCCAGAAAACGCATGGTGACCTGGTGGGAATTGCCTTTGTCGTCGCGCCAACCCGCAAGCCGTTCGGGTTGTTCGAAGAGGGCCCGTCCCTTGGGGGAGAGAATCACCGCCAACTCCGACCCGGTGAGCCCGTCCCGTTGCCGGGTAATCAGGCCGTCTTTGTGGAGCCGGTCGAGAGAGGCCAGCACCAGCTCCTCGGGATTGTCAGAAAGCATGAGAAAAGAGCGCGGGTAAAAAGGCTCCGGGTCCATGGCATGGATGCGTTCGAGGAGCAGTTCCTCAAAAGAACGGACCCGGTGGCTGTCGTTGCTGTGGGAGGTATCGAACTCATCGCTCACGGTTCGCCTCCAGATCAGCAGTGGCCGCAGGGGCCCCGGGGATCATCACGCCACGCCGGGGCATCAGGAGGGCAGCATTCCCTGGGCACGCGCAAAGGGAAAAAGGCCGCCTGCCTCAAGAATAGGAACCACTTCGCCCAGGGGACGCAGGTTGTATTTCTCGCCGGTCGTGAGATTTTCCGCTGTGCAGGCCTCAAGGTCGAGACGCAACTCGTCGCCGGTGCAGACTTTTTCGCAAAGTCGTTCGCCTGTTTCCACCGGCACAATGTACCCGCCATTGACGGAATTGCGGAAGAAGATACGGGCGTAGAATTCTGCCACCACCGCCTTGATGCCAGCGGCATCGAGGGCGATGGGCGCATGCTCCCGGCTGGAGCCGCACCCGAAATTTCGCCCGCCGACCAATATCTGATAGCCACTCACCAGGTCGGTGTCGTTGGCATGGAAAGGCACATGCCCTTTGGGCAGTCCGCCCTGAGCCGGCGGCACGCCCGAGAGTGCGTGTCTGCCAAACTGCCGGTACTCTTCAGGAATCGCCGGATTCAGCGTCAGGTGCTGGGCCGGGATAATCTGATCGGTGTCGACATTGTCGCCCAGCACATAGGCCCGGCCCTGAATGATTCGTTCCAGCTTCACGCCAAAAACTCCCTCGGATCAGTGATGAGACCAGTCAGGGCGCTGGCGGCCACAGTCAGCGGGCTAGCGAGATACACCTCGGCCTGCTTGTGTCCCATGCGCCCCGGGAAATTGCGGTTGGTGGTGCTGATACAGCGGATCGCCTGGTTCAGTCTGCCAAAGGTGTCGGAGGGACCACCGAGACAGGCGGCGCAAGAAGCCTCGCCAATTTTGGCACCAGCGTTGAGAAAAATCTCTTCAAGCGTGTGGCCGTTGAGCTTCTCGGTTTTCAGGGTGCGGGCCACCTCGGTGGTGGCGGGCACCACGAAGGTGTCGATCTTCACCTGCTTGCCAGCGAGAATGCGCGCCGCCGCCCGGAAATCGGTCATTTTACCGCCCGTGCAAGAACCGATGTAGGCGCGATCCAGGCGGGTGCCTTTGCACTCGTCGACATAAGCCCGGTTGTCGGGACTGTGGGGCTTGGCGACCACGGGTCGCAAGGTGCGCACATCGTAGACATATTCGCGGACAAAGCGGGCATCCGGATCAGACTTTTCCACCGTGAAAGGCTTGGCCGCCTTGTCGCGCGAGCGGACAAAATCGATGGTTTTCTGATCGGCGGCGATGATGCCGTTTTTGCCACCCGCCTCGATAGCCATGTTGCAAAGGGTCATGCGCTCTTCGATATTGAGGGCGTAGACACCCTCGCCGTCGAACTCCATCGACTGGTAGGTGGCGCCATCGCAGCCAATATCGCCGATCACAGCCAGAATTAGGTCTTTCGCCATAAGGTAGGGGGGCATCTCGCCGTGGAAGACAAAGCGCAGGGTGGGGGGAACCTTGAGCCAGGTCTTGCCCGTGCCCATCACAAAGCCGGCATCGGTGTTGCCCACGCCGGTGGCAAATTCGCCAAAGGCCCCGGCGGTGCAGGTGTGGCTGTCGGTGCCCAGGAGGATTTCGCCCGGGCGGGTATGGCCCTCTTCGGGCAAGGCGATATGGCAAACCCCTTTGTAGCGCTCGGAACCCACATCGTAATAGTGGGGGAGGTCTTGCTCGCGGGCAAATTCGCGCAACACATCAACATTCCGGTTCGCCATCTTGTCGGCGGTGAAAATGTAGTGGTCGGGAATAATGACCAGCCTGTCCTTGTCCCAGACCCGGGCCTGGCGGCCAAAGTTCTGGTGAAAGATACCGATGGTGCCTGGCCCGCACACATCGTGGGTCATGAGGATATCCACATCCACCCAGATATTGTCACCCGGTTCTACCGAACTTTTTCCGGCGTGACGCGCCAGGATCTTTTCGGTGAGTGTTAAACCCGCCATGTCTGCTCCGCCCCCATTCGTTTTACCATCTGAATCATGCTATCATTCCGAGAGAGAACAGGCGACGGCTCTCGCTGATTTCCATGAACCAAAACCTTCTGAAAATGCGGAAAATGCCAGTACAATCCCCAATTTCCGATAAATTGTCCGGGTCCAGTATTCCTGGCCTGCCGGGTATGGGGAGTGGCGAAACCGGCCCGGGTAGCCCAACGACCTCCGGCAAGCGGTTTCGCACCGCCACCCTGGGCTGCAAGGTGAACCAGTACGAGACGCAATACGCCCGGGAATTGCTGGAAATGGCCGGCTGGGTGGCGGCATTACCAGGCGAACAGGCGGATTTATGCCTGGTGAATACCTGCACCGTCACCCATGAAGCCGATGTGAAGGCCCGTCAGCTCATTCGTCGCCTCCATGGCGAACAGCCAGCAGGTGATATTGTAGTGATGGGCTGTTATGCCTCAAGAAGTCCAGATGAAATCAGTAGTTTGCCAGGGGTGAGCCGGGTGATTGCGGACAAGGAAGCGTTGGCGATTGAGCTTGAGCCCTGGGGTGTGACTGGTTCGTTGCCGGGAATACAGGGATTTGCCGGTCACCAGCGGGCATTTGTGAAGGTGCAGGATGGCTGCCTGCTCGATTGCGCCTATTGCATCATCCCGACAGTGCGGCCCCGTTTTTTCAGTCGGCCGGCCGATGAGGTGGTTGCCGAAGTGGCGGGTTTGGTGGCTTCGGGTTATCGCGAGGTGGTTTTGGGTGGGATACACCTGGGGCACTATGGGCTGGACCTCAGCAAGGGGAAGCCACGGGCCGAGTGGACCCGCTTGTGGCACCTGCTGGATCGGCTGGCCGATTTGCCTGGGGAATTTCGAATCCGCCTCAGCAGCCTGGATGCCGCCGAGGCCAGGGAATCGCTCCTGAAGAGTCTGGCCGGGAACCCCCGGGTGGTGCCGCACCTGCATCTGTGCCTGCAAAGCGGTTCTGACCCGGTGCTGGCCTCCATGCGGCGGCGCTACACGGCGGGGCGGTTCATCGAGCAAGTGGACCGGGCCCGCGAACTTCTCAACCACCCGGCCATCACCACGGATCTCATTGTGGGGTACCCAGGCGAAACTGATGCGGATTTTCTTCGCAGCTGCGAGGTGGCGCGTCGGGTTGGCTTTTCGGCCATGCATCTTTTTGCCTTCAGTGCCCGCGAAGGCACCGCCGCTGCCACGCTTCCCAATCCCGTCCCGGGGGCGGTCATTCGTCAGCGGATGCGCCATGCGGCGGGAGTGGAGGCTGAACTGGCTACCGCTTACCGGGCCTCGCTGGTTGGCCGCGACCTGGAAGTGCTGGTGGAAACCGCTGATGAGGCCCGGCCAGGCCATGTGCTGGGCACCGCCTGCCGGGGGGTGCGGGTAAGCCTCCGGGGCATGTTGCCGGCTCTCCGGCGTCAATTGGTGCCGGTACGGGTGGTGGGAGTGGCCGGGGAAGCGGTGTTGGGTGAACCGTTGGCAGGGGATGGTGCCATACCGCTGCCCATCCGGCGGGCCGAGTCATTCCAGGGCCGCCTGGCGCTGCCGGTGTGCTGAGGTGGGCCCAAACGGCACCGCCAGGCGAAGGACCGGGCATCAGCTCAAGTAATTTGCCGGGGTTAGTGCCTGGATTCCTGGCAAGGAGAAGGAGGCTTGCTCAATACCCGGGGCGCACGCAGGGGCGAGGGATACTATCCGCATCACCGAAAGCGATGTCAATGCGCCCCACAAGCACCAGACAGAAGTGAATGCATGGTCGAAATAAAGCGCTGCTGCGGCAGCGGTGACTGAGGCCAGGGCGGCGGGCAGCATGAACAATTTCCTGGCGGACATGATCATCAGGGGCATCAGGGTGGTCAGCAGATAACACGATCTGATAACCCAGACCTTGGCAAAATGATTCCAAATGCCCCCCGAATCGGCGTAATCATAGCGGATTGAGTGACCCACCTCGTGGATTGATGGGGCGGCAAAATCCCTGAACAGGGGCACATAACAAGCGAAAAACCAACCGGTGCTTAGCAGTGCAAACAGGCCAAGAAACTTGCGCCGGCGAGGATCAGTTTCCAAAAGGAATGCGGCCAGGGAAAACCAGAAAGGCCAAAATGCCACTGCAAAAAACAGATACATGCCGGCGGCAGCCAGGGTGAGGGTGGTATTTTGCTGATGCAGTCCCACCCAGACAAAGCCCTCCAGCATCTGCTGCACCCCGAAAAGGAAGGGCACCACCGCGATAGGCCAGAGCCATGGCGCCCTTTTGGCAGTGGTGCGCAAGCACCAACCGCCGGCAACCATCAACAAAGCGGCCGACCCAAAACTGGCCTCAGCAGAATGGCACATGGGAAACTCCGGATTTTTTGTAATATTAAATGTCTATTTTGTCTTTTTGATTCGCAGTACGGGGCCTAGTTTGGAAAGAATGATTCGGCCAGGCAAAAAGGATGAAAGTTAGCCAGGCAGGTTTTCAAGCCTGTCAGGTTTGCCTTCCAGGTCGAAGGCCCGCAGCCGGAAACCAGTCCAGATCAGAAGTCCCCCAATTGCCAATCCGTGGGCGATTGGCCAATAAGGGCGTGGTAAAACAGGCAGTAAAGCCGAGACTCCCATCAAAAAAATTCCGGCCAGATACAATTTCCCCCAGTGCGTGGCCCCATGGGCAAAAATGCCCAGCGCCAGTACCGTGGTCAGGGCAGGATAAAGGGACAGAATATCCATGCCATGGCGTTGCACATGCGCCGGTAGCAAACTCAGGCAGGCGACGATCGCCCCAAACTGAATCCCGGCGCTCAATCGTTCCACCATGCTGAGCAGATGGATGCGGGCTATCAGGAACCAGGCGTACAGGGCCAGCCAGCCAGCCAGGTTGGCCCCCAAAGCCGCATAAGCCCATAACCCGGAAACTTCTGCCCACACCGCCCATGCCACGATGCCGTTGGTAACCAGGACCACTGCCGCCCCGCCAAAGCAACCGGGCCAGGTTGACAAGGAAAGAGTTTCTCTCCTGCGGGAAAGGGCGCGGCCGAACGCCACCAGCCACCCCGGCCTTTTCGACCCCAGAGGCTCGCCCTCCAGAAAACGGTTCAGGTCAGCAACCAAATCCTGGGCGGAAGGGTATCGGTCCTCGGGATTCTTTTCGAGACAACGCAGGCAAACAGTTTCCAGATCAACCGGCACATCGCCATGCAGATCACGAAAGGGGGTGGCGGCGTCATCCCGCACCCGTTGCAGTGTCACCAGCCATTCGGAGTTGCCGAAGGGGGGTGATCCCGTCAGTAATTCGTAAAGGATCGCCCCAAGAGCATGGATATCCACAGCAGTGGTGAGGCTTTTCCTGCCACTGACCTGCTCAGGCGCCATATAGGCGGCGGTCCCGGCCATGGTGTTGCGGAGACTCAGGCAAAAACTCGCCTCCAGGCTGACAGCCAAGCCAAAATCGGCGATATGCGGGCGATTATCCTGGTCAAACAGGATATTCCCCGGCTTCAGATCACGGTGGAGCAAACCCCTCAGGTGCGCATGGTTCACCCCCAACGCCACATCCCGGATCAGAATGGCCGCTCCCCGGGGAGTGGTTTTCTGCCCGGTCCGACCCAGCCTCTCAGCCAGACTGCCTCCTTCCATCCAGGCCATCACCAGGTAGGGATGGCCCCCCTCCTCGCCAAAAGCATGAATGGGCACCACTGCGGGATGATCCAGCCCGGCGGCAGCTTCCGCCTCAAACCGGAAATGCGCTTTCTCATTCTGGGTGGTGAACGGTCCGGCAAGGATTCTTTTAACCGCCACCCATCGCTTGAGGGCCGGGTCAAAAGCGCGGTAAACCACCCCCATTCCGCCGCGACCGACCTCTTCTTTCAGTTCAAAACCACCTACGACGGGTCTGGCATTGGCAGCCTCTTCAACACGAATCGCCGGCAATCCATGCAATTCACGGGCAGCGGATTGAATGCCGCGCTGACTGGCGAGAAAATCCGCCAAATCGAAGGCAAGGGCCGGATTGCGAGCGAGCCAGTCAGCCAGTTCCGGTGGATGTCCCTCCTCCTCCGCTTTAAGGATGATGCCAATACCCAATTCCAGATCGGTGGCCTTGCAAGAGGACAGCTCGTCCCTTGGGTCAGGACTTTCTGCCTCAGGTAACGAAGCAGCTCGCCTTGGGGCCGGAATCATGGTCAAATGTCCCGGGCTTTCAGGTCCGCCTTCAAAGCTGTCACGCTCCGGTGGAGAAGCGCGGCAACTGCCCCCTCGGTCCGATCGAGAAACAGGGCAATTTCCGCCACTTTTGCCCCCTGCAGGTACCGCATTTCCACCGCCACTCGTTGGGCATCCGGCAAACGGGTCAGGCTATCCGCCAGCCGGGCGTATCGTTCACTCCGGGCGAAGCGCTCGCTGGGTGAGGTGTCCGGGGCTGCCAGCCAGTCTCCCAGCATGCATGACGATTCACCCATGCCATTCGAGGACAATTCACCCCGGGCCGGGGCGAATTTTCGTGCCGCATCGATCAGGTTGTTGATCAGGGCCCGCCGCAGATAGGCCAGAACCTCGTGGTCCGGCTTACCCGCCAAACGCTCCCCGGCCTTGATGCCCTCCAGCAGCGTTTGCTGGACCAGATCGTCGGGGTCGAGTTTGGCACTCAGCCAGTTAGGCATTCGGGTGACAGCCCACTGGAGCAATACTGCCCTGTGACACTGATACAACGCGGTTGTCTCTTGGTTTTCCAGTCTCTGAGCCATTTTGGCCTCCCCCTGTCTAATCAAGCGGGCCAGTTGTCAGAAACTTACGCTTTTTTTTGAAAAGATAAACAAAAAGAATCACACTCTGATTTTTTGCCATTTCCCACCGAGGAACCGCGCCAGGCAGAGCGCTCCGCGCAGGTTGATGTCGATCTGCATCGCCAGCCAGCAGCCAAACAAACCCAGATCCCACCCAGCAAATGAAATCAAGCCGGGGATGTGGACCTCCGTCCGGCTGAGCCACCAGGCCAGGGGCAAACGCACCACAAAGAAACCCACCCAGGTGAACAGCAGCGGGAAGCGTGTATCGCCCGCCCCGCGCAGGGCGCTGGTGAGGATGATGCAGCTTGCCAGCATGGGCATGGAAAAAGCTACCAGCCGCAGTACTGGGACCCCCACCGCAACTACTGCGGCCTGTTCGGGCCTGGGACAGAAAAACAGGAACATCGGCTCGGCCAGGGTGTAAAAGATCACCCCCATGCAACTCATCGCTACCGCACCCATGCCAAAGGCGGTAAAGCCGCACAAGCGCGCCTGGGCGGGTTGCCCGGCTCCAAGGTTTTGCCCCACCAGTGTGGTGGCGGCGATGCCAAAAGCGGCTCCGCTAAGGTAGCCCAGGGCTTCCCAGCCCAAAGCAATGCCGTGGGCCCCTTGCGAGGCATCGTCAAGAAGATTGATAATGGCCAGAAAGAGCAACTGGCCTGCTGCCAGGGTCAGGCTATCGGCTCCGGCCGGCAGGCTCACGCGCATAAGCCTGACCAGCATCGCACGATGGGGACGAAACAGTCTGGCATGCAGGCGCAGACCTGATTTGCCCCGCCATAGGATCAGGAGGACTGCCAATGTGCCCAGCGAATGGCTTAGGCCTGTGCCCCAGGCGATACCGGCAAAACCGAGTCCTGGCCAGTTTCCCAGGCCGCGGAACCCCAGCCAGGCTAGCGGCAGGTTGGCTACTGTGGTGCCTCCCAATACCCAGAGACCTGTGCGGGTGTCGCCCGCGCCTGCCAGGCTGGCAACGGCGGTGCTAAGCAATAACTGACAAGGCAGCAGCGCAAGGGTGACACTCAGGTAATCGAAAGCGAATTCGCGCGACAAGCCTTCCAGTTGCAAGGCCACGAGCAGGGAATCGATGCCGAAAAGTCCGGTGATCCCCCCTGCCACACCCAAAGCGAAGGCCAGGAGAAGGGATTGGTGGCAAGCCAGATTGGCTCCAGCCGGATCGCCAGCACCCACCTGCCGGGACACAATGGCCGAGGCGCCCACGCTGGCCAGTACCCCGTAGCAGGTCACCACCCAGGCCAGATAGAAGCAGGTGGTTTGCGCGCCTTGCAGTGAAAGCTGTTGGTCACCCTCCAGATGCAAGGCATTACCAGCCAGCCAGCGATCGGTCAGGTTGACGGTCAGGAGCAGCATCTGTTGTAAAAAAGCCGGCCAGGCCAAGCCTAAAACCCGCAACCAGGCTGGGCGCGACGGATCGGTCCAGCGCCAGGTGGTGGAAGCAGGAGTGGCTTGGTCACCCGACTGGGTGGTCACGCAATCACCATCCAGGGTTTGCCACCGGGCACCTGGAACCGGTCGCCCGGCTGAAGTTTTCGGCCTGGTCGGGTTTCCACCGCATTATTGACCAGCACCATACCCTCGCGGATATAAGTCTTGGCGGCGCCTCCGGTGCTGGCATCGGTGATCCCCGAGGCCTTGACGGCCTGGACCAGGGTAAGGCCATCGCGCACTTGCAACATTTCCACAGCGGGTTTCATGCGGCCGACAGGCTCCCAATCAGGTAACGGGGGCCACCGCCAGAGCGGTGGCGTCAATCAATTCCCGTATGATAACAGCAGGGAACATCGGGTGTGGGCCAGGTTGGCGCCCAAGGGAGGGTTTTTGCATGGAAGAGGTGGTGGCGCAGATTCAGGCACTGAAGAAAACCCAGGATGCGGTCATCCTGGCGCATTATTACCAGCAGGGCGAAATCCAGGCCCTTGCAGACATCACTGGCGACAGCCTGCACCTGGCCCGTGAAGCCACCAAGGTTAAAAACCAGGTGATTGTTTTTTGTGGCGTTCACTTCATGGCGGAAACAGCCAAAATCCTTAACCCGTCGCGGACGGTCATCCTGCCTGATTTGAAGGCTGGCTGCAGTCTGGCAGACAGTTGCCCTGCCCCCAGGCTGCGCCGCTACCAGGAGATGCTGCGCGAGAATGGCCGTGATTTTCAGACCGTTACCTACATCAACAGTACGGCTGCCACCAAGGCCTTGTGTGACTGGGTGGTTACCTCGGGCAACGCCCGCGACATCATCCACCGCATTCCGGCCGACAAGGAAATTCTTTTTGTGCCCGATCGCCACCTGGGGCAGTACTTGCGCGAGGAGACGGGCCGCCCCCTGATCCTCTGGGATGGCGCCTGCATGGTGCACGAGATTTTCAGCGTGGGTGAACTGCTTGCCCTGAAAAAGAAGATCCCCGGTTCGATCACGGTCGCCCATCCCGAGTGCCCGGCCAATATCCTGGCCCACAGTGAATTCATCGGCGGCACCGAGGCGATCATTCGCCATGTGGCCTCGTTTGTCGATCCCACCGATTTTCTTGTAGCCACCGAGCCGCACATGATCTGGCAACTGGAGCACCGTCATCCGCGTCATCGCTATCACCCGGTGCCGGGCATCACCTGCGCCTGCAACGATTGTCCCCACATGGCCCTGAACACGCTGGAGAAGGTCCGCGATTGCATGGCAAACCTTTCTCCCGAGATTACCTGGCAGCCCTACTTTGACCAGGCCAGCGAAGTTCTCAGGCGCAGCCTGCTGAATTAGTCGCAATCCTGAGGAAGGTGACCTGGTCCAAGGAATGAACGGTCGAAGCTGGCAAGGATTTTCCCGGATAATGGGCAAACGGCAAGCGGGTTATGCCAGGCCTGATTCCCGGATGCCTGCTGGGGTGTTCCCCCGAAAGAGGCACTTTTTCTGGTGCGGCTTTTCGGGGTGACTCAGGCAGCAAAGCACTGGCCTGGCAGTTTTCCGATTGGAATATTGCCAGGCCAGTGCCCTGAAACTGGCCCATTCAGCCGCCATGTCCCAAAGGGTGGTTGGCAGTCCACCAGGCCACGCAGGAATAAATCACCACTCCCACCACAAAAAAACCACTCCAGATGAAGGTCAGTACCTTCAACAGGGACTGGTCCTCCCGGACCAGTTGTGAGTCTGGGCTGGTTTCCAATAACTCGCGTTGCATGGCTATTGTCCTGCTAGCTGGCCCGGGTAAAAAGCCGGCCGTCACCGGCTGGCCATACGCACCTCGCGCATGTGCTTGTGGCACTTGAAACATAACATGGAAATATCCAGGTAGCCCAGGGCGGCACCGTCGGCGTTCTTGGCTTTCGACTGGTTCACAACCTGCTCCGCAGCCGCCCGGAATTCGTTGCTGAGTTCTTTATAACGAGGTGTGGCCACCACCTTCCACTCGGCTTTTTGGCTCAAAATGATCAAGTCTTGAGCGCAATCCGCAGCTTTGGGCAAGTCGTTGAGTGACAAGGCTTCGAGGAGTTTTTGACAGCTTTCCAGTTTTTGCTGCATCACCCCTTTGGGAAGTGGCTTCGGTGGAGCCGGTGTGGCTGGCTGCTGGCCAGCTACCTGGACCCCCGATTGGGCCAGGCAGCAAAACACCAATAATCCCAGGGAAAGAAGTCGTTTCATTGTCAGTATCTCTCAGGGTTCCAACGGACCAGCCAGAAAAATCAAGCTGTGCTTCGGTTTTTATAACAAGACTACTCTGTCCAATATAGCTCATCCCCGAGATAAGAGCTTGATTTCTTTGGCAGCCTGTCGCATAGGCGCAATTGGCTGGTTTGTATTAGGACCGGGGATTGCTTTTGGGTTGTTTGGGAAGTTTGGCGGACTGCGGTCCGGTGGTTGGATAGACACATCGACCGAAAAGGCAAGGAAACAGCGGATGGCATCAGCCTCCAGCATCAACCAGCGCGATCATTCCCAGGAGCCCCAAGGGCCCCTGTGGGCCTATCCAATGCTGTTTCTGGGGGCAACCGTCCTGGGGCTTTCCCTTTGGTTTGGCCCCTTGCCGTATACAGGCCCAAGCGGGGCCCTAAGAAGGGTATCTCAGCTGCGGGATCGCCTGCAGCAGACTGATCCCACTGATCTGGCCGAGTGGCTGGAGGACGCAGAAAAAAGTGCTGCCCTCATCACCCAGCCAAACATTCAGGCCCAGGCCAGACTATTGCTGGCAGAGGGGTGGCTTTTGCGGGCCGGTGCCCTGCCGGCAGAGGAAGCCATTCTACGGATCCGCCAGGTCCGTCAGGATCTGGAGAAGATCACCGATCCGGGTCTCCCCGAGGAGAATGATCGTCGGAACTATCTGCTTGCCTTGGCAAGATTTCAGGCTGTGGAAGATATTCAGGGTGCCATCGAATTACTCGACAAGGTGGAAGACAGCTCACCACTTGCAGCAGAGGCCTATGAACTACTTGCCAAAGCCTGTCTCAAGCTGCCAATTGTCGATTTGCAAGGATCTTTGAAGGCCAACGAGCGGCTTCGGGCCCTGGGCAAACTCACCGATGGGCAAAGGGCTCAGGCCCAGCTCGCAGCAGGAGAGCTTTACCTGCGCCTACAGCAACCTGAGCAGGCAAGAAGGGTCCTCGGGAATGTTGGAACGCGGGCCCCCATGCCCATCCAGACAAAGGCACGGCTACTTTTGGCCCAAAGTTTCCAGGATCAGGGACTATGGGTGCAAGCCGCCGAGGCCTGGCAAGCTGTTCTCGATTCCCAGACAGAGGATGACAAAGGGGACGCAGGCCACCCCTGGTTCTCATTGGGCCTGTGCCTTTCCCGAGCCGAGCAGCCAACCCAGGCGGCTGAAGCCTGGGAGCAGTG
Organism: Planctomycetota bacterium; assembly: GCA_003669555.1. Lineage (GTDB taxonomy): Bacteria > Planctomycetota > Planctomycetia > Gemmatales > Gemmataceae > UBA6894. Next base: position 23,589 of record QWOS01000075.1, read on the forward strand.
CCTTCGGCAAACCCCGGATGATTCCACCCGCGCTGCCCATCTCCTCCTGGGGCAGCACCAGGCCAACGAGGTGGACCCGCAAAGGGCCCTCGGGCATTTTTCCGCCGCACTGGATGGTGTGACTGACCCAATGCGGTGGCGCAACCGGCTCATCGACCTCAGCCGGGTTCGCGAGGTGCTTGACCAGACCCTGCAAGTCTGGATGCGAACGAACCAGCATGCCGCCGCCCGGAAACTTGCCGAGTTGAATAACCAGGTGGCCCTTCCAAGCGAGGCGACCGTTCGTTTGGCTCAGGTCCTTGAGAACCAGGCCAGGGCACTGCGCGATCCCACCGGGTACGAAAAAGCTGGTGGCATGCCAAAGGCCATGGCTTTGTCACAGGCCCTGTATCTTGAAGCGGCCGCCGCCAATACCAAAGCTGCTGACGTTTTGACTGATCCCGCCCGCAAATCAGAGCATATCTGGCTGGCGGCGCGTCAAAGCCGGGACGGGGGTGACACGGCCCGCGCTGTGGAACTGCTGAACTCTTATCTGGTGACTGCCCAGGGGAACGAGCGATCAGGTGAGGCCTGGTATCTATTGGGGGATGCCCTGGCAGCGCAAAAGAAGGATGCCGATTCACTGGTTGCATATAAAGAATGCATTAAATATCTCACACCTTTCGCCTACCGGGCCCGCTACCAGATTGGTGCGGACGCTCTCCGCAAGGGAAACCTTGACGGCGCATCCGATACTCTGGAGCACAATCTCCAGGTGCTTCGGCTGGATCCCGAGCCTCAGGCCCAGGAATTGACCCTTTACGCCCTGGGCTCTCTCTATTATCAGCGACGGGACTGGCGCATGGTGATGCGACGGCTGGAGGAGGCCCTGGAGCGATTTCCAGCCAATGCGCAGCACCTTAAGGCCCGCTTGCTATTGGCCGATGCCTACAGGCAACTGGCTGCCAAAGAGCATCAGAACTTTCTGTCCGGTGAGCAAATCACCGCGGAAACGCGCGAACATTTCCAGTCGGAGCATCGTCGCTGGCTTGAGCGCGCTGTTTCCACTTACCATGAGGTTCAATTGGGGTTGGCTTTGCCTGGTGGGGTTGCCTTGCTGACCCAGGGCGAGCTGGAAACCATCCCCTTCCTGCTGGCAGATACCTGGTTCAACCTGGGCAGATACACCGAGGCGCTGCACCTGTATGAGGAGCAGGCAAATATTCTGGCTGGGCGCAAGGAGCAACTGGTGGCATTGGGTGGCTCCATCCGGTGTTACTCAGCCCTGGGTCAATTTGATAAAGTGAATCCCGCCCTGGACCGAATCAGCAAAGCGCTCCCGGTGCTGGATGAGCCGACACGACGGGAATGGAACAGCTGGATCAAGGCGGCAACCCGCGTTCCAGCCAACTGATTCACCATGCTGGGCATTGCTCCTTCGGCATTGGGCTGACAAGGAGATCCGGATGATTGCCTGAACAAACCGATGTCAGACCGGAAAGATCCCTATCAAGCAAAAAGGCCCCCGCATGAATGCGGGGGCCTTTTCGGTGTTTGAAACAGGCGACTGTATATCAGTGAGCGGTAGTCACTGTCGCCGGGGCCTGGCTGGATTCCTCACCCAGGGTTGCCAGTTGCAGGGAAGCCTGTTGATGCAGGATGAAACCGGTACCCGCCGGGATGAGATGCCCGAGGATGACATTCTCCTTCAGGCCAACCAGATAATCCACCTTACCCGCCAGAGCCGCTTCAGTGAGCACCTTGGTGGTTTCCTGGAACGAGGCGGCGGAGATGAAGCTCTCGGACTGGACCGAAGCCTTGGTGATACCAAGAAGCAGCGCTGACATATTGGCCGGATCGGGACGAGCCCAGGTGGCCGGTGTGCCACCCTCCTCCTCGATACGGGCCTTCTCTTCTTCGTACTGGGCTTTGGTGATTACCTTGCCCTTGTCGTGGCGGGAATCGTGTTGCTCCTTGATTTTTACACAATCACGGAGGCGCTTGTTGACCGAATGGAAAGCGAACTTGTCGATCACCGAACCGCTCATCAGTCCTGAGTCGCCGGTTTCCTCGATCTTCACCTTGCGGAGCATCTGGGCGACAATCACTTCGATGTGCTTGTCGTCGATATCTACACGCTGGGCCCGGTAAACTGTCTGGACCTCGCGGACCAGGTAGGCGCGGACCGCCTCCTCGCCGTTGATGGCCAGAATATCGTGAGGGATCAGCGGGCCGTAGACGAGGGCGTCACCAGCCTTCACATAATCGCCGTCCTGCACCTTGAGATGCTTGCCGGCGGGTATGAGGTGTTCGACTTCCTTGCCAGTCTTGTCGCCCTTTTCGTTCACTTCCTGGACATTGACAATGCGTTTGTTGCGCTTTTTGCCCTTCTCATCGAAGCGGACATAGCCGGTAACCTGAGACATGACGGCAGGATCACGAGGACGCCTGGCTTCAAAGATTTCCGTCACGCGGGGAAGGCCGCCGGTGATGTCCTGCGAGGCAGCCACCTCACGGGTTGTTTTTGCCAGGATGGTTCCGGCCTGGACTGTCATGCCGGTCTTCACTTCAATGAAGGCCTTTTCAGGAAGGTAAGCGACTGCCCGCTCGCCCTTGTTTTTCCCTTCAACGATGATCTGCGGATGAAGGTCACCGCGGTGCTCGGCCACTACGAATCGCTCCTGACCCGAACTTTCATCCTTCTCCAGACGCAGGGTGGTTCCCTCTTCCAGATCTTCGAATTTCACCTTGCCTGAAATCTCGGCGATAATGGGGATGATGTGCGGATCCCAGCGGCAGATATAATCATCCTTGACCACTTCCTGACCATCATGGACCAGCAGCATGGCACCATAGGGAATGAGGTAAGTTTCGAGGGTGATTCCCTTGGAACCAACAATGCTCACCTCGCCGTTACGCGAGAGGACCACCACCTCTTCCTGGCCATCGTTGGCTTTTTTCACTACCGAACGGATGTGGCGGAAGAAAACCTTGCCAGGCTTGCGGATCTTGATATCGCTTTCGCCCACTTCACGCTTCACCACGCCACCGATATGGAAAGTGCGCATGGTGAGCTGTGTGCCGGGTTCACCGATGGACTGGGCGGCAATAATGCCCACAGCCATACCCTCCTCGACCAGCGCGCCGGTGGAAAGGTCGATGCCGTAGCACATGCGACACATTCCCAGAGGAGCCTGGCAGGTAGTAGGACTGCGCACCATCACCTTGTCGAGGCCGATTTCACCCAGCTTGTCGATTTCACGGGCCTTCTCGGCGGTGATGATCTCGTTTTCATTGAGCAGCACCTCCTCCGTTTTCGGATGGAGAATGACGGTGCGGCTGACGCGTCCCCGAATGATCTCGGAAAGCGGTCGCTCCACTTCGTCGCCCTTCATGAGCGGCTGCTTCGTGATACCCTGGGTGGTGCCGCAATCCATCATGGTCACGACCACATTCTGTGCCACATCGGCAAGCTTGCGGGTGAGGTACCCTGAGTCGGCAGTCTTAAGCGCCGTATCAGCGAGGCCCTTACGGGCGCCGTGGGTGGAGCTGAAGTATTCGAGCACGCTCAATCCCTCCTTGAAGGAGGCCTTGATGGGTGTTTCGATAATAGTGCCATTGGGTTTTGCCATCAGACCGCGCATACCGGCAAGCTGACGGATCTGGTCGATACTGCCGCGCGCGCCCGAGGTGGCCATGAGATAAATGGGATTGAGGTAAGGGCGCACATGCCCTGTCTCATCCTTGCGTCTCTCGTCGCGCAGTTCGCTCATCATCTTTTGTGTGATCTGGTCGCGTGCTTTGGTCCACAACTCGATATTACGGTTGTACCGCTCGCGGTCGGTGATATCACCTTCCTCGAATTGATGAAGGAACTTGGAAACTTCTTTGTCGGTATCTGCAAGTACCTTGGCTTTGTTGGCCGGGGTGCGGAGATCATCGGTGGCGAAGCTGAGCCCCGAGCGGGTTGACTCGCGGAAGCCAATGACTTTCATGCGATCAAGAAGATCGATGGTGGCCCGGCGTCCAAGGATCTGGTAACAATCGGCAATAATGCGGGCAAGATGCTTACTTGAAAGGGCGAGATCATAGAAAGGCATCCGCGCATCAAGGATGTCATTGAACACAACACGCCCAACCGTTGTCAGCTTGCGTTCACGCTCCTGACAAACATCCTCCTCGATCTTTACTTTCTCTTGCACAATCCTCTCGGTGACAAAACGCTTACCGCCTGGCAGCCGCAGATTGATGCGGGCATGAACGCCCAATTTCTTCTGGCCATAAGCCGCGAACATTTCCTCAGGGCTGGCAAAGGTCATTCCTTCACCCTTCTCACCGGATTCTCCCAACTCACCGCGACCAGCGGTGAGGTAGTAGCAACCCATCACGATATCCTGACTGGGCGAGATGATGGGCTGGCCATTGGCAGGACTGAAGATGTTGTTGGTGGACATCATCAGGACCGTGGCTTCGACTTGCGCCTCGATTGAAAGAGGCAGATGGACAGCCATCTGGTCACCGTCGAAGTCGGCGTTGAAGCCTTTGCAAACCAATGGATGGATGCGAATGGCATTACCTTCAATGAGCACCGGCTCAAATGCCTGGATACCCATGCGGTGCAGGGTTGGGGCGCGATTGAGGAGTACCGGATGTGACTTGGTCACTTCCTCCAGGATGTCCCAAACCTGATCATCTTTGCGCTCAAGCATTTTCTTGGCCGACTTGATGGTGTCGGCATGCTTCAGGTCTTTCAGGCGGCGGATGATGAACGGCTGGAAAAGTTCCAGAGCGATTTTTTTCGGCAAGCCGCACTGGTGCAGCTTCAGCTCAGGACCCACCACAATGACTGAACGGGCGGAGTAGTCAACGCGTTTGCCCAGCAGGTTTTCACGGAAACGACCCTGCTTGCCCTTGATCATGTCGGTGAGCGACTTGAGGGCGCGGTTGGAGGTTCCCATCACAGGGCGCTTGCAACGACCGTTGTCGAACAATGCATCAACGGACTGCTGTAACATCCGCTTTTCGTTGCGGATGATTACTTCGGGGGCATTGAGGTCCACCAGCTTTTTCAGGCGATTATTGCGGTTGATGATGCGACGGTAAAGATCGTTCAGGTCACTCGTGGCGAAATTGCCACTGTCGAGCAGCACCAAAGGGCGCAGATCTGGCGGGATGACCGGAATACAATCAAGAACCATCCACTCAGGCTTGTTGGCGGGGCCACCCAGACCGGAGTCACGCAGGCTCTCAACAACGCGGAGGCGTTTGACCAGATCCTTGACCTTCTGCTGACTCTTGGCCTCTTTGCGGTCCATCTCATGGGCCAGCAGGGCACGCAAATCGACAGAAAGGGAAACAAGGTCCAGACGCTCAAGAAGCCGCTTGACAGCTTCGGCACCCATGCCAGCATCAAAACCGTCACCGTACGTGGTGCGAGCCTTCTTGTACTCTTCCTCGTTGAGGACCTGACGCTCCTTCAGACCTGTTTCCTTGCCATTGGAGTCTTTGATGGAGGCATCTTTGGGATCAATAACAACATAATCCTGGAAGTAGATGACCTTCTCGAGCTGATTGGTTTTCATGTCGAGCAGAGTACCCAGCCGGCTGGGCATCGCCTTGAAGAACCAGATATGAACCACTGGTGCGGCGAGGTTGATATGGCCCATCCGTTTGCGGCGCACCCGGCTATGGGTCACCTTGACACCGCACTTGTCGCAGACCATCCCTTTATATTTCATGCCGCGGTATTTACCGCAGGAGCATTCCCAGTCTTTTTCCGGCCCGAAGATCCGCTCGCAGAAGAGCCCATCACGCTCAGGACGGTAGGTGCGGTAGTTGATGGTTTCGGGTTTTTTCACCTCGCCGTGGGACCACGAGCCCCGAATATCGTTGGGATCAGCCAGGCTGATCCGTACCGACGAATAATCGTTGATACGGTCGTAATTCATGTCCGTGGCAGTACCACCAGCGGGGTTAGCATTGGGCGCGTTCATCATCACTCTCCAGATGGTCCAGGTTGCGAGTTCTTGGCTTGTTGCGGGGGTGGCACCCGTCCCCTGTGGGACGGGCAGCCTCAGCGGTTTCCTGCTACATCGAACCGCTGAGGAGGTCCTCCGTGTTGTCCTTTTTCTCAAGCTGAAGATTGAGTGCCAGACCCTTGATCTCGTTGGTGAGCACATCGAAACTGGCGGGAAGGCCGGCCTCAAGCGTGTTCTCACCCTTGACCATCGATTCGTAAATCTTGGTCCGCCCATCCACATCATCAGACTTCACAGTCAGAAGCTCTTGCAGGATGTAAGCGGCGCCATACGCCTCAAGCGCCCACACTTCCATCTCACCAAAGCGCTGCCCGCCGAAACGAGCCTTGCCACCCAGTGGCTGCTGGGTGATCAGGCTGTATGGACCAGTTGCACGGGCATGGACCTTGTCATCAACCAGGTGATGCAGCTTCAGCATATAAATGAACCCAACCGTCACAGGTTGCTCAAAGCGATCTCCAGTTCGCCCGTCAAAGAGGTAGCTTTTGCCGGACTCCGGCAAACCCGCCTCTTTCAGGCATTCCCGGATTTCCTCTTCGCTGGCACCATCAAAAACAGGGGTGATCGCCTTGAAATTAAGGTTCCGTGCGGCAGCTCCCAGATGGGTCTCCAGAATCTGCCCCACATTCATGCGGCTGGGCACGCCCAAAGGATTGAGCAGGATATCCACAGGTGTGCCATCGGCCAGAAATGGCATGTCTTCAACCGGGAGAATCTTGGATATAACCCCCTTGTTGCCATGGCGACCGGCCATCTTGTCACCAACAGAAATCACGCGCTTGGTAGCGACATACACCTTTACCATCTGCTGCACACCGTTGGGCAACTCGTCACCACGCTTGAGATTGACAATCATGCGATCGCGAATCTCGAACTGCAGGTCGATCTGCTCCTTGTGCCGGAGATAAATCTCTTCGCCAATCTTGCGTTGTTCGGGGGATCGCAGGTCGAGGTGATCGAGCCTGAATTCTGATGCCTGATCAACTAGAGACCTGTCTTCTTTTTCGCCTCCCAGGATCTTGTTGGTGCGGGAGTCCTTCAGGCTTTTGACCTTCAGTTGCTCACACAAGACTTCAATCATGCCGAGATAAAGCTCGACAATCCGGGCGTTATGAGTTTCACGGATCTCTTTGTCTTGCCTGTCAACATCTTTCTTCTCGACATCAGTCATGTTGGCGCGACGACTGAAACGCTCGGTGGTGATAACGATGCCCTCGACGCCGGGTGGCACTTCGAGACTTTCGTTTTTAACATCCTCGCCGGCCCGGCCGAAGATGGCGTGGAGAAGCTTTTCCTCAGGGGTCAGCTCGCTCTTGGCTTTGGGCACCACCTTGCCAACCAGAATGTCACCGTGACTCACAAACGTACCCACGCGAACAATACCGGCATCATCGAGATTGTTGAGAGCCTTGGGGGAAACATTGGGGATATCCCGGGTGAACTCCTCCTTGCCGAGCTTGCTCTCGCGGATCTCTATCTCGAACTCTTCGATATGCACCGAGGTGTAGGTATCCTTCTCCACCAATCTCTCGGAAATAATGATCGCATCCTCGAAGTTGTACCCCTCCCAGGACATGAAGGCCACCAGCACATTGCGCCCCAAAGCCAGCTCAGCATTGTGAGTGGCAGCCCCGTCGGCTATGACCTGGCCTTTCTTTACCTTCTCCCCCATCTTCACCAGCGGTTTCTGGTTCTGACAAGTGTGTTCGTTCAGGCCGATAAACTTCTCGAGCAGGTATTCCTTCTCGTCAACCCGGATGCGGATGGAATCGACATACTTCACCACACCATCACGCTCCGCCTTGACAACCAGGCCGCTGTTCTGGGCGACATCACGCTCCAGGCCTGTGCAGACAATCGGTGGTTCGGTGACCAACAAAGGTACAGCCTGCCGTTGCATATTGGAGCCCATGAGCGCCCTATTGGCGTCATCATGTTCCAGAAACGGGATCAAGCCGGCTGAAACGCCCACCATCTGCCGCGGACTGACATCGATGTACTCAACCATGTCAGGCGTTGCCGTGACGAACTCGCCACTCTTGCGAACAATCAGGCGACCTTCCGAACCGATGATCACACCACCCTCGACCTCGGTGTCAGCCGGGGCGATATAGGCATGACTTTCCTCGTCACCACGCAACCAGCGCACTTCGGTGGTTACCTTGCGGTTGATGACGACCCGGTACGGCGTGATCAGGAATCCATAATCATCCACACCTGCATAGATGGAAAGATGGGAGATCAAACCAATATTGGTGCCTTCAGGGGTCTCAATCGGGCAGATACGGCCATAATGCGAAATATGCACATCTCGCACATCAAAACCGGCGCGCTTTCGGTTCAAGCCGCCTGGCCCAAGGGCAGAAAGTCTGCGCTCGTGGGTGAGCTGTGAAAGTGGGTTGGTCTGATCAACCACCTGGCTCAGTTCACCACGACCAAAGAAATACTCGATGGCGGCGGACACACTCTTCGGGTTAATCAGGGACCGGGGTGTCAGATCCTGCTTTTCGCGGTTCTGCATACGCTCCTGCACTGTTCGCCTGAGCTTCAAAAAGCCCTTGCGCAGCTCATCGGCAGCCAACTCGTCAATGGTGCGCACGCGCCTGTTGCCAAGATGATCGATATCATCGATCAAACCTTCGCCTGCACGCAACTTGAGGATATAGCGAATGGCATTGACCAGATCGAACGGATCGAGAGTCATCAGGTCATCGGGAACCTGACTGCTCTGCTGGAATTTCCGATTGATGCGGAAACGGCCGACTTTGCCAAGACGGTAACGGTTCGGATCAAGGAATTTTTCCTTGAACAGTTCGCGGGCTTTTTCCAGGGAGGCTGGATTACCAGGACGCATCCGCTGATAGATTTTCAGCAATGCCTCTTCATGAGAGCTGGTTTGATCCTCGGTCAAAGCCGCCATCACCAAAGGATCTTCCTTGACAGAATCAATAATCTGTACATGCATCACATGAGTCGCCTGCAAGGCATCAATACGCGCCTGATCAAGAATCTGGCCGCTTTCGAAATAAACCTCACCGGTCTCGGGATCAATCACATCGTCTGCCAGCTGCTTGCCCAGCAGATCGACCTGGCTTTTCTTGTCAACACCCATCTGCTTGGTTGGGTGGAAGGATGCCAGAATGTCTGCATTGCGTGAAAAACGGGGATCCATTGCCCGTAGCAAAGTCATGGCAGAAAATTTGCCAGACTGATCGATGCGGACACTGAGGGAGTCTTTTTTGGTGACATTCAGTTCAATCCACGAACCGCGTTCCGGAATGATACGGCAAGAATGCAGCTTCTTGTCGCCTTCAGTGGCAACTACGAAATCAACACCCGGAGACCGGTGCAACTGGCTTACCACAACGCGCTCGGCACCGTTGATGATAAACTCGCCACCCCCGGACATGATGGGCATGTCGCCGAGGTAGACTTCCTCTTCAACAGCCTGTTCCCCGGCGAGTCGCAGGAAAACTTTGAAAGGACGGCCATAAGTCAGGCGTAGCTGCCGGCACTCTTCCATGCCAAAGCGTGGTTTGCCGAGCTCGTATCGCAAGAACTGAAGCGCGCTTGTCTTGTCGTAGCTCTCGATCGGGAAAATTTCCCGGAGCACCCCTTCGATACCCACCAGCTCCCGCTTGTCAGGGGCAATGTCATACTGGAGAAATCTTTCATAGCTGCGTAACTGGATATCAGTCAGTGGTGGAACCTTGTCCACGCGCTGAGTGTCTTGGTCTTCGCCGTAGCGGCTGAAATTGCGGGTATCTTTCGGATCCAGAATGCGAATGGCCGAAACAGGCATTTTCTTCCGTCCTCTTCCAGGTGTCGATGTCTCGCCGGGGAGACAGCATCAGGGTGCGGCAGCCAACAGAATGAAACGATAGACAGAAAGAACCCGCAAAGCAGGGCATTCCGTCTGTTTCTTTAACAAGGATTCGTGTCAGGAATTGAAGCTAACAAAAAATTTAGCCAAGTCTTGCCTGGTACACCCCGACTGGCATCGAGATGAGAGCAATATGGTGAGCGAAACACCGAACGGGAAACCCCGTATGGGAACGCTTTCCAGCTTGGTGCAACAGAGTATCGGGTTGTCACGATTTGCTCTTGATTGGAATGGGTCAACGATGCAATATTCCGACCAGCAACCAGGCAACGAACGAATGCAAAACCTCCGGCAGGCAACCCATTGTAAACGGGAAGTCCGGTGGAGGTCAGTTCGACAATTCGTCGCATAACCATAGGCTAGACGGCACCCCCGGCCTTTGTCAAGCAGGAAATGGAAACCGGGACTCCTTTTGGAGCCCCGGATCCGCAAAATAAACAGATACGATTGTTTACTTGATTGAAACCTTGGCGCCAGCCTCTTCCAGTTTCTTCTTGATTGCTTCAGAATCTTCCTTGGTGGTGTTTTCCTTGATCGACTTGGGAGCGCTCTCCACCAGGTCCTTCGCCTCCTTCAAGCCCAACTGCGTGATTTCACGAACAGCCTTGATCACGCTGATCTTCTTGCCAGCGTCAGGAACACCTTCGAGAACAACCGTGAACTCGGTCTTTACAGCGGGGGCGTCTGCCCCTGCTGCTGCCGCGGAAGGAGCGGCTGCCATCATGACAGCGCCGCCACTGGCTGGCTTGATGCCGTGAACCTTTTCCAGATAGTCACCCAACTCGACCGCCTTACCAACGGTGAGAGCAACAATCTTGTCACCCAGATCCTTAACTTCTGCCGAATAGGTCGTCTCGCTCATGATACTCATTCCTCGTGTTGATGCATAAACAGCGGTGAAGCTCCGCAATTCATGCCAAAACCAAAAAAACCGTGCGTAATAGACACTTGGTGCCGTGGGGGCCAATCCCGTGAAATCAGGCGGCCGGCGCCTCCGCCTTCTCCCCAACCTGCTTGATCTGACCTGCCACCGTGGCGCCAGGAGAGGTAATCAACTGGGCCAGGCGTGCAGCAGGTGCCAGGACCATTCCGGCGACATTGGATATGGCTTCCAGACGGGTAGGCATCTTCAATGCGACTGCAAATGCCACCGATTGGCCATCAGCGATGGCACCACGCACCTTGACCTTGTCCTTGTAAAGGGCCTTGGTCTTGGCACCCAGCAATTCGCCTTCCAGTTCCCGGCACAATTCGGAAATGCTGCTGGCGCCATAGGCAACCATTGTCATTCCCGAAAAATAAGCGCTGTCAGATCCCGCCGCGATACCCAAATCGCCAAAAACCTTACGGGCGAAGCTGTTTTTCAGCATTCGCAGGTTGATTTTCTTTTTGCGCATGCTGGTGCGCAATGAGCCATTGCCCAAACAGTCCAACCTCTCCACATCGAGAACCACCAGATCACGCACACTGGAAAATTCTTTCCGAAGTGTCTCAATCTCCAAAGCCTTGACCACCTTGCTCATCGTTCCTCCCCCCAAGCGGACGCCGGGCGCCACGCTGATCTCAGACGCTAACTGGAATACCGGGTGTCATCGTGCCAGCCACGGTGATCGACAACACATAATTGCCACGCACACCAACAGGCTTGGCGTTTCGGATCTGGTTGACGAAAACGGTGATGTTCTCAGCCAGTTTATCATCTTCAAAATCAATTTTGCCAACGCCGGCATGAATATTACCACCCTTGTCGGTACGATATTCAACTTTGCCTGCCTTGAAATCCTTGACGGCAGCAGCAACATCACCACCCGTCGGCACAACCGTCCCGGCCTTGGGGGTAGGCATCAGGCCACGGGGCCCAAGAACCTTGCCGAGGCGAATCACTTTGGCCATCATGTCCTGGGTGGCAAGGGCTACATCGAAGTCCATCCAGTTCTCGTCCTGGACTTTCTTGATGAGCTCGTCTCCACCCACAAAGTCAGCGCCGGCTTTCCTGGCAATTGTCTGGTTTTCACCCTGACAGAAAATAGCAACGCGCACCGACTTGCCGATGCCATGGGGCAAAGCAACACTGCCGCGAATCAGTTGGTCGGCCTGAGTGGTATCAACACCCAGAGACATATGCACTTCGACCGTCTCGTTGAATTTGGCCCGCTTGACCTGTTTAAGCAAGGTAATAGCCTTTTTGAGTGGCTGTTGCCCCTCTTTGGCCATCCGTGTCTTCAGGTTGGCAAGAAGGTTACGCAGCTTTTTGCCGCGACGAGGTGGATGCCCGGGCTGTCGGCCCCGTTTTTTGGCAACGACACCTTCCGCCACTGGAGCGGGGGTTGAAACAGTAACATCCCCTGCGGGTGCAACCAGGGGGCTTCTTGAACTAGCCTCTCCTGGATTTTTTTCTTTTGCCTTGCTCTTTGCCATGACTTCTTCTCACTTGTTAGTCAAAACGCCTGTTTGTCACAAACTGGTTTTTGCATCCGGGCATTCAGGGGATGATTAACCCTCTACCTTCAAACCCATGCTCCGGGCCGTTCCCTCAATGATTCGCATCGCCTGATCGACATTACTGGCGTTCAGATCGCTGAGCTTGTCCTGGGCTATCTTGCGAACCTGCTCTTTGGTGACAGAATGATTTTTGTATTTGCCAGTCTTCTTGGCTTCGGAAGGAATGACTTCCTTACCTTTTTTTCGCTCATGGGGAATTTTTGCCGCAATTTTCAGAAGGACCGATGCTGGCGGACTTTTCACCACAAATTCGAACGAACGGTCCGAATAAACAGTGATGACCACCGGCAAGGTCAAGCCTTTGCGGTCAGAGGTTTTATCGTTGAAGTCCTTCACGAACTTGCCGATATTTACACCATGTTGGCCCAATGCAGGACCAACGGGTGGTGCCGGGGTGGCTGAACCACCTGGGCACTGCAGCTTGATCATTGCCGTCACTTGCTTAGCCATGGCACCTGTCCGTCCCGGTTATACCAAATCAATAAACCCGTGGCACATACCATCGGGCCCCAATACACATCAAGAACCTTTAGATGAGTTCAACCTGCCAGTATTCCAGTTCAACGGGCAGGGCGCGTCCAATAATGGTCACTTCCACCTTGACACGATTGACAGCTTCAAGAATCTCCTTGACTTCACCATCCATACCCGAAAATGGTCCATCCTTGACCTTAACCTGATCACCAACATCGAACTTGGGCTTGGAGGAAACAGTGGTAACCACCGGTTCCCCTTTGGCCCGTAGCATGCGCCTTACTTCTTCCACTTCCATTGGTTGGGGTACACGGTTGACACCACCGCCAACAAAATCACCCACTCCGCTGGTTTCGCGGAACAGGTAGAGCATCTGGTCGTTGAATTCAACTTCGGCCATCACATATCCAGGATACAATTTTCGCCTTTTGGTAACATTCTTGTTGTTACGACGCTCGGTGTACTGTTCTACCGGAACATAAATCTGACCAAAGAAACTATCCAGACCCTCGATACGCACACGGCGTTCAATCGACTCGCGGATAGTGTCTTCCCTGCCGGCAGTGACTTTTACCACATACCAGCGGAAATTAGGACTGGAAGGTGTCGCCGAGATGGCAGAACCTTCGGCATCAAGAGAATGCACCAGGGCTTCAGCCTGGTCACCGGTCTCAACAGAGTCAGGGAGGCTGTCTGGATCGGTCATTATGGTTGCCCCGCTGATTTTGATGTGGCACTTGCCGCAATTTCACGCGAAGGCCATGGTTTCAGGTCTTCGCTGCGGTTTTTATCATCAGTTGTGGTTGGAAACTGGAGAACACTAATCGAGGTCAGGGCACCACGCCATATCCAGTCGATCGCCATAATCATTCCACCCATCAGAAACATGCCTACGACCACCACCATCGTATCCCGCCACAGTTTTTTCACGGGTGGCCAGGAAACCTTGCTCATCTCAGAATCAGTAGCAATCAGGAAATCTGCAAAGGCTGGGACATTGACCAACCTCCACACCAAAAAGAACCCCAAGGCAGAAAGCGCCACAATTTTCAATTGATCACCGGGAAGAACCATTAATCCAAACTGGTCTACATTCGTGACATCTGGACCCACCAGCTTGCTGGACTTCAGATCCTGGTTTTCGCCCTCTTTGCGGAGGTCCTTGAGAGCATTCTCGGCCCTTTTCACAAGCAGAATATCAACCACCGTGCCTGGACGAAAAGCTACCTCTTTGCCATCAAGCGTTACCACCACTTCCTGGCCGCCAATCAAGACTTTATTTGACCACTCCAACCGTCGCCGTGCAAAATCTGCTCGTGTCAGAACATCATTTTCCTTGACGGGTGGGGTATCGTATTGGGCATCATGCGGGTCAGTGACTTGAACTTCGCCCGAATAAGGCACCGGGACAATCCAGCGGGAAACAATCCCTGCATTTTGCATGGCCAAAACACCGGTAACTGCTGTGATAATCAGGGTGAGCATCGTGGAGCGCCGCACACGCTGTCCCTGAACCCGCTTGTAAGATCCCATCGAAAACCAGCCTTGCTCATCCAGAGCTGCCGCCCCTCCGCCGGTAAGATATCTGTCCAGGACAATCCTGGCGAGAATGACCACAGGAATGACCAGCAAGATGGGCCAAAGTCGGGATAAAGCGTTTTGCGTATCAGCTTCCTGGAGTCCCCCGAGCAGATAAAATGTCATGCATAACAAGATGAACAGGAACGAGCCGCCTGCTACGAAAGCTGACTTGCCGCCCTTGCGAGGGAATACAGATGGAGAAAAAGCAGCAAGAACAATCCAGGCACCTATGAAAAAGAACCAGGCCAGATCACGGCCCAAACCGTCCGGACACCAGGTAGCAGCGAAGCAAGCCGCCGCTAATGTCGCAAAGCCAGCCAGGGGTTCAACGAGGTTAATGCCCCGTGAAACCTTTGGACCATCCAAACCAGCTGGAGCCACTTCCGCCATGGAACCCCCGAAATAGGTACCCAAACAACACAACCCAGAGAAGGAAATTCCTTCCCCGAGGCAAGGACCTCAAGGCCCTATCTTTAATTCAGCACGGGCGGAAGGAATCGAACCTTCAACCCCCGGTTTTGGAGACCGGTGCTCTACCAATTGAGCTACGCCCGTATAATCAGTTTGCGCTGACTCGCCCGACTTAGATATCAGACCATCACCTTTAAACCTATGAACTCAACGGGGTTTGTCCGTCTTGTCCAGGAAATACCGGTGAGGGAAAGGATGCGGGCGCGGCTTGTCGGCAGCCGCGCCCGGGGTCGGTTGCCTGTTATCAGGCGAGAATCTTGGTCACTACACCTGAACCAACCGTTCGGCCACCTTCACGGATGGCAAAACGGAGACCTTCCTCCATGGCGATGGGGCTTTCTGGCAGCAGTTCCACTGTGAATTTCACATTGTCGCCGGGCATGCACATCTCAACGCCATCTGGCAGTTTGATATTGCCGGTCACATCTGTGGTTCGGAAGTAGAACTGAGGGCGATAACCCGTGAAGAACGAGGTTTTGCGACCACCTTCATCTCCAGTCAGGATATATACCTGAGCTTCGAATTTGGTATGGGGCTTGATCGATCCTGATTTCGCAAGAACCTGGCCCCGCTCCAGATCGGTACGCTCGATACCGCGCAAGAGAATACCAACGTTGTCACCGGCGATGCCCTTGTCCAGAGTTTTCTGGAACATTTCTACGCCTGTTACGGTCACTTTCTTGGGGTCTTTACGCAGGCCGATGATTTCAACTTCATCACCAACCTTGACAATGCCGCGCTCGATACGACCTGTACCCACAGTTCCTCGACCCTTGATCGAGAACACATCTTCGATACTCATGAGGAAGTCCTTGTCTTCCTCTCGAATGGGGTCTGGAATGTACGAGTCGAGAGCTGCCATCAGCTCATCGATGCACTTGCCAGCCGCTTCGTCTTTACCAATCGATTGCATAACCGCCAGCGAGTTACCTTTCACCACGGGGACATCGTCACCAGGGAAACCGTACTTCGAAAGCAGTTCGCGTACTTCCATCTCGATCAGGTCGACCAGCTCGGGGTCGGCAATGTCGATCTTGTTGAGGTAAACCACCACACGCGGCACACCCACCTGACGCGCCAGCAGAATGTGCTCGCGAGTCTGGGGCATGACACCATCCATGGCGCTAACCACCAAGATGGCTCCGTCCATTTGGGCGGCGCCGGTGATCATATTTTTGATATAATCGGCATGCCCTGGGCAATCGATATGAGCGTAATGGCGCTTTTCCGTTTCGTATTCCACATGGGCTACGGCGATTGTAACCGTTTTCAGGTCGTCGCGCTCAGTACCGCCTTTGGCGATATCTTTGTAGGTTTTGATGTGTGCGACTTTGTTTTTGTAGCCTTGACGGGCCACAATCGCTGCCGTTGTGGTTGTCTTGCCGTGGTCAATGTGTCCGATGGTACCCACATTTACATGCGGCTTGGTCCGGTTGAAAATTTCCTTCGCCATTCTAGTCCTCTCACTCTCACGCGAACCAGCACTGCACGCTTGGCGCAGTGGAACCTGATTGATTACCACCTACAGTCCAGGCGTAACGCACGCCGACCGCACATCACTACCACACCGCAAACTAAAAACCATCCGGTTCCCAACTTGCGGCGAAAGCTGCTGGTGGGGGTTGAACCCACGACCTCCGCCTTACCAAGGCGGCGCTCTACCACTGAGCTACAGCAGCGAAACCCAAATTCATTGAAAACACCAACCCTAAGCCAACCAAACCGGTTTTGGACCCAGCCAAAACCTCAGAGCGGGCGATGGGACTCGAACCCACAACATCCTGCTTGGAAGGCAGGTGCTCTGCCATTGAGCTACACCCGCATTTTTGGCCCTGACATTTCTGTCAGTTCTTCAGATTCACCAAGCATGACTCCTGACAATACCATAAATGTACCCGAAAATCGCATGGGCAGAGAGGGATTCGAACCCCCGAAGGCGTAAGCCGGCAGATTTACAGTCTGCTCCATTTGGCCACTCTGGCATCTGCCCTGGATCAACTTGCCCCCTGGTCAACGCTGCCCTTTGCTCCAAGCTAGCGGTGGGGGTTGAACCCACGACCGCTGGTTTACAAAACCAGTGCTCTACCACTGAGCTACGCTAGCAGCGCATGGCTTAGGAAAAATACCAAGTTAATTGGCTTACCCTTGACAGACAAGCCCGGTTTACCAACCAAGCCCGTTTGACTATTCCCGAAATCATTCCCAAGGGTCGGCCCTTGCTCTTGATTCCCGGTAAATTGCCATGAATTCTTACTATACACCAAAATCCGTTAACTGCTCGATAATTGCTGGGTATCTTCATTCGCGATTTGAATACTTTGGATTTTAATTGGTATCCACTGATTGGTTCTAGTGGGTTTTTCTTAGGGATGTTTTGTTGTGGAACCATCTTGTTTTTGAAAAAAGGACCGGATTGCCTAGTCTGATTTCCCTTCTTTTGATGACCACCATCCTTGTAAAAGAGCGCGGTTAAAAGGGGTATCGGGAACTATTCGCCCTGAACCCGGGCGCGGGTGGGCTGGGTCGGCTGGCATCGCGGCGACTCGCCAAATGGTCCTGCTGGCTTGATTTTGTTTCCCGGTCACCCCTTGGACCATGGGGACCAACCACTTCCTGGTTATCTGATTATCGGAAGCAGGTTTTTTTCCGGAATGCAAATTTTCAGAGTTTTGGAATGTGACTTCCGCAAACATTTCTGTCAGCTGTGCCATGTCCACTGACTCTGAAACTGGTGCGCCCAGAAACGATCCTGTTATTTCAGGAAGGGCCATTGGTGAGGCACTGACGATCCACACCCCTTGCGCCACAGCCAACTGGGCTCGGCTTGGCAATGCGGATTTGCCTATGAGAATCTGTTCGGCAGAGGGACGCCAGCGGGCCACTTGCCATCCCATAAAAGTTAGCCAGGCGCACAATAGGCCGAGCCAGATCAGGACCCCGGACCAGCCAGAAACCAGCAAGCCGGAAGTGCCGGATTTTGCGGGGCCCGGCCGGGGTTGGTCGGGAGTTTCGGGAATATGGGTGACAGCCAGAGAATTGTCGCCCATGATTTATCTTCCCCCAAGCCATTTGAGGCGCCAGTGAACGATAGCCCACATGAGTTTTGCATGCCGTCTATGTCAAAATAGTGCTGTTTGCCAATTTGACAGGAATTTACGATGTCTAGCAATCTGTGGGGAGGCGGATTTCAAAACCATCCAGTAATTCTCCGGGCACTGAAAAAATTTCAGAGAAATCTTCTACCCGGTCTTCTTCGTTCTGGTTCAGAAGGCCAGCCTCGATCAGTTTGAAAATAATCCGGCCCAGATCGAGGGTGGAATGAATTCCCCACTCCCGGAAAACAATCGGGGCCATTTGGCCGAATTCGCCTTGGGCCAACTCACGGGCAGCCAGGCAAATTTCCCTACCGCTGACATGGGCGCAACCCTTTTGCGATTCAAGTGTCTCCGTAACCCCTTCTGTGTCACTATCGTCCAGGACAGGGGTTTCCGGGGCGCGGCGAGCGGCCAGATCGAGGGAATTCAGCACAAACTCATAGGCCTCGTACGGCCAAAGCGGTGCTGATTCAACCAGCTTCTCCAAATCAGGATGACGCATGGATTTGCCCGTGGGAATCAAGCACTTTGGCAACCGGGCACATCCCGGAGCCTCATCATTTTTGCATTGTAAGGAAACAAAATCCACCCACGCCATGGAATCGCACATTTTCGGTCGGGTGCCACCCCGTTTGACCGGGTCACCCACGGCTACGAGGCCCCGGTAACCACCTTTGCAACCAACTCCGGGGCGGTTCTCGCAAGGCCAGATCGGGGTGGAGCCGACCTGAGAGCGAATGAGCCGCAGTCAAACCCGAGCGAACTGCCCCTTCCATGGTGGCAGGCCAGCCGGTGCGGGTAAAATCACCGGCCAAAACCAGCCCAGGTATGTTGCAGCGGTGCGAGGGGCGCATCCGGTCACTCCCCTGGCGGAAAGTGGCACTATGTTCACGCACTACCCGGGCATGGACCAGCCGCGCGTCACTACCTGGCTTTGCGAAGAGCCTAAGGATTTCAGCGGCTGCACGCTGGACCAGGTCTTCGGCGGGAATCCCTAACAAAGCATCGGAAGCGCTGATTAGCACTTGGCAGTAAGGGGCACCCGGGGTGCCCCAGGTGCTGCGAAAGACCCACTGACCGAGGCACCCTATCAGTGCGGCATGGGGTAGCCGTAGCACCTGGCAGGAAAACCACAGATGAATTGCTGTGATGCTGGATGTCCCTAACCCGGTGCCCCAGGGCTCCGTGGCTGGTTGCAGCCCGGAATTTTCGAGGATTTGCCAGGATTGTCGATGCGGGCAGGCCAGGACGACAGCGTCAGCTGATGAGGCTAAACCATCTCGCGACCGGGCCCCAATCACTCGCCCGTTGGTGACGATCAGGTCACGTGCAGTAATGCCGAACCGGCAGCGCACCCCGGCCCGCACCAGGGCCTGCCCCATGTCCCGACCAAAAATATCACCGAGAGGGCGGGTGGGAAGCCAAAGGTCAAAGGCTTGTTTTCCTCCAAGAAATGCCTCTGTAAGCACTTGCCGGGCGGCACAAACTCCCAGGTTGGCCATGCTGTCATTGAGGGCGCTTACCAGCACGGGTTCCCAGAATGCGCTTATTTCTCGTTCAGTTTGCCCATGGCGGCGCAGCCAAGGCACGAGTGGTTCGTCCCCGGCATGATCCTTCCATGCAGCCAACCGCAAAACGGCGAGACCCAGGCCAGGTTTGTCAGTCCAGGATAGGGCGTGCATGCCGGCAAATGCACGGGCCAGGTGGAATGGGGCAGGGAGTGGGGCTGACGCGAACCGGCTGGATTTTCCATCCGAGGTAACAAATGTCAGGTACCGCTGGATTTTCCAACAATCGCCAAGGCCAATCGCGGAGGTGAAGCGCCTGAGGTTGATACAGCAACCCATCAAAAGGTGCTGGCAATTATCAATTTCCTGACCGGTTTGATAGTCGGTGAATGACCGTAATCTGCCACCGGCTTTAGGGAGCGTTTCCCAGAGTTCCACCTGCGCACCGGACTGAGCGAGGGCAAAAGCTGCAGTGGCACCAGCCAGGCCCGCCCCAATCACCAGAACAGAGGAAGGCGGTACCCGGTTTCGGTGTGATAAAGCGTCAGGATCCATCGGGTGTCCAAACCTTCAAAAGATAAATCCGCAAAAACCAGGCATGGAATCCATAGAGAGTTGATCGTGCCAGACCTGAGACATCTTATCCGGACGACTAACGACCGGGTTTTGACAGCACAAACATTTTTCCCCAGGTTTCAGGCCAGGAGATCCCGTGGGCTTCAATCCTGAAATGGTTCGGCGATGCTGTGATTTTTTTGGGAAAAGCAAGGAAACAGTGTGTTTTTTGAGGGGGGAAAGGGATGGAAGCGTTTGGCATAAGGTTGAAAAATGGGATGTTGGATTATTAGTGAACTTGACAGGTTGTGTAGCCGTAATTAGGTTTAGGGAGTCAAGTCATCCAAGTGACTCGACCAAAACACCTGGCCTAGCCGGGTGTTTATTTGTTTTGGTTCTTTGACAAGTAGGTGGGTGGAAGGAGCCGCGTCGGGCGTGGCGATACCTGATTTTCAGGTACGCTGCGCCTTTGAGCCCGGGGCTTTTGTGGGCCTCG
>QWOS01000050.1 GCA_003669555.1 Planctomycetota bacterium
GCATGGGAGGTCGCGTGTCACCAGCAGCGACAGGTACCGCACGCTGGAGGCTGGCACCGGTCCCTGACGCAGGGAAACCCCTGTCGAAACCATGAAAGATGCAAGCGCCAGTCCCTTTTTCCACACACGCATAATCAATTCTCCCCAGTTAGGAATATTGCATCAAAGTCCCACAAATTCCGCCGCTTCGGTCAGCTTTTCCCGCACATCAGCGGGCAGGCGAATGCCCGCCCCCAAAGCCTTCTTCCGGCTGGCCCATTCCAGCTCGCCGGGCAAAAGCACCCGTTCCACTCCTGTGGCTGTGGGTGTCTGGCGGATCTCCGCCACCAGGCGGGCCATGCCTGCCTGGTACTCCGCCGGATCGGCAATGGTGGCTATGTCTGCGGCGATAAAACCGGCGTTGTGAAGCGACGGTTTTTCGGGAGGGTCGAACATCCAGCTTCCCACTTGCCAGGTGATCATGCCGCCGGCCAGCACACCCGACAGCAGTTCAGCCAGCAACCCCAGCCCATAACCCTTGTGCCCGGCCATGGGGGCCAGGGACGCATGGTGGGGATACAGGCTGCCGTCGCTGGTGGGCAGACCGTCAGGCCCGATCAGCCAGGTAGGCTGAATGGTCTCGCCACGCTGGTGGGCGGCATAAACCTTGCCACCCGCGACCGCTGCCGTGGCCATATCCAGCAGGATGGGATCACCTCCCGGGACGGGAGCACCCCAGGCCAGCGGATTACTCCCCAGCACTGCGCCCCGTGAACCGGGCGCGGCCACACTGGGCCTGTCATTGCCCACCACCAGGCCAAATAGCCCTTCCCGCGCTGCCAAATAGGCGTAATAACCGGCCGCGCCAATGTGCCCGGTGTTTTTCAGGCCCACATAGCCAATGCCGACGGTTTTCGCCTTGGCGATAGCCAGCCGCATGGAAAAAGCCGAACCCACCTGCCCCAGTGCCGAGTCACCGTCCACCACAGCCCAGCCCGGCCCCTGCCGTAACACGCTGGGCAACCCGCCACAACGGTAGCCACCACCCCGCAGCTTGCGCAAGTAGCCAATCAGCAGCTTGGAGCCGTGCGTGTGTACCCCCATCGTGTCGGCCAGGGTCAGCGCCTCGGCGGTGGTGGCCGCGTCGTCGGGCCCTACCCCCACACGGGCCAGGGCAGACCGGACAAAAGCGTCGAGTGCATCGGCAGGAATCGCTGGTTCGTCAAAAATGGCCATGCTGGTCAGTTGCCCCGGATGGTGTAGCCCAAATCACGCAAAATGGGAATCAGTTGCTGCCGATGCCGCTCCTCCAGGGGCAACACCGGCGGGCAGGGGTCACCCACTGGTGGGCCAATCAGGTTGAGCGAGGCCTTCATCACACTGAACCAGTGGGCACCCTCCCCGCGCGAGTGATAAGCACTGAATTGCAACCGCATCAATTGGGCCAGGCGGGCCCACAGGGCACGCGCCGCGGGCAGATCAGACCGTTCGGCGATGGCCTCATACACCTTGCGGGCAAAACCCGGAACCATGCTGGGAATGCCCGAGATCCAGCCATGGGCCCCATGGCACAGCCCCTCAAAGGCAACGGTGTCGATACCCGCATAGATAAACAGTTTACCACCGGTAGCCTGCAGCAACTCGCAGATGCGGTCAGGCTCGGGGTGCGACATTTTCACCCCGCCGATAGCCTTCTCCTCAAACAGCCGGACCAGATGCTCGGTGCGGAGGTCCACAGCGGTGAGAGGCACATTGTGGTAAAGCACCACCGGAATCGACACCGCCTCGGCGATACGCCGGTAATGGACCATCACCTGCGCGGGCGTGGGTGCCATGTAGTAGGGTGGCACCACCAGCAGCGAATCGGCCCCGGCCTTTTCAGCATGGCGTGACAACACCACCGCCTCTGCCGTAGTGCAGTGGTGCGTGCCGGCCACCGTGGGTAAACGGCCATGGTTGGCTTCCAGGGCAGCCTCCAGTACAGCCCGGCGCTGATCCGAATCGAGGGCGGCGAACTCACCCGAACTGCCCAGGGGGGACAGGGCGTGCGCGCCATCAGCAATGATCCAGTCGATATGCGGCCTGATACGCCCGAGATCGGGTTTGCCATCCGCGCCAAACGGCGTGATGGTGGAAGCGCACACACCTCGAAACAACGCTTTTGCCATCGGGAAAATCCTCGGAAATTGCCTGACTCAGCCTTTTGTCACACCGTTCACCACCGATGGCAACGCTTCCCCCCGCAATGCGGCCAGGGCCAATTCAGCTGCGGTGCGGCGCAGACGACCCACCGCTGGCACGCTGGCGCTGGCAATATGGGGTGCCAGGATCACATTGGCCCGATTGAGGATGGGGTGCCCGGCTGGAATCGGTTCTGGCGAAAAAACATCCAGGGCGGCCCCGCCCAGTTTGCCGGATTCGAGGGCATCGACCAAAGCATTGCTATCCACCAGGTCACCCCGGGCCAGGTTCACCAGCAGGGAACCTGGCTTCATGGCCCCTAGTGTCTGGCGATTGATCATGCCACGCGTCTGGGCAATGGAAGGGCAGTGCAAGGTGACGCAATCGGCTTCCACCAGCAGCGCCCCCAGATCCACCGCCATCGCCCCCGATTCCTGAATTGCCGCAGCCCCAACTACCGGGTCATAGACAAGCACCCGGCAGCCAAACCCCAGCAGGCGTCGCACCACAGCCCGGCCGATACGGCCATAGCCCACCACGCCCACAGTCATCTGGCTCAGCGCCCGCAGGCCCTCCAGGGAGCCAGCCAGACCCCAGGCGCCACTATGCACCCGGTTGCTGTTCGGCACCACTTGCCGGTTGAGGGCAAGGATGAACGCCAGAGTGTGGTCGGCCACCTCGTCAATGCAGTAGTCGGGCACATTGCAGACCGGAATACCCTTGGCCCGGGCGGCCTCGAGGTCCACATTGTCGACGCCAATGCCATAGCGCACGATCACCCGCGCCCGCGACATGGCGGCGATCACCTCGGCATTCACAAGGGCGAACTGGGTGATGACTGCATCGGCATCAGCAACCAGCGCCACCAACTCGGCCGGAGTGCGGCACTGCCCGGCATGGAGCGTGGCACCCCCGGCTTCGAGAATGGACCGTTCCAGATCGAGGTCGGGGAAAGAGTAGTCGGTGACCACGACGCGCATGCTGAATCCCTGCTTCGAAGGAGTGGAAAACCTGGGCGGGAGTGCCGCCGCACCCGGAATAAAAAGAGTGCCCACTAAAGCTAACCGAGTTGGTTGCGAGGTCAACCCCCCACGCAGCGATCAGGCCCGTGTCAGGCAAACAAAAAAAGCCTGCCCGCCACCGGCTCCTACCTTTTCACCCGGTCAATCCCTGCACGAAACACCCACTTCAACCGTCCGCTGGGGCTGGAAGGATGGTTTTCAGCCATTTGGTTTGATTCAATCAAGGAAAAATGGTATCCTGCAATTGCAGATGCCGGCGCCTCTTGCTGTTTCCCCCGCCCCCGGGTCGCCGCTGCTGTGTTTTTGTTCCCACTCCGGATGGATTCCAGCGGAGTATCCGATGATCTCCCGCATGTACCCCACGGGGCAGTTCCTTGGCTGCGCGCTCTGCCTGATGGCAGGGTGGTGTGTGAGCGCGCGCGCTGAATTGCAAGTCAGCCCGGCCCGTATCGTCCTCGATGGCCCCGAATCCACCCACCAGATCCTGGTGAACGACACTGCCGACCCCCGCCAGCCCGATGCCACCCGCACCGCCACCTACACCGTCGCCAATGGGTCGGTCGCCCGCATTGATGCCACCGGCCTGGTGGAGCCCGTTGCCGAGGGCAGTACCGGGGTGCTGGTCACCAAGGGCGCCCAGACTGCCCGGCTGGTGGTGGAGGTGCGTGGCCTGGCCAAGCCCCGGCCCGTGTCGTTCGAACAGCAGATCATGCCGCTACTCACCAAAGCCGGCTGCAATTCGGGTGGTTGCCATGGCAAGGCCGAAGGACAGAACGGTTTTAAACTGAGCATTTTTGGTTTCGACCCGGTCGCCGATCATCTGGCCCTCGTGGGGGAGGGGCGTGGGCGGCGGGTACTGGCCGGTTCCCCGGCGGAAAGCCTGGTTGCCCAAAAAGCCACCGCCCGGATTCCTCACGGTGGCGGCCGGAAGATGGTCGAAAATTCCCTGCCCCATCGCCGCTTGCTGCGTTGGCTGGCCGAGGGAATGCGGCCCGGCGTCGGAGACTTTGTTCCGGAAGTGCGGATCGAAGTGGAGCCCGGTCGCCGCGTGCTGGCACTGGGGGGAACACAGCAATTGCGGGTGACAGCCATCGATGCCGCCGGAAACCGGCACTGCGTCACTGCCGAGACCGAGTTCGAATCCAATGCCCCAACCATTGCCGCTGTGGACCCCCGTGGCCTGGTCCAGGCAGGCAGCAATCCCGGCGAGGCGGCCATTCTGGTGCGCCACATGGGCCATGTATCGGTCTGCCGGATCACACTGCCCCGGCCGGGTGTGGCATTTGCCCGCCCGCCCGAGAACAACTTCATCGACCACCATGTCTGGGACAAACTGACCCTGCTGGGTATTCCGCCCAGCGGCCTGGCAGATGAAAGTACCTTCCTGCGCCGTGCCTTTCTCGACACCATTGGCACGCTGCCAACGGCCGCCGAGGCGCGGGCTTTTCTGGCCGATACCCGCCCCGACAAACGGGCCCGGGCCGTGGACCTGCTGCTGCAACGACCTGAATACGCCGACTACTGGGCCATGCGCTGGTCCGACCTCCTGCGGGTCGATCGCGATGCCATCACCGCCCAGGGATCGGTGGCCATGAGCCGCTGGTTGCGCCGGCAGTTCCTTGAAAACACTCCCTATGACCAGTTCGCCCGGGGTATTGTCGCCGCCCGTGGCAACACCGCCGGCGATACCCCCGCGGCCTTCTTCAAGGCACTCGACAACCCCGAGGCACTTGGCCGCTCGGTGAGCCAGCTCTTTTTGGGGGTGCGCATCGAATGCGCCCAGTGCCATCATCACCCATCCGAACGCTGGGCCCAGGACGATTACTTCGCGCTGGCCGGCTTCTTCACCGGGGTTGGCCGGAAGCAACTGTCAACAGGGTCGGTCAGTATTATGGCCGAGCCAGGCAAAGACCTCAAGAACCCGCGCACGGGCAAACTCGTTCCCACACGGGCTTTGGGTGCCGAACCGGTCCGGTTCACCGACCAGGATGACCGCCGCGAAGCCTTGGCCGACTGGATGATCCGGCCCGACAACCCCCACTTCGCCCATACCATCGCCAACCGGTTGTGGGCCCATTACTTCGGCCACGGCCTGGTGGAGCCGCTGGATGACTTGCGCGCCACCAACCCGGCCTCCAACGAGCCACTGCTTGATGCGCTGGCGGCTCATCTCCGTTATCTGAAGTACGATCTCAAGGCCTTCACGCGCGCCCTGCTGGCCGCGCGTGCCTACCAACTGGCGGCGGCCATCCCTGAAAATCTGGCCGATGAGCAGAACTTTTCGCACGCCACTCCCAAGGCACTCCCTGCCGAGGTGCTCCTCGACGCCGTTTGCCAGGTCACCGGCGTTCCAGAGAAGTTCATGGGCATGCCCGAGGGGGCCCGCGCCATGCAGGTATGGGACAACCGCATGCCTTCGTATTTTTTGCGGCTGTTTGGCAGGCCTGTGCGCGCCAGTGTTTGTGAATGCGAGCGGGGTAACGAACCCAGCATCGCCCAGGCCCTGCACCTGATGAATGCGCCCGAGATCACCGACAAGTTGCGCGCCCGTTTGGGCCAGGCGCGACGGCTGGCTGATTCGGCCCTCGAACCAGGCAAACTGATCGACGAGTTGTTCCTGATCTGCCTGTGCCGGTTGCCGAATCCCGGCGAGCGCGCGGCGATGCAGGGGCTTTTCCGTGAAGCCGGGACGGACCGCCGGAGCGCGGTGGAAGATGCCCTGTGGGCGCTGCTCAACACCAGGGAATTTGTTTACAATCACTGATCGGGCCGAAAGTCACCAGGAGACCATGCCATGGAACTTAGCCGCAGTTCTCGCCGACCGACAGGGGGTCGCCTTCTCTCGCGCAGGCTGGCCTTGCAAGTGGGCGCCTCGGGCTTTCTGCCCGGGCTCACGCTGCCCGGGTTGCTGCACATGCAGGCCCACGCGGCCACCGGCGGCGCACCCAAAGCCAAGTCGTGCATTTTCCTGTTTTTACAGGGGGGCCCGTCCACTATCGACATGTGGGATCTCAAGCCCGATGCGCCGGCCGAGATCCGCGGGCCCTACAAGTCGATCCGCACCTCGGTGCCGGGCACCCTGGTGGGCGAACACTGTTTTCGCACCGCCAAAATTGCCGACAAGTTCACCATGCTGCGCAATCACAGCCACAACGACAATGGCCACATCACCGGCTCGCACTATGTCCTCACCGGTGTCAGGGCCGCCTTTGCCGACGGGGCCAACACCCGGGTGCCGGTGAACGATCTTTATCCGTCCATCGGTTCGGTGATCTCCCGCGAGCTGGGGCCGCGCGCGGGTGTGCCACCCTATATCAACATGCCCCATCCTCTCGCCGCCGGTGGCCCGGGTTTCTATGGTGCCGAGCATGCGCCTTTTGTCATCGAGTCCGACCCCATCCAGCCCGATTTCGAGGTGAAAGACCTGCGCCCTGATGAGCGCCTGGGCGAACCCCGCACCGCGCGCCGGCACAAACTGCTCAGGTCGCTCGAGTCGGGACCGACCCCCTCTGGCCGGGCCGGCACCATGGCCACCTATTACCAGAAGGCCCACGACCTGATGACTTCCCCCAGCGCGCGCAAAGCTTTCGATTTGCGTGCCGAGCCGGAAAAAACCCGCCTGGCCTACGGTCCCACCTCGCTGGGCCAGTGCGCCCTGCTGTCACGGCGACTGGTGGAGGCCGGCTGCCGTTTTGTGGGGGTGGACCACGGCAGTTGGGACACCCATTTTTCCTGCTTCCCCAGTCTGGAAAAAGACCTGATTCCCCATGCCGACATGGCCTTCAGCGCCCTGGTGACCGATCTGTATGAGCGTGGCTTGCTCGACAGCACCCTGGTGGTGATGATGGGCGAGATGGGCCGTACCCCCCGCATCAACGACAAGGCGGGCCGTGATCACTGGTCGCAGACGCAAACGGTCCTGTTTGCTGGCGGTGGCATTCAACCCGGACGGGTGATTGGTGCCACCGACAAGACTGGTTCCGCCCCCACCGCCGATCCCGTGAGTGTCGCCGATATCCTGCGCACCATCTTCCATCTGATGGGTGTCGATTCCAGCAAGACCTACCTCACCCCCGTGGGCCGGCCTGTGCCGATTGTCAACGGCGGTAAAGTCATCCAGGGTCTGCTGTAAGCCATGCGCGCCATCCTTTTACTCCTGGCCTTCACCCTGTCGGCGGCTCTGGCTCATGGCCAGCGCGCGCCCGAGGCGGGCCATGCCTTCCCCCCCTCGGGAAAGGCCGGCACCACCCTGGAGGTGCGTCTGGCCGCCACCGATCTCACACCTGACACCCGCTTTTTCTTTTTCGATCCCCGTCTGAAGCTGGAAGTTCTGACACCCCCCGGCCCGGTGCTTATGCATGAGCCTCCCTATTGGCTCGGAATCAAAAGCTACCTGAACGATCCCAACCTCACCCGCGAGGTGACCACCCGCCTCACCATCCCCGCCGGCATGCCTGCCGGGCTGGTCCGCTGGGGTGTGGCCAACGCCTCCGGCACTGGCGACCTGGGCATGTTCCTGATCAGCGACACCGATCAGGTGCTGGAAGAGGACAACAAACGGGGCGCGCAGCAAGTCCTGGCTCTCCCCGCCACCGTTTGCGGGCGCCTCGCGCGCATCGAGGAGGAAGATTCCTGGCAATTCACTGCCCCTGCCACCGGCATTGTCACCTGTGAGTTGATGGCGCGGCGATTGGGCAGCGATTTTCATCCGGTACTGCGTGTCCTCGATCCGGCCGGGGTAGTGGTGGCCGAGCAATTCGACACTGCGGGGCTTGATCCGGTGCTGAGTTTCCCGGCACTCCAGGGGCAAAAATACACAGTTACAGTTCGCGATATCGATTACCGTGGTTACCGCAGCTTCGGCTACCGCCTGACTATCCATCCCGGGCCCCGCATTGTCTCGGCCAGCCCGTCGGGGGCTCGTCGGGGTGAGACGCGCGAGGTCACTTTCCACGGCCTTGGCCTGGCCACCGGCGGGGCCAGCATGGAAAGTGTCGTTCGTCCCGTGGTTTTCCCTGCCGATCCGGGCTCCGACACCTTTGCCTACCGCCTCAACACACCGTGGGGAACCAGCCTGCCCCATCGCTTCCCGGTGGGTGATCAGCCTGAAACCGTCGCCACCTCCAACACGCCCCTGGGCGTTCCGGGAGGTATCACTGGCCGCCTGCCACCGGGTGCGGCCCGCATCACCTTCCCCCTGGTGGCAAAAAAGGGTGAAAGCATCCAGCTGATCGCCCAGTCCCTCAACCCCCATGGTGGCCAGGATCTGGAACTGGAGATCCGCGGCGCCGATGGCAAACCGGTTGTCGACGGGGACGACAGCGCCGGCAGCACCAACCCACTGCTGCTGTTCAATCCACCCGCCGACGGCACTTACACGGTGATCCTGCACGACCGGGTGGCGGCGCGGGCCGGATTAGCCGACCTGTACCGGCTCTCAACCCGCAAGGTGCCTCCTGATTTTCGCCTGGAGATCCCCAACACCCTCGCCTTCCCGGCCGCCACCAACGGGGCACTGACGGTGAAGGTGATCCGTCTGGGTGGATTCAAGGAACCGGTCACCCTTTCCCTGGACGGCCTGCCCATAGGCGTGACCGGCCCCGAAGCCAAGGCCCTGCTGGTTCCAGCCACCGCTGACACACTCAAAATCGACCTGGTTTCCGCGAAAAATGCTCCGGCTGCGGCCAGCCTGGTGCATGTGCATGGCACGGCCCAACTGGCGGGAAAAACCATTCAGAGACAAGCGACCGATTCCCAAAAACCTGGTTGGGCTCCCTGGCTGCCCGATACCACTCCGGCCAATGCGGTGCTGCTGGCCACCACGCTCAAGCCACCGTTCAAATTCAAGCCGGTCGAGGCGGATGGCGGTCGGCGGGTCAACCGTGGCGCCACCCACCAATCCGAACTCATCATCGAACGCACCGGTGATTTCACGGGCGAAATCGTGCTCGACATGTCAGCCAAACAGCAGCGCCACAGGCAAGGCATACGAGGCCCGGTTGTGACCGTGGCGCCAGGGGTGAAAAAACTGAACTATCCAGTTTTCATGCCGGAGGGTCTTGAAACCACCCGCACCTCGCGCATCGGCCTGGTTGGTATGGCTCTGGTGAAAGATCCCAGTGGTGCGGCGCGCTGGATCACCGGCGACATGGATGGCCAGATCACCATGTCGATCGAGGGGGCACTCCTCAAGCTCACCGGGCCGGAGGAGGTGGTGGTGGCTTTGGGCGGAAGTTCGGAACTGACTTTCCGCTTGTTGCGCTCGGCCACACTGAAAGACCCCACTCGCCTGGAACTGGTGCTGCCACCCTCTTTGGTGGGCAAGGTGCGGGCCGAGACACTCACCCTGCCGGCCAGCACCCAGGGCCCTCTCACTTGGCGGATTGCCATCGACAAAGCCCCAGACATGCCCGGCTCCTGGCCGATCACGGCCCGTGCGACCACCCTGCGTGATGGCCACCCGGTTGTGTCCGAAGCAGCGCTGCGCCTGGTGATTGAACCGGCCGGAAAATAGCTGCCTGGCAAGGCTGGCGGTTCTAGCGGCCTGATTGCCCTTCAGCCCGCAACCAGTCAATTTCCAATTGGAAGGGGCCGGGCTTCTTGTCACCCAGCAGGAAACCCAGGCCGTTCACCTCCGCCGGGTCCAGTGGACGGGCATTAGGCACCACCTGACCAAATGAAGTGGCGACGAATTTTTCCAGCGGCACCCGCACCTCCAGCCATTCGGCCTTTTTTGTCGCCACAAAAGCGCGGTGCGAGAAAGCCCTCAAGGGGCGGCTGGTGTAGATATTGAGGGAGTATTCCCGGCCATCCCCCCGGATACGGGCGACAATGCAGTCGCCTGCTTTCAGCCCCAGCCCCCTGGGCCGCGACCGGACCGAGGCGAAGCCGCCATTGTTCGCCAATGACAGCACGCCGGTGAATTCCAGGGTGTTGGCCGGGGTGATGCGGAAAACTCCACTCGACACCCCACCCATCACCCCATCATTCACAGTCTGCCACTGCCCGGCTGACTCGGGCTGGCGAAAATCGAACAGCAAACGCAGCGATTCACCTGTCACCAGTACCACTCCCGCCAGGGCGAGCCAACCCGGAAAATTGATCATACCTGCGGCAGTTGCCACTCGCCCCGCCGTTCACGATCATACCACTTGGCCACGGCCGGCGATGGGTCGACAAAGCTCCAGGTCTGCGGATTCCAGCGCACCGTTTCGCCGGTCCAGTAGGCGATATTGCCCAGGTGGCAAACGGCCACGCTACGCGCGCCAATTTCCACATCGCAGATCGGCTTCTTTCGGCTCTTGACGCAATCCAGCCAGTCGCGCTGGTGGCCGACCGACTTGTACAGACGGACCGACAGATCCTTTTCCGGGGTCTTGATGATCCCGTCCGGGTCGCTGGCCAGGTAGCCGCGATTGACAAAAATCTTCCCCTCGCTACCGATGAAGGCCACGCCATTGACCTTTTTGCCCGGCTCATACTCATCGGCATGGATCAGCGGCGCACCCGAGGCATAGACATACTTCAGGCCCTTGGCCTTCGGATCGGCCGGCGGAATGATCTCCACCGGGCCGGACATGTCCATACCCAGGCCCCATTGGGCGATATCAAAATGATGAGCACCCCAATCGGTCATCATGCCGCCTGAATATTCGCGGTAGTTGCGCCAGTTGGGGAAGTGGTTGTGGACTCCACGCGGCGCCAGCACCGAGTTATAGGGCCGCATGGGGGCTGGCCCAAGCCATCTGTCCCAGTCGAGGCCCGGCTCCATGGGCTCTTCGGGCAGATCACAGGGCACACTGGGGCTGCCCACACCCGCATAGACTGCCTGCAGCTTGCCAATACGGCCACTTCGCACCAGCTCGCAGGCCGTGCGGAACTCGCTGCTGGAACGCTGCTGGCTACCGACCTGGAAAACCCGGTTGTATTTGCGGGTGGCATCGATCAGCAGCTTGGCCTCCTTCAGGGTCAGGGTCAGCGGTTTTTCGCAGTAGACATCTTTGCCGGCCTTGAGAGCCTCGATAGCGGGGATGGTATGCCAATGATCGGGCGTGGCAATCACCACCGCGTCGATATCCGGGCGGGCAAGCAGTTCGCGGAAATCGACAAAGGCAGCGCAACCCTTTGCCTTGCCGCTCTTCACCTCCTCGGCATATTTCTTGTCCACGCGGTTCCTGGCGTCTTCGCGGCGCTTGGTGTCCACATCGCACACCGCCACGACCTGCACATCGGGCTGGCCAAGAAAATAGCCCAGGTGGCCGCCGTTCATCTTGCCTGTGCCGATGAAGCCCAGCCGCAATCGGGCGCTGGGCGCCGGTTTGCCATCCTGGGCCCGGATGGCGGAAGTGATGATGGTGGGTACGGACAGGGCGGCGGCGGTGCCGACAAATCCTCGGCGGTTCAGGCGAGCCATGAGGGAAAACCTCGGGAGGGTGGTTGAATCATCCGGGTGAGAATCCCGTTTGTACCCCAGACGGGCCGCGGAAGCAAACAGTAGCCACAAATCCTCTGCCTGTGGGGTACCCAACAAGCGGGAGGCGTCAGCGCCGGATCAAACCGGCCAGCCCGTTGGTGGTCTGTTTTTTTTCTACGCCCAGCCGGCGCACTACCTTGCAGCGACACCTCCACCGGTGTTCCTGTTCCCGCCAGCAGGGTACCGGGTTCAGGCTCGCCTGGTACTGGTGGAGGCAAAGGTGCATTGGCTACGGGGACTTCCCCAAAAAACAGGCTTTTCAGTTCGATTGGGAACTGTCAGGCTTTTTTTTCTGCCGGGAGGTTCTGCTGGGGGTGGCAGGGCTGGGGACCACAACGGGTTCCTCCTCCGGCTTCACCTGGTACCAGGTACTGAAACGGTGAAAACAGGACTGGCAGCGAACAAGCTGCCGCAAAAATAGTCGCGACCAAATATCACCGGGCTTGAATGCGGATGGCCGAACCCGGGCAGAATTGCAACGCGGGCACAGGGGCCGGTTGGGGCGACTCAAGAGCATGCCTGGAATCCCTCAGATTCCCACAAAAATATCAATCAATCAATCAATCAATCAATCAATCAATAACAGATTGTTACCGTAGTGTCTAACAGATTTCCATCATCAAACCCGGAAAATGACCGGAAACCATCCAATGCACCGCACCCAAAGAAGGCGATTCCGGGGCTCACTTGCGTAGCTTTTCCAGCACGCCCTGGGCGGTTTTCTCGAACAATGCCTGCCACTCGGGTGCGACCAGGCAATCGCTGTCTTCCTGCGCCCCACCCCGGTTTTTCAACTGCTCGGCGGTAGGGGTATAGAAGATGTAACCGTTGGTGTAGCCGGCCACAAAACTGTTGGGCCGTTTTGCCGCTGCCTTGATATTCAGACCAATTTGCGCAGTCAGCTCACCCGGAAAAGTCACCAGCGAGAAATCACCCACCCGCAAGCCCATCACCTCCACCTCCATGGGGCGAAAACCCGCTGCCTGGCTGTCTTTCTGGTGGCGCCGCAGCAGCGCCAGGTTGGTCTGGTTGCGGGTGAGCGCCTCCATGGTGCGGATGTTGTCCCGGTAAGCCTGGATATCGCGGCGGTTACCCGTGTCGAGTTGTTCGAGATCATCCCGGCCCATCTTTTTTTCATGGAGGTAGCGGTGTGACGGGCCAGCGGGAAAATCGGGTGAAAGATCGTGGCGAACCAGCACCGCCAGAAAGCTCTTCAGATCAAGCGTGGTCCCCTGAAGCGACCCAGTCAGCCGGGTGAGCTCTGCCTCCAGACGGGCGATGTCACGGGTGAGATCCGCACGCGGCAGGCCGATCTTTTCTGCAACAATCCGCAGGGGCGCATCGCTGGCACAGCCGATCTGCCGTAGCGTCCGCATGGCCGAAACTCCCAGCCGGGTTCCCAGGGGCTCGGCATCCCGTGGCTGACTGGCATCCTTGTAGCGGATCGGGTTGATATCGCCGCCACATCCCTGCACAAACAGAGCCACCCCGCCCAGCGTCTCCTCGATGGTCTTGCAGGCGAAGCCACTGATATCCGCGGTGTTTTCGCCCCCAGGCAGCCCCATGATCGGGTGGCAGGCAAAGTTGAAAACCATAGCCAGGGGTGTGCCATCCAGTTGATCCAGTCGCAGCAGGCCAATCTGCGGGTCGACCGGCCCGGCACCCACCACTTCTTCCTCCGGAGGCAGCGAATAGGCATGGCGCACATCGACCTCACGGCCACTTTTCAGCCGTAGCCGGCGGTTTTCCATGATGCGGTCCTCGTGGCCCGAACCGGCCCCTACCTTCACCGCCACCAGAGAGCCCATGGCCAGGCGAACGGCGGCAACCGTCTTTTCCTCCATGTCATCGCAGACGATGCCGTGGCAATGGCTGGCGTTGACTACCACGGCGGTTGACGGAACCCCCAGCTCTTTGCCAAGCCGGCCACGCACCCGGTCGAGGTATTCGTTGCCGATGGGCCCGATGCCACCAATGGCGACGGCATCGACCGTGATCAGCACGGCGGTGGTTTCCCCCGACCGGAGCACCAGAGCCCGCACAAACAGGCGATCGCGCACGGGCAGGGTGCGCGGGTTGGTGATATCGATCCTGGCGACGCCAGCACGCAGGGTGGAGCCGGGGTTTTCGCCCCGGGCTGATTGCTGATTGGCCAACCAGCAACCCATCAGGGTGCAAAAAAACAACTGACAGCGCCCAACTGACATGGCCTGGATCTCCGGCAAAGTGTGATGAGCCTGAGGCTACGGCCGAAGCGAGGGACAGTCAAACACGAAGGCCCTGGCAGGGGTCTGAAACGCCATAGGCAGGAAGCGTGGCATCGGGCTTGTGGGGCAACCACCCACATTTCACCGCATTTGCGTCCGTTGATGACCACTTGCAGGGTCAATGTAGCCCTGCCAACTGCACCGGGAAAATCCGGGGAAGTGCGTTCATGGAATCATGGGGCGGGGAATTGTGCCCGGTCAGTCAGGGTCCGGCAAGTTCGCGCGCGCGGAACTTGCGCACCGCCACGAGTCCGTGGTCGAGTTGCAGCATCAGGGGCCCGCGGACGGGTTCAGGCAAGGTCCAGTTCAGGCCGGTGGCTGTCTCAACCAAACAATTTTTGTGCACCACCTGGCCGTTCAGCTCCACGAGGTCGAAGCGGGCGTTTTGTACTTTCTTCGGCATGCCATTTTTCGCCTCGAAACGGGCACCATGGAAAACAATGCGCAAAGATTGCCACTCGCCCGGCTTGCCGCAAGCGTTAACCAGGGGCTCGATTCCCAGATCGAGGTCACGGTAGACCGGACGCAGTTCCGTGCGCGGGTAGATCCCACCACAGTCTTTGCCATCGACCCGCTTTTTTCCATAGCTGTCACTGATCTGGATCTCATAAACACCCAGCAGTTTCACGCCCGAATTCGATCCATTGGGAATGCAGAATTCGATCTCCACCTCGGGGTTGGTGAACTGGGCCTGTGTGTACAGGTCGGCACAATTGCCCTTGGGCAGGTTGGACCAGATGCTGTCGCCCGGGACGGCGAGCAGTTTTTTCGGGTTGGACGGGTCGAGCCGGACAGCACCACAGCGGGTCCACCCCGCTGAAGGTTTTTTGAAACTGGCTTCAGCTTCCCCAGCCAGGAAATCCACCCAGCCACCATCCTCGGCCCGGACCAGGGCACCCATCAGCCATATCACCACCGTTGCCACCACATGACGCATCACGCAACCTCCATACCTGCCAGACACCAGTTCAGATAGTCGGCGGCTTATGTCCGTTCAAAAAGAGTCAGCTGACCCCAGCTCAGCTGCCCATCATCTCTTCGGTTACTTTGGCGTTGGTGTAAACAGACTGCACATCATCGTGATCGTCCAGGGCCTCGAGCAACCGGATGATTTTCCGCCCCATTTCGGCATCCACATCCATGGGGTCTTTGGGCAGACGGGTCATTTCAGCCATGGTCGTGCTAAGATTGGCTTTGGCCAGGGCATCGCGCACCGCCTGGAAAGCGGTCGGGTCGCAGCGGATCTCGAACAGGTCACCCAGCCGCTCCACATCATCGGCCCCGGCCTCCAGGGCCAGCTCCATCAGGGCGTCCTCATCCACTGCCAAGGCCGGCACCTGCAGCAATCCCTTGCGGTCGAACATGTGCGCGGTGCACCCTGGCCCACCCATGTTTCCGCCACCTTTTTCAAAAATCTTGCGCACCTCGCCGTTGGTGCGGCTGCGATTGTCGGTGAGGATATCAACAAAAATGGCGGAACCGCCCGGCCCAAAGCCCTCGTAGGCGATCTCGTCGAAGGTCACGCCACCGTTTTCGCCGCAGCCTTTTTTGACGGCCCGCTCGATGTTGTCCTTGGGCATGGACACCGAACGGGCTTTTTCGATGGCATAACGAAGCGGCAGGTTCATGGCAGGGTCGCCACCCCCGTTCTTGGCGGCGATCATGATATATCGCGCCAGTTTACTGAAAACCTTGCCCCGCTTGTTGTCCGCGGCGCCCTTTTTATGCTGGATATTCGCCCAGTGACTGTGACCTGACATGAGACTATCTCCCGGATGTCTTTCTCCAAGAAATCATCTTACGGGCAAACTCACGGCTTAACAGCGGGAATTACCGGGCCTTCCGCCCGAAGTTTGCCAATCAGATCGCCACGCCTGTCCCCTTTGGGGTGGTGGGGGTTCGATTCCAGTTGCGATAACGCCCGTCTCCAGGTCGAAACCGCCTCCACCTGACGGCCCATCGCTGCCAGCACATCTCCCCGGTGCTCCCAGATTTCCGGGTCGTCGCCACCCGGCAAAGCCAGAGCCCGGTCCAGCTCCCGCAAGGCCTGATCCAGCCGGCCTTGACGGAAAAGCACCCAGCCCAGCGTGTCGACATAGCTGGCCGAGGGATGAGGGCTCCAGCCGTTGCGGTCCCCCCCCCGCTTGCCCTGGCTCTCATCCACTTCCTCATTTTGCAGGCAGCGCCGAATCAGCCGCTCGGCTTCGTCGAGACGCACATTCCGCTCCGACCAGCTGAAGCTCAGGGCATTGCATACCCCCGCATCGTTGGGATCGATGCCCAGCAGTGCCTCCAGTTCCTTATCCGCATCCTCCAAACGCTTCAGCTTGCCCAGAATATAAAAAGCGGTCAGGGCAACAGTTCGGCGGTCTTCAAGACCCAGTAGCTTTTCCCGCAATTTGGCCAATATCAGCAGGGCCTCCTCGGGCCGCCCCGCCTCGGCAACAACCTTCGCGCGCCCACCCTGGCATTTGGCGACCAGGTGTTCGGGTGCCTCCACTTCGGCCAGATCCACCTGTTCCAGGGCCCGCTCGTGTTCCTTCATCTGGCTGAGGATTGCCGCCAGCCACAGTCGGGTATGCAGCCGCTCAGGGCCCGGTTTTGCTTCAGCGAGCGCTTCACGCACCACCCGTGACGCCTCCTCCAGACGAAAATCCTCCACCAGCACCTCGGCCAGAGTGATCCGCCCAACGAAACGGATATCCTGTTCCGATCCACGAATCGACAACAAGGCGCGGTTCAGCGCCACGGCCTCAGGAAAAAGCCGTAGATCCAGCGCCCACCGGCCAAGCATCTGCAAAGTCACCGGTTTCCAGGGAACGGTTATTGCCCCGGCTTTCGGCTTCTCCAACCGGCTACCCGGCGCACCTGCCTCGCCCGCGACTGTCAGTCTGCTGGTAGCGAAGGCGATCAATTCACGCAGGCGCACCGGATCCTGCCGCAGGACCAGGGCCAGGTGCCGCCCCTGGGTTTTGTCGTTGGTCTGCCCTGGGAAAGCAGGGATACCGCCGCCTGGACCGGTTCCCGCGTCTTCGATGCAACTGTCGAGGAACTCCAGAACCGCTGCCGGCCCCTTGCCCGGCTGGATCCACCAGAGTTCCACGAGCAGGCGCGCTGATTCATCATCCGGATGAGCGCGCAGGGCTTTCAGGCACGCAGCCTCCGCCCCCAGCATGTCACCCAGCAAGGCGCGCTGGCGCGCCAGCAGCAGGCCAAGGGAAGTGTTCAAGGGATCCGCTTCGGTGAATTGGGTCAAATCACGCAACAACTGCTGATCCTTACCTTGCTGGCGACGCAGGATGGTCCACAGCTCATAACCTTCCAGCGTATTTGGCCGGGTGGCGAGGTACTCACCCAGCTTTTCCATGGCCTCCTTCAGCCGGCCCTGCCGAGCCAGAACCTGCCCCAGCAACAAACCCAGACGGGCACAGCCCATCGGATCAACAGCCCGGGCCTCGCGGTAACCCGCCAGGGCCCCTTCCATGTCATTCTGCTCCACGCGCAGCCGGCCGATCCGCTCCAGCGCTTCCACCTTCCAGTCTTTCAGTCGCCCCGCAGACCACCCCAGCACGGTCAGTTCAGGCCGGTCGAGCAGGCCCACCAGTTCGCGCAGGGCCACTTCGCTTTCTTTCCAGCGGCGGGTATCCCGGCGCAGGTTGGCTACCTGCCCCAGCACATCCAGCCGCATGGAAAGGCTGTCGTGGACCTTTTCTGATTTCAGCAGGCGTTCCAGCAAATCGCCGGCCTCGGCCTCCCGGCCCCGCAGCTCCAGGCTGGAGGCCACGGTCAGCGCCAGGGAAATGTCATCGGGTTGCTGTTCCAGCACCTCACGGCCCAGGCGGATCACCTCGTCCCGGCGGTAGAGCTGGTTATGAGCCCAGACGAGTGCCTGCCTGGGAGCCAGGGCCTTGGGATCGGATTCCAGGGCTTTTTCCAGAAAACCAATCGCCTCGACCGGTCGTTTGTCATTCAGGTCGATCAGGCCATGCAGGTAAAGATCCAGGGATTGCCGGCGCGCCTTTTCGTTGGGTTCGGGCTCTGAGGGCGTGATGACCCGGGGAACATCCTCGCTCCAGGGAATCTGGCCCATGGTCCGGTTCTGGCCGAAAGCCTGGTTTTCCAGGGAGAATGCCAGCAGAAAACCCAGGATCACGGCAGATTTTCCAAATGCCATAGGGCAACCTCGTAGCGGGTGATCATCCATGATCTGCCAGAATCAGGCCAGACCCTCTTGTCGGACAAGGCCATCACCTCAGCGGCAGGCGGGAAAATACCCATTCAGCGCTCCCCGGCACCAGCACAATCTTCGTGAATGGCGTGCTCGATACCGGGGTGCGCTTGATTTTCACCTGCGTGGCGGGATATGGAACAGTTATCGGCTGTAATCACTCCGGGCGTAGCGGGTGCCTCCAAGGCACATTGGGTGATTTTGGCCGGTTACGGCAGGCCACAAGCGGCAGGAAAAGACCTTCACCCCATTTGGCTGGAGTACAGGCGATGCAAACCATCAGGTTCGGATTCGGCCATCGCCTGGCTGTTGGTTTATTGGCAGGCCTGACGCTGATCCTGCTTGGAACCGCGATCACCCGGTCGGGGGCACAGCCACCACCACTCCCAGGCGCACCGCCGGCAGCCAGGCCAGTCAATCCATTGCCTGGTGATGCCCCGGCGGCCGTCCGCAACCCCGCTGATCCCAAAGGTGGGGCCAAGGCAGAGGCTCCCAGACCAGGCGAACCTTTGCCTGGTGGCTCAGGAGTTGTAGAAACCAACATTCCCAAAGGCCCCAACGACCGTATTGTGGTCCCCGGACTCAGCCCG
Source organism: Planctomycetota bacterium (assembly GCA_003669555.1). Taxonomy (GTDB): domain Bacteria; phylum Planctomycetota; class Planctomycetia; order Gemmatales; family Gemmataceae; genus UBA6894. The sequence continues at coordinate 18,741 of QWOS01000050.1, forward strand.
CAGGACCCAAGTCCCCGCATCAACGGGGCTGACCTATCCAGCGGCGCCGGCCCAGGTGGCCGTGTGTTGCCCAAAGATCCGCCAGGCGTGCCACCAGTGTGGGTGCTGCATCTCAAGTTCAAGGATCCGCGGTTTGTGAAGGTGAAAGTGCCGGGCAAGGGAGAGCGTCTCTGCATGTATCTCTGGTACCAGGTGTACAATTTCACCGGCGAGCCAAGGCTTTTCATCCCGAGTTTTGAACTGAAATCCGACACCTCCGACACCCTGTACCCGGACCAGATCCTGCCGGCGGTGGAGCAGGCGGTGATCCGTCAGGAAGATCCTTCGGGGCTGGACAGTATCCAGAATTCGGTGACGATCAGCCAGGAACTGATCCCGCTCAGTAAGGCGGACCGTCTGCGCCCGGTCACGGGTTTGGCACTCTGGGATGAAATCCCGCAGGCTGGCCGTTACACCCTGTTCGCCACCGGGTTGAGCAATGGGTGGTCGATTGTTACCCTGGATCAGGCCGGGAAGGAAAATGTGGTCCGCCGCAAGACCCTGCAGGTGGATTTCCGCCGGCTGGGCAATACCGACAAGATCGAGATGGCTTCAGCGCCTCGCTGGATTTACCGGGGTGGCCTGTTGAAGGGCTTTGAGGTTCAGCCGCCAGAAAAGCCAGCTGGCCAGCCCGTGGAAGCGGCTCCGGGTGAAAAACCCGCTCCTGCGGCTGCCCCTGCCGGGAATAATGACAAATAACGGGCCAATCCCGGCTGACAAGCCGATAATAGATTGGTATACTGATTGGCTCAGGTTGGTTTACAAGTTTCGTCTTTTTTTGCCGGGATGGTGCTGTCATGGCTCACAAGAAGGGTCAGGGTTCCTCGTGCAACGGTCGCGATTCCCAAAGCAAGCGCTTGGGGATCAAGACATACGGTGGAGAAACCGTATTCGTTGGGAGCATTATCGTGCGCCAGCGCGGCACCAAGTTCCACCCGGGCAAGAATGTCGGGATCGGTCGCGATGACACCCTGTTCGCCCTGGCGAATGGTTTGGTGCAGTTTGCCGGCCGGAAGATCAATGTGGTTCCCGCCTGATCGCGGCCCATGCCTCGGCGTGCCCTCTGATCCACGCCCCCATCGTCTAGAGGCCTAGGACGTAGCCCTCTCAAGGCTAAGACACGAGTTCGAATCTCGTTGGGGGTAGTAAAGCCTTACCAGATAAGGATTTACAGCTAAAAAACCGGCATGCCTTTGGCGGGGTCAAATCTGGAAAGATTTGACCCTTCTTTTTTTGTGACTTTCCCTGGCTATGCTTTGTGTTTATGGGTTTTCTTCCTCGCAAAAATCGTGCTGGCGCGTCCGCCACCCACACCAATAGGTCATTGCAGGCACCGACATCCAGCCCTTGCTCCGCAGCCCCGCTGGGCTGCTTCTGGAATGACCCTGCAAATGAGTTCGTGGATTTGATCCGTTTGCCTGCACCTTCAGGGTCAATTCCAGGCGCTGCAAGGGTAAGGTATAGCCTGGGCAATGGGTAACAGGGTCCGGATGGTCTTTGTTAAAGGAAAAGGCTCCATGCTATTTCGTACTCTGGCAAACCGCTCCTTGTTCCTGCACGCGCTTGGAGTCCTCGCGGGCCTCGCCCCCATGGCTTCCATGGCCCAGGAGGCCGCGAAACCTTCGCCCAGGGAATCCCTGCGTTTCCATGCCAGCTTCGATGACACCGGCGATGCGGTGGTGGCGAGGGGCGACGGGCGAATCCACACGACGGAGTCGCTGGCCCGCAAGGAGTGGACGCCAGGAATCACCCGCAAGGATGTGGTGATCGCCAAGGGGCAGGGGAAGAGCGGAGGCTGTCTCCGCTTTGGGAAAAAGTCGCCCCAGGTGATCTGTTTTCGTGGCGAGGCGATGCCCTATCTGGCTGAAAACTGGTCGGGAACCGTCAGCTTCTGGATGCGACTGGATCCGGACAAGGATCTGCAACCAGGCCACTGCGATCCGGTGCAGATCACGCAGAAGGCCTGGAACGATGGGGCGCTGTGGGTGGATTTCGACAAGGACCTGCCCCGGGACTTTCGTTTGGGCGTTTTTTCCGACCTGTCATTCTGGAATCCGAAGAATGTGCCTTATGACAAATGGCCGATGGAAAAGCGGCCGATGGTCACGGTGAAAAAGCCGGGATTCTCCAACCAGGCCTGGAAGCATGTGGCCTTCACCTTCCAGGGAGTCAATTCCCCCGACAATCATCCGGCAACCGCAGCACTTTTCCTCGATGGCTTGCCTATGGGATCCATCCTCCAGCCGCTGCGTTTTTCCTGGGACCTGAAACAGACAGCCATCATGATCGGAATCGACTACATCGGCGATCTCGACGAACTGATGATTTTCGACCGCGCCCTCAGTGCCAAAGAAATCGCAACCCTGCACAAGAACCCAGCCGGCAAGTGACGCCAAAACAGGTCCCGCCCCTTGTCACTCCGCTTCAGGCTAAATGAACCGCCCGTGCAGGGCCCCATAAAAATCCGGCCTGTGTGGCGGGCAAGGACAGGTAAACAGGGTCAGAATAGCGAAGAGTCAGGGGTTGGCAACGAACAAAACAAGGCATTCCGCTAATCCGGCTCATTCCGACTTCGGAAAATAACAGTGACGGTTTTGCCTTCGTGGTTGGAAAGCCAATAAGGCACCGTACTCATTCGGTGGGGAGCATACGCCTGGGCAGGTTGCCCTATGTCAAAGCCGGGTTGCCCCGCAATGGGACTGCCCGGCTTTGGGGATGCGGAAATCACGCTCAGGTTTTGAATTCCACCGAGGCTAGCAGGGCGGCTTCGAGGCTATTCTCCGAAAGGCCTTTTTCGAGGGCATTCACCCAGAAGTGGAGGCCGGTATCGTCAGCCTTTCTGCCAAGGATCCCGCTATAAAGTTCATCAACAAGATATTCCCGCGATTCCTTGCTGTTTTCAATGGCCTGGATGATGGCGGGCAGCGAGGTTCCTGTCTCCCAGTGACGAAGCCAATTGGCCGTGCCGGCGTCATCGCCTTGGCGGTTAAGGAACGCGACATACAGCGCCTGAATTGTTTCCTCGTGACTATGCACGCTCTGATACTCGGCCGAACCCAGCACTGCGGCTCGCATATCGCGCTCCGTTTTGCCGGTCTGCAAAAAACGGGTCCAGTTTTCCAGCCCCACATGCTCGGGCAGGCGGCCCAGCAGATCCTGGTATACGCTTTCCACCACACGGTGGCTGGCCTCAGTACTGGCCTTGAAAGCATACACCACCTGGGACAGAGGTATGCCGTTATCAATTGCGACCGACCAGGCCTTCAGGCCATCAGTATCGCTCACCCGGCCAAGGTAAGTCTCATATAGTTCTTCGACAGCCCGCTCAGAGGTGGTACCGACCATCACGATGGTTTGGCCAAGGTTGCCAGCGAAAAGCGAATCCCCCTCATAATAGACCTCAAATATGTACTTGCCAGCCTTCATGCCGGGTGCCGCGATTGAAACACTACCATCGGTATGGAGCTGTCCTGTCCCCATCTGAAGCCCATCATAAGCCAGGATCACCCGGCCCGAGGGGCGCGTCATCCCCGCCGGGTTGGCCAGGGAGGTGCCAACCTCAATCGGTTGGTAGACACCTGCGGCCACCCACGGGGTTGTTGACTGAGTGACAGGAGCGCCATAATCCACCAGGGCTCCTCCTTCGGGCACATAAGGCTCGCCGGTCACTGGAGACTTGGGTCGGGGTACCACACTGTTGGCCAGCATGCCCCAGGCGAAGCCAATCTGGGAGGTGATGATATTGTCTTCACCGAAGCGCTTGCCTCCATTGGCCACAATAGCCTTGGGACCGTTTTGATCGCCTATGACGAAGGAACGATTCACTTCCAGCGTACCGCTATTGCCAGGACCAGCCTGGAAGCAGACGCCCTGATCACCGGCACTGGAGTTGCCACGCAAGGCAGAGGTATTGATGACAGTGGTGCCACCCAAGCTGTATATGGCACCACCCTTATCAGTAGCGGTGTTGTCCTGAAGGACCGAACTGGCAATCTCGAGGGTGCCGCCATCATTGAATATGGCACCGCCGAGGGCGGAGCCGTTGGTGCCCTGGGTCTCTTCCCAGAGCTCGAAGCCGGTGACCCGAACTGTGTGTGCGCTGTCGCCGAAGAAGGCGTTGGCCAGGTTGGTGAAGGTCTCCGGGGAGCCGGCTCCGCCCTTGCCGCCGGAGGCGCTATTGCCGGTGAAGGTGGTGCCAGCACCGATGGTGAGCGTGGCGCCCGGGGCGTTGTAGATGGCGCCCCCGAGGCCGGAGCCGCCGCCGCCCGCCGCAGCGGCCCAGCCGGTGATGGTGCGCTCGGTGGGGTCATCGCCCAGGATGTAAGTGAGCGTGACGGGGAAGGATTCGCCGCCTGAGCCAGCCAGGTGCCCGCCCCCCGCGCCGCCCAGTGAGTTGGAGCCGGGCTGGCCTTGGGGGTTTCCAGCACCGCCGTTGAGTTCTGTATCGGAAACGAAGCCATTCCAGGCAGCGCCGCCGTAGCCGCCAGCGGCGTTGTTGTCGACGAGGCGAACATTGCGCAGCTCCAGGCCGCCCCGGTTGAGGATGGCGCCACCGAGTCCCGCGCCACCTCCGCCACCCGACTTGGCTCGCTCGCCACTGCTACCGGCCTCGCCGTCGGAGCCTTTGGCGGTGAAGCCCTGCAGAGTCAGGCCCTCGATGAGAGCCTCGGCGCCAGGCATCACATGGAACGCCCGGAAGCCCTCGCGGAAAAAGTTGCCGTCGCCAGCCTCGCGCAGTGTGATGCCCAGGTCGCCGCCGAGGATGCGGACATCCTCCTGGAGCAGGAAGGCGGTCGATCCGTACCGAGTCTCCTCGGCGACGGGAGATTCCACGAGAATAAAATCGTCTTGGGTCGGATCCCACCGGTAGTAGGACTGGACGGGGTTTTCCTCGGCCAGCGACACATCAATCGTGGCGCCGCGCAGGCTGGCATCGAATTCGATCGTGCTGACGAAGCCGGTGTTGGATTGTCGGACCATCTCACCGAGGCTGCCCAGGCCACCCATTTCGGTGGAGCGCACCACGCCCACCGCATCCACGCGGACCGGGTCGAGGGTGAGGATCATTGGTTCCGAACTGGAGAATGCGATGGTTCGGCTGGTGGCGATGCCGGGCATCTCGCGCAGGCGGGAACCCAGGAAGCTGGAGCCGTCGAAGTCCATGGTGAGGGTGTAGGTGCCCAATACCTCTACCGGCACCTCGTACTGGCCCTGGTTGTTGGTGGTCACGCGGAGGATGCGACCGTCGGCGGCCGTGAGGAGGACGCCCAGGCCGGAGACGGCTTGGCGCAGGGTATCGTTGTTGCCGTCCACCTTGAGGTCTCCGGTGACGAAGACCGACCCGCGCAGGAGGTTCTGGGTGGGTTGGACGCCCAGGTCGAGCGTGACCGGCCCGTTGGACAGGTCGGCCATCTGGCGCGCCGAGGCCCCGTTTACCGGGGTGAAGGCGCGCGGCACGGCGAAGACCACCGGCACCTGGGCGGGGTGCCCGGGAAGATGTATCGCATAGCGGCCATTGTGATCGGTGATGGAGCGAGGCTCGGTGGCCTGCCACTGGCCGTCGTCGTTGAGGTCGGCGAAGACGGGGATACCGCCGTAGCCGCCAAGCGGGTCGCGCAGGGTACCCTCGATGTCGCGCCTGACCTGGAACGGACCTGCCGCCAAGCTACGCACCTCGGTGGCCATCACGCCGGCGCGGACGCCGCCGAGCATCCAGAGCTGGCCATCCGGCAGGTTGGAGGAATTCCAAAAGATGTCGATCGACCAGGTGCCATCCGGGTTGACAGGGACCGGGACAGAGTCGGCGAAGCCGGCGTCCCCTGTCTGCGGCACCAGGTACGCATTGTCCCCGCAGGCATCCGTGGCGTAGGCCAAGGATACCAGGACTTCCTTCAGGCGTGGGTCATTCGCGTGCCCCGAGAGTCGGGCCATCTGGATGCCGGCGTCGATGGTGCCGGGGTTGACCAATGAGTTGATCACCGGGGGCCGGGTGTTCCAGGCGCAGGAGATGAGCGGCGCGGTGGCGCCGTCGGCGCCGGTGGCGTCGGCCAGTTCCACCTTGCTGCGCAGCACGCCGCCGAATTGCAGGCCGAGGGGCAGGTAGCCGCCAGCGGTGGCGGTGGCGACGAAGGTGAGACTGGCGGTGCCGGTGACCGGATTGAAGCCCGGGTCGCCCACCATGAACCGAACGCCATCGACCGGATCGAGGTAGAGGCGGAGCGACTCGAGCCAATCGGTCTGGCTGTCAACCGTCACGGGTCGGAAGTTGATGGTGTAGACCGCCTCGGTGACCCGCAGGTCCGCCGGGCCGGGGTTGCCGTCCTGGTCAGAGCCAACGCCGGGTGTGATTCCCTGGTAGGCGAAGGCCTGCTCCCAGGCCGTCTCCAGATCCGGATCGGTCTGGCTGGTCTCGGCATAGGTGCCGCCCAGTTCCACGGGGCTTCGAAGTTTGGAGCGCACGCCCATCCCGCGGGGCAGGTACTGGCCCGCCAGGGGCACCGCACGCAGGCCGATGGTGCCGTAGCCGGTGTACGAGTCGAACTCCGCGAGCGTCTGTACGAACTCGACACCCGGTACGGGCTCTGCCAGGAAGGTCACTTGGTTGAGCCAGGTGGCGCTGTCGGCCCAGCGGGCGGGGTCCTTGACGCGGAAGCGGGTCTGGTAGAGGCCGGTAGTCACCTCGGTGGGGGGCACCGGGGAGGATTGGCCGGCGTATTCAAAGGCCTGGCTGGCTTGGGTGTTGAAGCCGCCCTGCACCCGCGGGCCCATCGGCGAGGAGAACACTGAGGCGGAGCGGAGCACCGGGGTGTCTATCAGCGCCATGGAGGAGAAAGCGGTGGGCTGGACATTGGCGTTTTTCAGCTCGCGGTTGATGTCGGTCTCGTCGAGGAGGTCGAAGTTAACCGAAGGCTTGCTGAAGTCGACCTTGAGGCCGTAGGTCCAGAAGGTGGCAAAGGTTCCCCAGCCCATGACGAACATCTGGTCTTTGGCGGGGTTGGCAACCAGCAGGAAGTCGGCGGCACCGAGTTTTATGCCGCCGATCCATTTGATGTCATCGGGGACCTTCAGCGCCGCGTAGGCGCGCATGACCAGGCCGTTGGCATCGCTGAACGACAGGCGCCCGCCCGCGTCGAAGACGCCGCCCATCAGCGACAGCTTCACATCGGCATAGTATTCCCCCTTGCCCCAGTCGAGCATGAGGGTGCCGGTGCCCTTGCCGAGGACGCCGGACCACTTGGGGTCGGTGAGGGTGCCGGAATTGATCGCGCCGAGGTAGGCGTCGACCTGCAGGCGCAGGCTGTTGGGATCGAGCGTGAAGGAGCCGACGAACTGGGCGATGGTGGCCTTCTTGCCGAGGATGTCGATCTGCGAGCCCACCCCGATGCCCATGCTGCCCGAGAGGATGATCTGGTCGAGGTTGGTCAAGTTCTTGATGCTGCCCTGGATGTAGTTGATGAGCAGCGGCGTGCCGGGGATGTTGATGCCGGTCTGCGAGGCGAAGGCCACCGAGATCAGGTCGATGTTGCCGTTGACCACCGAGAACTCACCGGAGGCCCCCACGCCGCCGGCGATCGGCAACTGGACCGCGCACTTGGCATAGACGCTCCAGGCGGTATCGCTTTTGTTAATGGTCAGCCTGGCCTCGTCGATGCCGAAGGAGCCCAGGGAGATCTTCTCAAGGCTGAGGGTGACATTGTTGATCTCCCAGTCGTTGTTCCGGATCCATAGGCCGGGGGAGGCCTGGGAGCCGAGCGACAGGCCGACGGAGAAGACATTGGACAGTTTCACACCGCCGAAGAGGGCCCAGGCGTCCTTGGCGCCGTCGTAGGTAAAACCGGCGTTTTTGGCCTCGAACTTCAGGTCGCCCACGCCGAAGCTGGTGGTCAGGGCGGCGCTGACATAGGTGATGGCGCCGTTCTCCAGGCGCAGCCCGGGCTTGTCGACGCTGGTGCCCAGGTTGAAGCTGAAGGGGTTGGTGCCCACCTTGATGTTGACGCCACCGAAGAGGTCGAGCTGGGCCTTGGCCCGCTGGTAGCGCAGGCCGACCGCGCCGGAGGGCTTGAAGTTCAGCGACTTCAGGTCGAAGGCGGCGGTCACTGCGGCCGAAAAGTTCTCCACCTCGCCATCGATCAGCTCGATGCCGGGATTGGCCATTTCGATGGTCACGCCCTCCTTGCCGGGGCCGGTGCCGTCGAAATCCAGGACGGCCTTGCCGGCCAGGAGCAGGCGGGTGCCAGAGTCGGCCGTGGCGGCGGCGTAGGAGACGCCCGCCTTGGTGACATCCAGCGACAGGCCGCCATCGAAGTTCTTGTTGCCGTTGGAGTCGGTGAAGGGCTCGCCGGTGTCCCACTTCAGGTTCTGGTTGCTGTCGGTGAACGCCTCGCCGCCGAAGCCGAGGTTCAGCGTCAGGAAGGCCGAGAAGTTCTTCAGCTCGTTGTCGGCGATGACGATGCCGTTTGCATCGGTCTCCAGCTTGCCAGAGGTGTTCCCGGCGCGGATGCTGGCCCCGCCGGTGAGGGTGAGGCTACCCGCCGAATCGGAGTAGGCGGCGGCGAGGTCCTCGATCTTCAGCGCGATGGCGGCCTTGTCCTTCTGAAGAGGAAATTCACCGGACAGCTTGAAGCTGAGCAAGTCAAACTGGCCGTTCTTCCAGACGATGCCGGGGGAGGGGAAGGCGGCGGTGAGCTTGCCGCCGAGCAGTTCGATCGACGCGGAGCCGGAGAGGGCGTAGCGGTCGGCAGCCCCATCGTAGGCGAAGCCCATCGACTGGATCTGCACCGGCGCGCCGGCGATGGCGAGGGTGCCGGTGCTGACGGTGGCGGCGATGGCCTGGACCGCACCGTCCTTCAGCGTGATGGAACCGCTGATACCCACCAGCTTGGTCTTCTTGGCGTTCTCGTCGGTGGCGCCGGCGGCCGGTGCCAGCGACACGGTCGCGTCGCCGGCGAGGCGGAGCAGATCCGTGGCGCGGTCGTATTCGAACTTGTTGCCGGCGCCCAGGGTGACCACGGCGCCGCCGACGGTGAACTCGCCGCTAGCGGAGGCCTTGAAGCTCTGGAACAGGCCGCCCTTGAACCGCAGGTCGCCCTCGGCCAGGCCGACCTGGGTCTTATTCACAGTGAGGCTGGTCTTGCCGGCGATGCGCAGGGAGCTATCAGCCTCGGAATAGTCGAGGTCGAGATTGTCCAGCGACAGGGTGACCGGGGAGGCCTTGGTCCCCAGGTTGGCGCTACCGGTCACCTTGCCCTTGATGCGGGTGCCGGCGTCGGAGAACTCGGCGCCAGGCTCGGGCAGCGACACGGTGAACTTGTCGCTGGAGAAGTCGACCGTGGAGCTGCCGGTCAGCCGGAAGGTGTTGGCCGCGGCGAGGTAGGCGAAGGTGAGGGAGTCGAGCGTGAACTTGGCGCCGGCGATGTCCATCGCCCCCTCGACGGTGGCCTGCAGCGTGGTCACCTTGCCGCCGGTGATCTCGATCAGCGCACCCTTGAGGCGGAAGAAGGTGCCGTCGGTCTCGGAGCCCAGCGTGAGGATCTTGGTGTCACCCGACAGCGTCAGCTTGTCGGCAACGCGATCGTAGACGGCCTTCAGGGAGCCTAGGTCGACTTTTTGGCCGGAGATGAGCAGCGAGCCGGTGAACTTGAGGTCGAGCGATTCGATACCCCGGTCGGACAGGACAAGGCCGCTGTTGAGCAGTTCCGCGGTCACCTTGTTGCCGCCGATGTCCAGCGTGGTGGCGCCCGTCAGTTGGAACCTGTCGGAGGTGCCCTGGGCAGGGTCGCCGGCGACGAACCGGCCCGTCAGTTGGTTCAGGTTCAACTTGGCGCCGAAGATGTTGAAATCGCCCGAGAGCTTCAGGTTCACCTCGAGCAGCTTCAGGCCATTGGTCACCAGGCCGCGGGGGCCGACGAACTCGAAGTTGAGCGTCTGGCCGCCGAAGATGGCCTTCCCCTTGGCGTTCTCGATCCCCTGCTGGTTCTCCTCAAACGGCAGCATCTTGAACCGCTCGACCAGGAACTGGAACCCGGAGGTGCGGAAGTTGACGCCGGTGTACTTGCCCTGCAGGAACAGCATCAGGTAGCCGAAGACATTCTCGATGGTGGAGGCGTTCGGGTCGGGCTTGAACTCGTAGCTGGCCTGCACGGCGAAGTCATGCGTGAAGGCGGCAGGCTTGGCGTAATCGACGCCGGTGAAGAGCTTGGTGTCGCCGCCATCCTTGGTGGGGCCGATGGTGGTCTTGCCGCCGTCGGCGGTGCCCTCGAGCTTAAGCTTCACCTCGGTGCCGTACTCCCCCCACAGCGTGATGGAGTAGTTGCCCTCGTCGTCGGTCACCACCACCAGGGGCTGGCCGTCGGGTGTGGTGACAGCCTTGCCGTCCTTGTCCAACACCAGCAGCTTGGCGCCGGCGGCCCCGCGCTCGTCGGCTTCACGCTTGTTGTTCTGGTTGGTGTCGACGAACAACTGCCCGGCCAACGTAGGGTTGGAGTACTTGGCGTGGAAGTCCGGCACGGTGGTGACGGCCTCGGACCCGCGCGTGACTGTGACGATGGAGGTGCCGGAGACCGGCAGGCGATTTTCGGGCAGGTCGAAGCCGACCTGGTGGCTGCCCTGGGCCACATCAAAGAAGTAGTACTCGCCGGCAGAGTTGGTGAGGGTGTACGGCTCCTGCAGCGTGTCGCGGACGCCGTTATTGTTGGTATCGCTGTAGGTCTCGCCGGTATCGAAAACCCCATTGTTGTTGGCGTCTTTGAAGGCCTCTGGCCGGTCGAACACGCCGTTGTTGTTGGTGTCGAGGTAGACGCTCAGCCCCTGGTACGGCACGGCCGGGCTGATTTTGTCGGTGACCAGGGCTTTGCCGGTGAGTTGCACCGACGGGGTGAAGCGGTAGAAACCACTGAAGCTGGCAGGGTTGATGTTGTCGTTGATCTGCAGGTAGGCCCACTTGGGTGTGGGGGTCATCCCCTGCTCGCTCCAGGTCACGGTGCCGGTGCCGCTTTGCAGATCCTTCAGCGGGAAGTTGGCGGTGGCGTCCCGAACGGTGCCATCGGCATTGGCCAGCGACGGGGCGCTGCCCTGGCGCAGCGTGGTCAGCTTGGCGCCGGCGTCGACCGGGTAATACTTGCTGCCGTTGACGGAACCCTCGGTGGCCTCCATCTCCCCCACATAGCCCGGCAGGGTGGGCAGTTTCAGCATAGTGGCGGTGATCGGCCCGGCTGGCAGGGCGGGCATCTGGCCCGAGGTGACAGCCTGGTCCGCGCTGAAGGCCTCGTAGTAGTTGTATGCCTTGCTGGTGGCGTCCTGGAGTTGCTGTTTCTGCGCGAAGCCGGTCGGGATGAGAGTAGCGGTGAAGACTTCCCCTGCGGAGCCGCCACCGGTCTTCGATAGCAGCTTCACCTGGGCTTTGCGGGCCCACAGGGCCTTGACCTGGTCGGGGGCCACCGTGAAGTTGGCCCCGCCTGAGAGGATTGTCACGGAAGTGCCCACCGACTGGACGACACCCACCTGGGCGATCTTGTCGGTGTTGAAGAACAGCACCTCGGTGCCGACGGTGCCCGCAAAGGGGGTCTCCAACTTCTGGTTCTTGATGTCGAACTGGTCGAAGCTGTTCTTCTCCACCACCCAGCCGTCGGCGGAGTAGCTGTGGCCGGCAATGCCGCCGACCACACTGGACCATTCGCCTGTGCGCTGGACCACCCAGCGGCTGGCCACGATGTCGGCCTCCTCAGCGACCAGCATCGAGACGGTGCCGTTGTCGCGGGTCTGCATCGAGGCGTTGGCAGTGTAGGTAAAGTTGGTGGCGTTGGTGTAGGAGTTGATCTCGCTCATCACCAGTTGGCCGTTGGCGACAGTCACTGTGGGCCCTGCCACAGTGAAGTTGCTCAGGCTGGTGGGGCCGATCGGGAATTGATTGGCGCCGACTTCAACTTTTTTCAAGCTGTCCCACTTGGCATTCGTGTACCGATTCACGCCTTGGGAGTTGTCCACGCCGGTCAGGTAGTCATCGGGCTTAGCTGTGATTATTTCCAAAAACGCCTGATAGTCGACGGGGATGGAACTTGGAAGGTAAAACATGGAGTTCTGTTTTAACCCCACCTTGACCTGGATGGTGGGGTTCTTGATCCCCAGTGCCGCGAAGGTCTTCGCGAAGTCCAGCTTGGAGGAGGTGTTGGGGAAGATGTCAACGATGATCGAGCCCAGCGTGAAACCCTTGCTGTCTGGAGAGCCCATTTCCACCCGGGTGGTGTAGGACACCTGGCTTAAGAGATCTATCGTCCCATCCTTGATCGATGGGACGGTGACCTGGATGTCCGACTTTTGCAGGGCGCTGGCATAGCTGGTCCCGCCAGACGCGATCGCGGTGGTGACGAAGGGAACGGTTACTGTGTAACGCGAGGACTGCAATCCGGTTGAATCCGCGGGGATAATTACATCCTTGGTCTGGCTATACTTGAAGGGACTGCCGGCGACGAAAGCATCTTTCAGAGCGATCAGTTCGTTGACCTTGCCGGTGGAGGTGATCCAGATGGTCTCGCTTTTCAGGAAGTCATAACCCACACCCACCGTCTGATTCCAGCCGATGATTTTCAGTTGGGCCCAAGCGGCAAAAAGTTTTTTGTTGCTGGTCACCAAGTACATCGCTGTGCCATTGGCGTCGATGTTGTTGACGGGCCACCAATCGAACATCCCGTTGGGAGTTGGCTTAACAGCCACATTGCCATACAGCAACAATTCACCATTCTTGTAGGAGAGAATAACCTGACCGCTGATCAACTGCATCAGGCTAAGTGTGGCAGTCACCTCATAGGTGTTATTGCTTGGATCGATCAGCACAACTCCCTTCCCGTTGCCAGCAAGCGCCTTCCACTTGGCGCCTGTGGCTACCCCGCCCATCGTATCCCACTGTGCACCGAGGTAAAGGTTGACGGTGCCCGTGAACTTGAAAGGATTGATATTGAAGACGAGGTTACCACTGACCAAAGCAGGGTAGACCATCACTACATCTGCACCTTGTAGCCAAGGGATTCGCTTGCCAAAGCCGATTTCCATATTGCCAACAATCGCCCAATTTCCATTCGGGTCTGTCAGGTTTTGCACGCCGCCCGAGATAGAAACGAGGTAGACCGGATACGGCCCGAATTGGATGCCGTCAAATGTTTTGCTGAGGGGGTCTGCGCGCCATCCAAGTGTGAGGCCGTCCAATTGGGTGTCGCTTACACCTGTGGTCTTATCCTGGGTGGTTTTGAGCGCGAAGGTGCCCTCAATCATACTGCCAAGAATCCGGACCCCGGCCTTGCCGCTCCAGGAGATGGTTTCTCCGCTCTTTTTCATAGAAAATTCAATGTCGCTGAGCCCGAAAGAACCCAAGCCTATGGCTGGAATCTTTAAGGTGACATCATTGAACGCCACATTGGTCAACCAGTTGCCTTTGCCATCGTCATAGGAAACCAAGAACAATCCCGGTGCCGCACGGGTGCCCAATGAGGCGGAGCCTGCCTTGTTCTTCCAGAATTCGACCGCCAGCGTTCCGTACAGGCCTACTTTCCAGTTGGTGTCGGGTGTTCGCTCAAAGAAGACGCCAGCATCGATCAAGCGAGATTTGAAACCAGCAAACTTAAACTCGCGGATTGTCAGGCCGGCATCCAGCCTTCTGAGCTGACCATCCGCAATGATCAGGCCTGGATTGGTTTGGTCGCCTAGGTTGATCTGGGCGAAATTAGAGGGTTCGACAAAGGTGGTTTTGCTTTTGTCACCGTCCTTGTAAAAGGTCGTGGGGCCACCGTCTCCTATTGTCCAAAATAAGGTTCCGAAAAGGCCGTAGGTGTCCTTGCCATATTTGGCGTGATTGCTCGAGTAGAAGAACTGTGTCTGCTTGGCCTGGAAGGAGAAGTTGCTGATATCGAGCCTTCCATCAAGCTGGACATTCCAGTCCTGCACGGTTCCATCCTTGATGACAAAACCGTTGCCCGTGGTGGACAGTGTCAACGCCGTGACGGTTTTGGACGCTGCCTTGCCGTCGGATAGCTTGTCCCAGGTGAAGCCGGCACTGCCCGTGATGGACAGGCTTTCCTTGCCTTTGGAATCGGTAGTCAACTTTCCTTCCATATTGGCGGTGAGGCTCACGACCCCTGTGAAGGGAAGGAAGCTGATCAGGTTGGCCGCACCTGCCCCGGCATTGAGCCAGGGAGCGGTGGAATAGGCGGTCAGGCCGGTGACCTTGTCATTGGCCAGGCTGAATCGCAGGTCCGAGTAACCCAAAAAACCCAAAGCGCCGGTGTGCTGCCCTGTTCCCTTGAAATCCAAGCTGGAGTTGGTGAGGTAGAAACGCCCGTCCAGTGTGATGGGCACACCTGCGATAGAGAATGGCTGGGCCGTTACGGAGGCTCCGAGGGTATTAATCGTTCCGGCCGCCACCACCAGGCCGTTGGCCGCATCCTTGGCGGTGTCTATCTCCATGGAAACCGCGTCCGTTCGCAGCAGCGCGCTGGCGGTTCCGGTGACGGTGACTGTGGATTTGCCGCCGGTGAAAGTGGCCGCAAACGGATTTTCCGTCAGGGTCCAGGTGGTGCCCTGGGCCTCGAATGTGCCGGAGGCCTTGCCCGAGGCGGTGCCCACGCCAGCACCCGTGACGGTGACCGCCAACGGGTTGAGCGCGAGGGGCATGGAGGCCCCGGTGAAGCCCAGCGTGCCCGCGCCGTCCAGCTTCACCTGGCTGTCGCTGGTGTCGCCCCCGTTGGGGTTTTCCAGCGTGAGGGTGGTGGTGGTAGAGACCAGGTCACCCAGCGTGAGAGCCTTACCGGTGATCGATTCGCCGGTAGTGGCTGTCATCTTCTGCACATCAAAGGTGCTGAGCGTGGTGGCAGACCAGAAATCCTGCAGGCCGCCCACTCCCGGCACTGCGCCAACGCCCTTGAACTGGAAATTTTGCAGCGCCGGATCCAGCACCGTATCGCCAGTCAGAGTGACCAAACTACGGAATTCCTCACCCTCTGTGGGGTTGAAACCTATTTGAATCTGCTTGTTGATTGCTCTGAAGCTCGCACCGTCAGCAATCAGGTCGCCGCGGAACAAAAGAGATGAAACAACCACATCAGCGGGGGTGATGCGGGCCTCAAGCTGTTCGATTGCGAGCCGTTTGTAGTTCCTGGCCAGGGGCACCACTGCTTTGGCTTGTTTGTTTGACTTGGTATTTAATAAGCGCTGGAAAATTGCCATTGTTGTCCTTCGTTTACCAATTAGCCAGTTATGTAGGCCATTCACTACGCTACAGCACTTTTAAACTATGCTACAGCATTTTTAATCACTCTACAGCATTTTCCAGATAGAAATCTGATCCCGCTGTACGGTGAAAGGTCATCCATAAGCTCGTTTAGGCCTGGCTCCCCAAAAGCAAAGATATGCTTGCTGATATTTATATATGTTTTTTTATTCGAAAACCGCTCTACCCGATTGCCGCAACCAGAGCGTCCAACGCTTCATGATGGGGTAAATACCACCAAGCAGTCTTCCATGAAAGTTCCGCATTGCAGATGCGGCTCAAGGTCCATGTGGCCGCCAGGCCATCCTGTGTGCCTATGGTCGAATCAATTAGCTCAAGCTGAAAGGCACCAGGTTGATGTCAGGCCCCCTTGAGCAACTTGCAGGCCAGGGTACCGCACCGGCTCTTCCAACCCCCCCCAAAAAAAAACCATCAGCAGGGAAAAACCCTGCTGATGGCCCGGATTGCACGCCTGCCAACAGGAACTATCAGGCCTTTTCCTTCGGTTCGGTCACCCGGCCCAGGAAAAGCAGCGCGCCCGAGGGGAGATCGCGAATCGCCACCAGGAAAGGTTGATCCACCACGAACCGCCGCACCTGGCGGGGTACTGCCATGGATCGCACGCCCACGATCACCCCGGTGGCCGCCGCCGCCTCGGCACCCTGTTCGTCCACTTTCAGCACCGCCTTGTGGACCACCTCATCAATTTTCAGCGTTTTGTCCTGCTCACTCATGCCGGTGAAGTTGGCACCGTTGGCAAAGGCTTTCGGCATGCCTAGCGCTGCCAGCGATTGCTTCAGCGACAGGGCGGTGTTCACCTCAAAGCGAGGCAGTACCAGTTCCACCCGCTGGGCAGGCACCTTGTCGGCCAGCAGGGTGTCGAGCGTCTGCGGGGTGAGTTTTTTCTCCAGCGCCCCCAGCCCATGCTTCTGCTTGGGCACGATAAACAGCACGCTGCGGTCGTTACCCTTGCAAAGCATTTCCAGGGCCTCGGCACTGGCATCCTCGCGCAGGCGGAAGTTGCCGGTCTGCTGCATCAGCGGCAGGGTGATCGATTTGCCAGCGGTCACCTGGAACTGACCGGGCCGGGTCGCTCCCTTGGTGAACGGCAAAAGCCAGTCGCCCTTGAAGTGGATGGCATTGGCCAGGACCAGCCGGGTGAGTGGCGTCAGCACCCCCGAGGGGATGAGATTCTTGATCAGCTGGTTGGTGTTGTCCTCCACCCACCCGTTGATGCGATCCCGCGCGCCCTCCGGATTACTGTAATCGACCACCTCCATCGGTGCCGCAAAGGCCGACGCCAGCCGGTCGGTGAAAGTGGGCAGAAAGGCAAAACCCTTTTGGCCAAACAGGCGGTTGGCCAGCTTCACCTGCCGGCCAGGCTTGTCAGCGCGCAGGGCGTCAATCAGTTCTTTCCAGCCGGCATCCAGATCAGGCGTGCCGGCGGGCACATGCAGCACCCGGGCCATTTCTTCCAGCGTTTCCCCCCGGGCACCCAGGGCAGTCATGCCCAGCGCCGCGGCGATGCTGGTGGGCGAGACAAAGGTGTTACCCTTGCCGTCGAGTTGCCGCAGCAACTCCCAGCCAAACTGGTTGCTACCCCGGGCGATCGACTGCATCGGCACCTCCGCCAGCAACTTGCCCATGCCCGGCGTGGAGCACGCCAGAGCCCAGGCGGCTGTTTTCAACAACTCCCGACGCTGCATCAGATGACCCATGGCATGCTCCTTAGATTCTCTGGAATTCCCACCCGGCCCTATCAGGACGAACCAGTGGACCGCCGGGTTTGCCGGCGGTCCTGATAGAACACCCTGAACAGTGCAAGTGTTTGCCGCCAGCCACGCCCCCCGGATCAGTGGGCGGCGGCTGTCTCCACATAAGGCAGCACATAAGGGCCCTTGGGGATGACGCCGATGCGGGCCTTGGGGCCATATTCGGCCAGGCATTCGGCCAGGGCGCTTTCCACGCTTTCGGCTGGTTCCACATGGCACTGCCGCAGCACCTCGGGACTCAGGCCGTGGCTAACCACTTTTACCTTGCAGCGGCGGCGCACCTTGGCCAGCTCTTCCAGTTGCCATTGATCCATCACAAAATAGTCGGTGGTCTTGATCCGTTCGATAAAGTCTTCCAGGACCGGGTTGTCACGCAAGACTTCCTGGAACTCCGGGCTGCCCACCCCCTCGGTGAGGCTTGCCACCAGGATGATCGTTCCGCCCCGCTTGACAATTGGCAAGGCCCCGGTCAGCCCTTTCACCGCCTGATACCAGGTGGTGTCGAGCGGGTAGCCCGCGCATGAGGTCACCACCACATCAAGCGGCTCGCGCACACCCACACGCACCACATTTTCCACAAATTTCACGCCCTCCATCCAGGCATCAATCATGTGGCCTGCACCCAGCCAGGTGATGCGTCGTTTGCCATCAATGCACACATTGACGATGAAATCACACCCGGCCATGGTGGCGATGAGGGTGTTCTCCTCATGGACCGGATTGCCTTCGAGGATGCCGCAATCCGCCCGGGGATCCTCCAGAAATTTGGGCCCGTGCCAGACTTTGACAGTTTCCAGGCCGGCGATGCCCGGGCAGATCAGCTTGCGGCCACCCGAGTAGCCAGCCATCAGATGCGGCTCGATCAGGCCGGTGGTGATCTTCAGCTCGGCCTGGATGTATCGGCTGTCGATCCAGGCGGGCACGCCACGAGGGGTGGTGCCCAAAAAGGTGTGTTCAGCGGATTCCTTGCCATGATGGTTGACACAGTGATAGTCGCGGGCAACCTCCGCACCCACCAGTTCCACCAGCTCGGCGCCCTCATTGGGGCGGTGCAGGCCGGTGGCAATGAGGATGGTGATACCGGCCCGGGGGATACCGGCCTGCTCGAGGGTTCGAAGGATAGGCGGGAGCAGCAGCTGATTCGGGACCGGGCGCGTGATATCACAAATAACAACGCAGGCGCTTCTCTTGCCTTTCGCTAGCTCAGCCAGGGGAGGCGTGCCGACCGGATGGGCCAAAGCGGCTTCCAGAGCCGCTTGCGGGTCGGGGAGAGGGGAAGCCTCGCGGATTTCCAGAGGGCCCACCAGCCCTTTTTCGGGCAATTCCACCATCAGCCCCGTCTTGCCGTAGTCCAGTCGCACACGCATGAGTCACTCCCGCACAGTTTGGATGATCCTTCGGATTGCCTGATTCGCTCTCTTAGGGTATATCTTCTAGTTGATGGTAAGTCGATTGCATCGGATCAATTGGCCCTTTGCACTCGCTGGGTGGTTTCTAGCTTGTTGACTTTTGAGCCCAGGTAGCCTGGCAGGGGTGGTAGGCATGTCGATTGATAAGAGTCTTCGTCGTAAAAATGCCCTCTCAAGGGCTCGCAGCGTACTCACCCGTGGCGAGCGCATCCTTGTGCTCAAAGCCGACGACAAGTGGGCTGATGGTCGCAGCCCTTTTGGTCTGCCCAAGGTGCGGGTCGTCAAGATCGCCAAGAAGGTCAAGAAGGCCGCCAAGACCCCCGAAGAAGCCGCCAAGGATGCCAAAGCAGCTCCAGCAGCCAAGGGTGGCGCCAAGAAGTAAGGGCTTTCCCCAACCGGGTGCCCTGGCGCGTGAGGCTGCATGCCTTGCGCGCTTGCTTTTTTGCGCACCGTGCTACTCTAAAGGTATTACTCTGCCCCGGGCTTTCTTACCAGCCGCGCAGCTTCATGATCGTGACCACCACGCTCAGTCCCGACGAAAGCAGCAAGATGCCGGTTGCTACTCCCAGCAGCAGCGTGCCGGGAGTTTTGTTCCGGGGCGCATGGTGGCCAACCACCTGGAATACCGCCTCCTCCAGCACGGCTCGGGCCGGGTGGTCCCATTGGCTCCAGCGCAATTGCCCGTAATTCATCCAGGGAGCGGCTTTCAGGGAAAGCCTCAAAGGCTGACTGAAAGCCGGACCCCGTTCCAGATAGCGTGGGCTGATACTGTCGCTGGTAAACTCGAGGCGCCCCTTGTCCAGATGCGGTCGCAGGCCGCATTCGAGGCAGGCGCGCAACAGTAGGCGACTCATTTTCGCGGCCCGAAGGTTGTACAGATGCGTCAACCCCAGCCGTGCCCGCAGCTCCAGCAGTATCAGCCCCACCACCAGGAAAAAATAGGCAAGGAACGCCAGTTGCCAGAATTCCGCTGTTCCCAACAGACCGGGCCGCTCGTGGGAGACCGCTACAGCCCGCCATTTCTCGTGTATCTGGGCCAGCAAAGCCGGCAATTGCAGCCCCAATAGGCCCGAGGCCCCCAAAACCACCCAGCCCAGATCCCAGCCACCGCCGATCAGGGTGGGATAATCGCGCAAATGCCAGCGCGCCACCCGCATGAGGTAGATGCCAAGGGTCAGCAATGTGATGGTAAGGATCACCCCGGTGATTCCACACGATGGGCGGCCCCACTCACTCCGGGTGCCGTGAATCATCATCCTACAAGATAGCCGCCAGACCATGCGACGAAATCTGCCCCTCTTCCATGCGGCCCATCTCCTGCTACAAACCCTGAAGGCCGAAAATACCTCTCTCACCCTCATTTGAAAGCAGAATCATGCGTAAACGCACCTTGGGGAAAACCGGCTTGTCGGTTTCCGTGCTGGGCTTTGGCGGCGGCCCTCTCGGCGGCTTTTACGGCGGGTTTGAGGAGAACGAGTCGATCCGCGCCCTGCATCTGGCCATCGACCGCGGCGTCAATCTGGTCGACACCAGCCCCTACTACGGCGGCGGCAAGTCCGAAGAGATCCTGGGCAGGGGGCTGGCTGGGGGCTGGCGCCAAAAGGTGGTTTTAGCCACCAAATGTGGCCGTATCGCCAAAGACCAGTTTGATTTCTCCGCCCGATTCATCAAAGAAAGCTGCGAAACCTCGTTGCGCCTGCTCCAGACCGATCATGTGGATATCCTGCAGGCGCACGACATCGAGTTCGAACCCAACGAGGCCATGGTTTTTGATGAGACCCTCAAGGCCCTGGAAGACCTGAAGCGTCAGGGCAAGTGCCGCTTCATCGGCATGACCTGCTACCCGATCGGCATGCTGGCAAGGGCAATCGAGGCCTGCCCGCTGGATGTGGTCATCAGTTACTGCCACGCTACCCTGCTCGACCAGAGCATGCAGGAAACCCTGATTCCCCTGGCGGAGCGTCGCGGCACCGGCATCATCAATGCCAGCGCCATGAGCATGGGCCTGCTGACCATGGCCGGCCCCCAGGATTGGCACCCCGCGCCAGCCGAGGTGAAGGTGGCTTGCCGGCAGGCAGCCGAGGTGTGCCAGCGTCATGGTGCCGACCTGGCGCAACTGGCGATGCAGTTCCCGCTGCTGGACGAACGCATCGCCACCACGCTGGTGGGGATGAAGACCGTCTCCGAGGTGGAGTCAAATCTCGAGGCCGAGGCGTCGCGGCCCGATCCGCTCTTGCTGGCCGAGGTGCTGCAGGTGCTGGCCCCGGTGAAGAACCGCTGCTGGGACAGCGGGCTCTGGAAGGCGGAGGCCTGATCGGCCCCGGCCTGCCGCAGCCCTATCAACGACGCAAGGCATAGAGGATAGCTGCCTTGCCCAGCGCGGCGGCACTGTCAAAATCGTGTCCCAGGCAGTCGGATGACTTGGTGCGCTCCAGCGCGCAGCCGAGATCGTATTGGCTGTAGATGACAGCCCAGCGGCCGTTGATCTTCACCCCCTCCAGCTTGGGCGCCGCGGGCGGGTAGCCGGTGTTGCCTTTGCCGGCGGGTTTTTCGCGGCGACACCGGACTTCCTCAATTTTTTTGCCATTCAGCTCGGCGGAAAAGAGTTCGTCGGTGAGGGGGATGGGTTCGAGCCTCGGTTTAGCCTGGCCCACCGGCGTCTCCAGCCCCTCGAGCAGGGCCCCGATGAAGGATCGGAAGCTGGCATCGAAAGCCGGCGCCCCGCAGCAGGCATCGGCCAACAGCAGCCCACCGTTCTCCAGGGCGAACTGCAGTTTTTTCAGGCGGGCGGCCGGAAAGCCGAAAGCGTTGCGGCCGTGCATGTAAAACAGGCGAAAATCGAGCACATTCTCGTCGTCGGGCAGTAGCCCCACCGGTTCGGAAACCACATCCACACCCAGCTTGCGGGTCTCCAGCAACAGGTGCCGCATCGCCTTGGGGGCTGGTTGCCAGTCGCCATCGTGGCGAAGCTGGGCCACGCGCAGGAAACCGCGCCGTATCGGGATTTTGCTGCTGTCGCGGGCCACATCCACCTCGGTGAGGCGGGGCTTCGGTGCTTCCAGCCCGGTGGCGTAGGCGACGATGTTGGCACCCAGTTTGAATGCCAGCTCGCCACGCGGCGACTTGCGGTCATCGTCCTCCCAATACCCGGTGATGGGCCTGGGACTGTACACCGCCACGATCTTGCAGCCCTGCGAGATGGCGTAAAGCGGGAAGGCATCGGCTGGCACCAGGAACTTCCCCGACGCGCTGAAAATGGGGTGCCCCTCGGGCAGGCGAAATAGGTCATTGTCGGGGAACATATCCTTCATCAGCGCCTTGAATTCGCCGTCGAATTCCAACTTGCCGCAACAAGCCTCGGCGAAAAGGAAGCCCCCATTGGACAGGTATTCTTTCAGGATCTCTTTTTCCCGGCCGGCAGGAGCGCGGGAATGGTGATTGAAAAAAACGATGGGGCTGGGTAACAGCTCGTCGGCAAGCTGGCGGATGGTGTCTTTGTCGTTTGCGTCGGTCTGGCGGGCATCAAAGGTCTGCCAGGCGAGCGGCATGCCGCGGAACAGTTCCTTGCTGCAGAAATCGGTGAGGTGCCGAAGGTCGGAACGCTTGTTGTTCCAGCCATCGCCCCGGTTATGCGATAGCTTGCTGATGAGCACGGGTGTGCGACCCTTGCCAAGAAACAGCAGGCTGAAGCTGGTGGCTACAACGGGCCAGCTATCGAGACCGATACCCGCCTCGTTGGCGCCGGAGCCCCAGGACCCGTCCACCCGTTGCACATCGACGAGATACTTGCAGCCGATACGGTACCAGTCATGCCCGCCGAAAAAACGCTCCCCGGTAAGCCGCCCGGCCCGTTCGATGCCATACAAACCATAAAAAATGTGGTGAAGCTGTCGGGCGGAGTTGCGGTCGAGCCGTCCGGGAAAGTTGGTGGCGATCCAGTCAATCGCCTTCTTCACCTGGAGGTTCTCATCGTATTGGCCACAGTTCAGGGCACTGCCATCGGGCAGCAGTTTGGCGCGGCCGGTCTTCAGGTCCATGCCGCAGATCAGCAGGTTGCACAGGCCGGCGGTGGTCATGGTCATGGTGGTGAAACCACCGCCACGGTAGCTCCAGCCACCGTCTCCCAATTGCGTTTGCAGGAAGAAGCCCCGCACATCGGCCAGGGCCTGCCGGTCGACCTGGGCGCCGGCAAGCAGGGCCTCGTGCAGGCCGAGCAGGGCGTATTGGGTATTGGAGTTGTCGGGTGCGCCGGGATCACTGCCATACCCCCAGCCCACCACGCCTCCCCCTTTGGAACGGGCCTTCATGAGCCAGTCGGCATTGCGCTGGATGAGTGGCCGGTCCCGGGGGTCGGCGGCCAGGCAGAAAACCATGGTCTGCAGGCCAACCGTGTAAGTTTGCTGGGGCTCGACGCCCCGGAGAAATTTGAGACCGCGCTGGATCATCTCGTCTTCCACCGGCACACCTGCCTGCATGAGGGCGAGCAGCGCCAAGGCGCTCCAGCCCCCCTTGCGTGCGGTGCTTTCGGCATCAACCTCCCAGTGGCCGCGGCCCTGCTCCTGATCGCGCAGGAACTGCACCCCTTTGTCAATGGATTTGCGCACCTGATCGACCAGTTTTTCCTGCGCTTTTGCCCCGCCGGGAAGGCAGGTCAGCCACACCAGCGCACACAAGGTGGGAAGCAGGGTGAATCGGCACAGCTTCAACGGGCGATGGATCATGGCTCATGCCTCCAGGGTCAGGTTCCTGATCTTACCCGGGAAACACCGGGCTTCGGCAGGGCAATGTGATAACCGGAAGTGGACATGCTTCCATGCCGCACCCGGGGCCGCTACACTAGGGTGATAATGTCGCCAGGGGTGTCGGCGGGGTTCCGCCGGCTGAGAGCACACCCTTCGCACCTGATCCGGATCATGCCGGCGCAGGGAGCGCGACCGCGCGGAGTTCCGCGTGGAGGCGGCTTTTGGGATCGCATCCCGGAGGTTGATCGTCCATGCCTACGCAACTCGAGTCCGCCCGCGCCGGTGATATCACTCCTGCCATGGAATATGTGGCCAAACGCGAGGATGTAGAAGCCGAACTGGTCCGTTCCGAAGTGGCCAGAGGCCGCATGGTCATCCCGGCCAACATCCATCACCTGGCTGATTCGCTTGAGCCCATGGGCATCGGTATCGCCCTGCGCTGCAAGATCAACGCCAACATTGGCAACAGCGCCGTCCTCTCCAAGGTGGAAGATGAGCTGGAAAAGCTGCACACCGCGGTACATCTGGGCTCAGACACCGTGATGGACCTGTCGACCGGTGGCGATATCGACGGCATCCGCCTGAAGATCCTGGCAGCCTCACCCGTGCCAATCGGCACCGTGCCCATGTACCAGGCTGTGAAAGACATCCGCGACATCGGCGACATGAAGGCCCGCGACCTCCTCGATATGGTTGAGCGCCAGGCGCAGCAAGGGGTGGACTACATGACCATCCATGCGGGCGTTCTGCTGGAGCATCTGCACCTGACCGCCAACCGGATCACCGGCATTGTCAGCCGGGGTGGTTCGCTCATCGCCCAGTGGATGATGGTCCGGCACGAGCAAAACCCCTGGTACACCAATTTCGACGAACTGAGCGAGATTTTGCGGGCGCACGATGTGACCTACAGCCTGGGAGACGGCTTGCGCCCCGGCTGTCTGGCCGATGCCAACGATGCGGCTCAGTTCGCCGAGCTGAAAACGCTGGGTGAACTCACACTCAAAGCCTGGGAGCATGGCGTGCAAACCATGATCGAAGGGCCTGGCCATGTGCCCATGCACCTGGTGAAAATGAATGTGGAAAAGCAGCGCGAAATGTGCCACGAAGCCCCGTTTTATGTGCTGGGGCCGCTGGTAACCGATATTGCGCCTGGCTACGACCATATCACCAGTGCCATCGGCGCAGCCCTGGCAGGCGAAGCGGGAGCGGCCATGCTCTGCTATGTCACTCCCAAAGAACACCTGGGCCTGCCCAACAAGGACGATGTCCGCCAGGGTGTGATCGCCTACAAAATCGCCGCCCATGCCGCCGATATCGCCCGGGGACGCAAGGGCGCCCGCGACCGTGACGACGAACTGAGCAAGGCCCGTTTCGAATTTGACTGGAATCGCCAGTTCGAGCTGTCACTTGATCCTGAAACGGCACGGCGGATGCATGACGAGACCTTGCCGCAGGATGTTTTCAAATCGGCTAAATTTTGCAGCATGTGTGGGCCGAAGTTCTGTTCCATGCGCGTGACGCACGACATCCGCAAACTGGCATTGGAGCAGGCTGCGGCAGCGGCGGGGGAGCCTGTTGAAGGGCGGAAAACCCTTAGCCTGGCCTGATTATCGCCCCCACCCTGCCCATTATCCGCAGTTGCCCATGCGTTGCGTTCGATGGGAAGAGTGGGCCTGTTTTGTCAGCTGAATGACTGCCCGGGTGGGAAACTGGGCAAAAACCTTGGGAAAAGCTGGGTGAAGTGGTTTGCCCGGCTTGACCCCACCCGTGATCCGGGGTATGTTCATAGCTTCCCAAAAAGTGGGAAA